>CAZMHP010000126.1:1756-8365 GCA_964566095.1 uncultured Rhizobium sp. | reverse complement strand
TGACGCCGGCGTCTTTCAGCGCCGCCTTCACCGGCCCGACCGTCTTCTGGATCAGATCGTCGACCAGCGCTTCGAGCTTGGCGCGCGTGATCTTGATCGTCAGATGCTTGGGGCCCGACGCGTCGGCCGTGATGAACGGCAGATTCACCTCGGTCTGCTGCGCGGAGGAAAGCTCGATCTTCGCCTTCTCGGCCGCGTCCTTCAAACGCTGCAGCGCGAGACGGTCGGCGCGCAAATCGATGCCGTTTTCCTTCTTGAACTCGTCGGCCAGATAGCCGACCAGCCGCTGGTCGAAATCCTCGCCGCCCAGGAAGGTGTCGCCATTGGTCGACTTCACCTCGAACACGCCGTCGCCGATCTCCAGCACCGACACGTCGAACGTGCCGCCGCCAAGGTCATAGACCGCGATGGTCTGGCCGGCGCCCTTCTTGTCCATGCCATAGGCCAGCGCGGCCGCCGTCGGCTCGTTGATGATGCGCAGGACTTCAAGGCCCGCGATCTTGCCGGCGTCCTTGGTCGCCTGGCGCTGCGCGTCGTTGAAGTACGCCGGAACCGTGATGACCGCCTGGGTGACCTTCTCGCCCAGATGGGCCTCGGCGGTTTCCTTCATCTTCTGCAGGATGAAGCCGGAGACTTCCGACGGGCTGAATTTCTTGCCGTCGCGCCCCTGGACCCAGGCATCGCCGTTGTCGGCCTTGACGATCTTGTAGGGGACCATGCCGATGTCCTTCTGGGTCATCGGATCGTCGAACCGGCGGCCGATCAGGCGCTTGATCGCGAAGAAGGTGAATTCGGGATTGGTGACGCCCTGCCGCTTGGCGGGCTGTCCGATGAGGCGTTCGCTGTCCTGGGCGAAGGCCACGATGGAGGGCGTGGTGCGCGCGCCTTCCGCGTTTTCGATGACTTTGGGGGCCGAGCCCTCCATGACCGCGACGCACGAATTGGTGGTGCCGAGATCGATACCGATGACTTTTGCCATGTCTTGTTCCTTACCTTTGGCGGACGGGTTCCTGGCCTTCTAAAGAAGCGCCCTCCGGGCCGTCCCCTAGCATGAAAGACCGCGGCAAAAGCCCCAAAATGGCCCTTGCCGTGTCATGGGCTATATAGGGAGGGGGTGGCGCGGCGGCAAGGCCGCGGAACCGGGATTCTGTATCTGCGCCCCGGGGGCGGCGGGTGCAAGCGGCTCACAATCCAGGATTTTCCGGCCCGGGCCTCAGTTCAACCGCCACACCGCGGCGTTCAGGACCGAGGCGAAGCAGACCCAGGCGATATAGGGCACGAGCAGCAGGCCCGCCACGCGGTCGCGCCGCGCGAAAGCCCATGCCGTCGCAACGATCGCGGCCAGCAGGATCCCGATCTCGACCAGCGCCCAGCCGAGGGCGTGCGCGCGAAAGAAGATGAAGGACCAGGCGAGGTTCAAGGCCAGTTGGACGTAAAACAGGAGCAGCGGCCGCGAGGTCGCGCCCGCGATACGTCCCACCCGCCACGCCGCGACGGCCATCAGGATGTACAGCGCGGTCCACACCGGCGCGAACACGCCATTGGGTGGGTTGAAGCCGGGCTTGGCGAGGCCGGCGTACCAGCCGGGGATCTCGCCGGCGGTCGCCCATCCGCCGATCGCGCCGACGGCGAGCGTCGCGGCGAGCAAAGCGGCAAGCATGCCATAGCCGCCGCCAGGGCGGTCCGGTGCGTGGTCGATGAAGGTCATGGCGCGGCCACCGCGAAGGGTTTCGCTTTTAAAACGTGCGAGCGCACCCGGCGGATCACCTGCTGGCGCTTCAAAGCTGCCCGGACTTAGAACGCCGAGAACCGGCGACGCACCACCGTCGGCGCGCCGGCCTCGTCCACGCCGACGATTTCATGCGTGGCGCCGGACGGCAGGTTTCCCTTGGGCGCCCGCTTGGCCTCGCCGCGCGCGACCAGTCCCGAGACGAAGGATTGCTTCGCCGCCGCGGCCACGCCGGCCTTCTTGCCGCCGCCCGCGGATTTGCCCGCCGTGCTCTTGGCTTTGCCAGTCGTCTTGCCGGACGTCGTCTTACCGGATTTCGCCTTGGCGCGCTTTGCCATCGCCGACCGACCTCTGTCTCATCGGCGCCCACCATAGCAGAAATTGCAGTCGAACATGCATCTCTCCAGATGCAGGTTGTCGTCGCGCTTGGGGCGCACGCGATGGGTCTTCAGCCGGCGGCCATGGTTCATATAGGCCATGCCGGCCTTATGCTCGACGTGCTCGACCGAACCGCGCTGGAACAGATTGTCGACGAAGGCGCGCGCGGCGGTCGCGGAACTGGGCGGTTCCCACTGACCCAGCACATCGTGGCCGGAGTCCACGACATAGGAGCGCGGCTGGCCCGCCACATGCACCAGCAGCGGCTGCTGCAGATTGTAGACCTGGCCGGCCAGCGCGATCTTCTCCAGCACGCCCGGCTTGGCGATGCGCTTGTTGCGCGCGCCCGCCGTGGCCGAATGCAAAGCCTCGACGTGCAGCGCCGAGCGCAGCGACAGGATGGAGCGGCGCACGAAGACGCCCTTCAGCACCGCCGGATATTTGGCATTGTAATGCGCGGCCTCGCCGACCATGCCGGCCGCCACTTGCGCGTAGAAGTTCGGCACCACCGAGGCGTGCCGCACGGCGGCGATGAGGATGTCGGCGGCGTCGTTGGCGGTCGCCAGCAGCTCCTGTTCGGTGGGTGCTTCCGGCTTGGCGGCTTTCGCCGCCAGCATGCCGGCCAGCGCCTCGAAGAACGAGCCGCTGAACACGCGCGAGAAGGAATGCGGCTCGGACGATATCTGCGAGGCCGGGGCGCTCTGCGGCAGGCGCAGCGGATCGGTGTAGGTGAAGGAGTTCACGACATTGCGCAGGCAGTCGCGATCGACCGCGTCGGGCTGCACCGCGCGGATCGCGTCGCCGAGCTGCTCGGCCAGGCGCGACAGGCGCGTGCTGCGGTACAGATGTCCCTTGGTGTCGGACAGGATGGAGCTTCGAAGCGAGGGCAGCTGCAGGGCCGACAGGATGGCGCTCATGTCGCCGAAGGCCTCGTGAAACGCCGCGGCCTCGTCCGATGCCGCGTCCCAAAGCTCCGGCTTGATCGAGTCCAGCACCGCGTGGCCGAGTTCGTGGCAGATGACGTCGGGGCTTTCGCCCGAATAGACGGTGCCGCCCGGTCCGTCGCCGTGAAAGAAGTTCAGGGCCTTGCGATCGTAATAGGCGTTCAGGTCCTCGCCCTCGTCCAAGATCACCGGCAGGGTCGGTCCGATCTGCCAATTCTTGGACGGAACGCGCGGCGCCCAGAAATCCGCGGCGCGGCGCAGCGCCTCCGCGGCGGTCCAATAGCGGAATTCGGCGGTGCCCGGCCGATAGGCCCCGGGGGCCGGGCCGCGCGGCGGAAAGCTCAGCGCGAGCGGTCGCTTGGCCAGGTTCGGCACCGGCCGGTCGATGGTGGTGCCGGAGGACGGATCTTCCTCCCAGGCGCGCACGGTCGTTGCCGTGGCCCCCGATGCGCCCTGCGACCGCTTTGCCGCCGTCCGCCCACGCGCCCGCTTCTTCGTGGCTGCCGCCATGACATCCCCCGTCTTGGTCTTGAGCCGCCACTCTAAGTAGAAGCGCGATGTAGACGCAAGACAAATGGAAGAATTCGCGACGAATACTTCGGCTTCTCACATCCTTTGCTGGGCGTGGTCCTGAAGAATGTCGGCGATGCAGCCGGTCACCTTTTTCGCGGTCGGGATGTGCAGGAATTCGTTGGGACCGTGGGCGTTGGATTGCGGACCGAGCACGCCGGTGATCACGAACTGCGTCTTGGGGAATTTCTCACCCAGCATGCCCATGAACGGGATCGATCCGCCTTCGCCCATGAAGGCGACCGGCTTGCCGAAATTCGCTTGGCTGGCCTTCTTCAGAGACGCTTCCAGCCACGGCGCCAGCGTCGGCGCGTTCCAGCCCGACTGGCCCTCCTCGGCCTCGAATTCGACGATCGCGCCATAGGGCGGCTCGGCCTCCAGCTTCGCCTTGATTGCGCCGGTCGCCTTGGCCGCGTCGCAGGTCGGCGGCAGGCGGATCGAAAGCTTGGCGGTGGAGTAGGGCAAGAGCACATTGCCGCCGTCCTTGGGCAGCGGATAGCCGTCCATCGCGGTGACGCTGAGCTGCGGCCGCCAGGTGCGGTTCAGGATCAACTCGGTCAGATCGGACGCCATCGGCTGCGTCGATCCGGCGAAGGGCATCTTGGTATAGACTTCCTCGCCCAGGATGGCGGCGCAGGACCGCGCCTGTTCCAGCCGGTCGGGCGGCACCTGCACGTAGAGCTCGTCCAGCTTCATCTGGCCGCTCGCCTCGTCCTCGATGCGGCTCAAAAGCGTGCGCGCGATGCGAAAGGAGGACGGCACCAGGCCGCTGGCGTCGCCGGAATGCACGCCTTCCGTCAGTACACGGACCGTCAGGTTGCCCATCGCGATGCCGCGCAGCGACGTCGTCAGCCAGAGCTGCTCGTAATTGCCGCAGCCGCTGTCGAGACAGATGACGAGGTCGGGCGTGCCGATGCGCGGCGCCAGATGATCGATATAGGCGGGCAGGTCGTAGCTGCCCGATTCCTCGCACGCCTCGATGCAGACGACGCAGCGCGCATGCGCCGTGCCCTCCGCCCGCAGCTTCAGGATCGCGGCCAGCGAGGCGAACATCGCATAGCCGTCGTCGGCGCCGCCGCGGCCATAGAGCTTGTCGTCCTTGACCACGGGCGTCCACGGCCCGGTGCCCTCGGCCCAGCCTTTCATCTCGGGCTGCTTGTCGAGATGGCCGTAGAGCAGCACCGTGGATTCGATGTTCTCTGGCGCCGTGCCGGGGATTTCCATGAAGATCAGCGGCGTGCGGCCCTTGAGGCGCACCACCTCGACCGTCGCGCCCGGTACGCCATCGAGCTTCTTCTTGGCCCAGCCCTCGAACATCGCCACGACCTTGTCCATATGGCCATGCGCTTGCCAATCGGGATCGAAGTGCGGCGACTTGTTCGGGATGCGGATGTAGTCGGTCAGGATCGGAAGAATCTCGTCGTCCCAGATGCGTTCGATGAAGGCGGCTACGGTCATGGAAAAACCTGGCTGAAAGCGGGCGCAGCTTGCCGCATTTCCCAGCTTGCGTCATGCGCCTTGCGCCGCGCCCGCCGCAATTTGGACACGCTGGGCCGCTGCACTGCGGGGAAGGGCGAGGGGCCATGACGACCGAATTCATCCTGCTCAAGATCTGCGCGCTCAGCCTGGTCGTGCTGTGGCTGCTCGCGCTCTGGCGCGGCGTGGCGGAGATCGGCGCCAGCCTTCGCCGCCTGCGGGGCGGCGAGGGCTGGCATCTCGACCTTTGGTTGCTCGCGCCCTTTCTCCTCGCGCTGGTGCTGGCGGCAAGCTGGATCGCCAGCCTGTGGTGGATGCCGCCGGGCTTTCTCGCGACTTTCGATCTGGCGGACGTGCTGGGCGATTCCGACGTCTTCTTCTTCGACATCTTCAGCGCGGTGCGCGACTCGGCGACCTGGATCTGGGGACCGGCGCTGGTGCTGCTGATCGCCGTCCCGATCGTGCACGCTTTTCGCAACCGCGATTTCTATTGGCATCTCTACGTGGTGGGCGTGCTCGGCATCCTCGCCATGCCCTTCGCGCTGGTGGCGCTGGGCACGTTTCTGGAGCGCGAGACGACGCAGTACGACCATGCCAGCGTCAGCTTCGTCGCCGCGCCCGGTACAGCCTATGGCGAATTCGGCCGCTACGGCCTGCGCCACGTCACGCCCAACTGCACCTGGGCGCTGATGGGCGCGGCGCATCTGAAGACCTTCGGGCATGAGGGCTATTCGCCGGAGCAGGGCCGCGCGCAGCAGCTCGCACAGCTCTGGCTGAACGAGACGCTCAACGCCGCCACCATCGACATCCCGGCGGCGTTCGGCTGCCAGCTGTCGCAGATCGAGCCCAATCCGAACTATCCGCCGATCGCCGCCACGCTCGCCTTCTATCGGGCGTTCGTGAGCTTGGTCATGCTGGGCATGATCCTGCGGCCGTTCGTGCGCGCATGACGATTGCCGCCCCACGTGCCTCGCGCTATTATTACGTAACCAGGTAAGAAAGTCACCCGATGCGTATCACCAGCAAGGGCCAGGTCACGATCCCGGCCCATCTTCGCGAAAAGACCGGATTGCTGCCGAACACTGAGGTCGATTTTGTCTACGACGGCAAAGGCAAGCTGAGTCTCGTCCGTGCCACGAAGGCCAAGGGTAAAATCAACGCAAAGTCGCGCGGCGAAATGCTGGTCGAACATCTGCGGCGTTTTGGGCGCGCCCATCCCATAAAGATGACGACGGACGAAATCATGGCCTTGACCCGCGGCGGCGAATAGTGCCCGGCGTTCTCGTCGACAGCAACGTTCTGCTGGACGTCATTTTGGGACCATCGGAGTGGTTCGACTGGTCGTATTCGGCGTTGCGCGATGTAGCGGATCGCGAACGTCTCCTCATCAATCTCGTCGTCTACGCCGAACTATCGGTGGGCTATGACGCCGTCGAACTCGTTGAGGCCGCGATTCCCGCCTGGATCGAGCGCGAAATTATTCCCTATGAAGCGGCATTTTTGGCCGCAAAG
>CAZMHP010000126.1:0-1746 GCA_964566095.1 uncultured Rhizobium sp. | reverse complement strand
AGGCGTATCGGCAATATCGACGTCGCGGTGGCGAGCGACGCTCGCCGCTGCCAGATTTTTTTATCGGGGCGCACGCTGCGGTTGGCGGCTATCGGCTCCTGACGCGTGATCCCACTCGATATCGAACGTACTTCCCTTCGGTGTCGCTTATTGCGCCCTAGCTCTCACAGCGCCGCGATCACGGCGGCGTTGTAGATCTCGCTCATCTTGGCGCCGAGCGGCGCGATCTGCACCGACTTCTCGAGTCCGACCAGAAGCGGCCCCATCATCGTCACGCCGCCGAGCTGGGAGAGCAGGCGCGTGGAGATCGCCGCCGAATGGATCGCCGGCATGATCAGCACATTGGCGGTGTCGGTCAGGCGGCAGAACGGATAGAGCAGCATCTTCTCGCGGTCGAGCGCCACGTCCACCGCGATCTCGCCGTCATATTCGAAATCGACGCCGCGATTGTCGAGGATGTGCACCGCTTCCACGATGCGCTCGGAGCGTTCGGAGCGCGGAAAGCCGAAGGTCGACGACGCCAGCATGGCGACGCGCGGCGTGAAGCCGAAGCGCCGCGCGACGCCGGCGGTCTGGATGGCGATGTCCGCCAGCTCCTCCGATGTCGGCATCTCGTGCACCGAGGTGTCGGCGACCAGCACGAGCCGTCCGCGCGCGAAGATCAGCATCACGCCGATCGGCCGCTCGCCCTTGGGCGGATCGAGCACCAGCCGCACGTCGGTCAGCGCCGCGGCATAGCTGCGCGTCACGCCGGTCACCATCGCATCGGCGTCGCCCCTGGCCAGCATCGAGGCGCCATAGACGTTGCGGTCGTTGGTCACCAGCCGCACTGCGTCGCGATAGAGCGCGCCGCGCCGCTGCAGCCGCTTGTAAAGCGCCTCGATATAGGGCTGTGCGTCCTGCGCCGAATGCGGCACGCGGATTTCGAGGGAGTGCTCGTCGATGCCCGCGCGCTTGATGCCGGTCTTGATGATCTCCTCGCGCCCCACCAGGATCGCCTTGCCGAGCCCCGAATTCTGGAACGCGGCCGCGGCGCGGATCACCGATTCCTCCTCGCCTTCCGCGAATACGACGCGCTTGGGCTGGGCGCGCACGCTTGACGTGATGCGTTGGAACAGCGCCGCGCTGGGATCGAGCCGCGCCGAAAGCTGGAAGGAATAGGCGTCCAGATCCTTGATCTCGCGCCGCGCCACGCCGGTCCGAATCGCCGCCTCCGCGACGGCACGCGAAACACGGCTGATAAGCCGCGGGTCGAACGGCACCGGAATGATGTAGTCGGGACCGTATTCCGGGCGCGCCCCGCGATAGGCGGCGGCGACCTCGTCGGGCACGTCCTCGCGCGCCAGCTCCGCCAGCGCCTCGGCGGCGGCGATCTTCATCGCCTCGTTGATCGTCTTGGCGCGCACGTCCAGCGCGCCGCGGAAGATATAGGGAAAGCCGAGCACGTTGTTCACCTGGTTGGGATAGTCGCTGCGCCCCGTCGCCACGATCGCGTCGGAGCGCACCGCCTTGACCTCCTCCGGCGTGATCTCGGGATCGGGATTGGCCATCGCGAAGATGATCGGCGCCTTCTTCATCGACTTGACCATCGCCGCGGTCACCGCGCCCTTGACGGACAAGCCTAAGAACACGTCGCTGTCCTTCATCGCGTCGGCCAGGGTGCGCGCGTCGGTGTCGATCGCGTGCGCGCTCTTCCACTGGTTCATGCCGTTGGTGCGGCCGCGCCAGATCACGCCCTTGGTGTCG
>CAZMHP010000125.1:0-8373 GCA_964566095.1 uncultured Rhizobium sp. | reverse complement strand
GTGTCCACGATGATTTGCGCGAGCGCGCGCGCATCTTCGACTTGCTCGAAGAGCTGTTGCACCAATGATCTTTCTGAAGGCGGCCGGACCTTACGCCCTATCCGATGCGATAGCAAAGAGTTCCGGCGCTGCCGGATCGAATACGCCGCGACCGAGTTCCCTTAGCGAGTTGGCGCCATGGGCGCACACCCTATCCAGCGCTATTTCCCTTCGGAACCTCGCGCCGGCATTCCTTCAAGGACAAGACAATGTTGAACAAGATAAGCCTGTTGCTTGCCGCGACCACTCTCGCGCTGGGCGCCGGCGCCGCCGGTGCCGCCGGCATGAATTTCGCCAACGACAATCACCGCCATGGTGGCGGCACAAGCCTGTCGGTGGATATCGGCGCGATCGCCTTCGGCTACAATGATGGCTATTGGGATACCGGTCATCGCTGGCATTCCTGGCGCAACAACGCGGAGCGCGACAACTACCGCAGTCACGGCCAGAATTTCCATCGCTGGGGCCACAACCGCGACAGCAATCACGGTTGGCTGAACCGCTGATCGCCGCTTGAACATGACCGATACCGGCTCGCGGATCGCGGGCCGGATATCGTCATGCGTAATCCGCCTCCGCCGTCGCATCCGAGGGCGGGGTGCGCAGCACCGCGTTGAACACCCAGCTCAAGCCGGCACTGACCGCGATGTTGAGCGCCAGCGACGCCACCGCCGCATAGCAAGGGATCGTGTAGCCCAAGAGGCTCACCGGAAAAATCGACAGCTTGAAGCTCAAGCGCGCGGCCATCCAAGTGCCCGATCCGATGCCGACCGCCCAGCCCGTGAGCAGCGCCCAGGGATTGAGGCGGTTGGTGTAAAGCCCGAAGATCACGCTCGGCAGCGTCTGGATGATGATGATCCCGCCCAGAAGCTGAAGCTGGATGGCGAAGGTCGTCGGCAGCTCGATGATGAACAGCAGGGCGCCGAGCTTCACCACCAACGACGCGATCTTGGCAACCTGCGCCTCGCGCGCCGGCTTGCAGCTGGGATCGATGTATTCGCGATAGATGTTGCGGGTGAAGAGATTGGCGCAGGCGATCGACATGATCGCGGCGGGCACCAGCGCGCCGATGGCGATGGCCGCGAAGGCGATGCCGACGAACCAGCTCGGGAAGGCATGCAGGAACAGCGCCGGCACCGCATATTGATTGCCGAAGGTCTTGAAGCCCGCGGCGAACTGCGGCATCGACTTGACGCCCGCCGCGATCGCCATCGTGCCCAAGAGCGCGATCAGGCCAAGCGCGAAGGAATAGGCCGGCAGTACCACCGCGTTGCGCCGCACGACGTGTCGGCTCGATGAACTCAGCAGCCCCGTCACCGCATGCGGATAGAGGAACAGCGCCAGCGTCGAGCCGAGCGCCAGCGTGGCATAGGCCGCCTGCGGTCCCATGTTCGTCGCGGTCGCCGCGCCCAGGATGAGCGTCTTGGGATTTGCCGCGGCGAAGATCTTGCCGAAACCGCCGAGCTGCGACGGGATGATGATGATCGCCGCGATCACGGTGATGTAAAGCAGCGCGTCCTTCACCAGCGCGATCAGCGCCGGCGCGCGCAAGCCGCTCGAATAGGTGTAGATCGCCAGCACGACGAAGGCGATGAGCAGCGGCAGGTCGTGCACCACCCCGAAGCCCGGTACGGCGACGTCCATGTTGATGCCGAGGCCGGCGATCGCGACCTCCATGCCGACAAGCTGCAGCGCGATATACGGCATGGTGGCGACGATGCCGGTCACCGCCACGGCCAATGCGAGCGTGCCGTTGCCGAAACGGCCGCGCACGAAATCCGCGGCCGTCACGTAACCCTTGGCCTTCGCCACCGACCACAGGCGCGGATAGATCGCGTAGACGATCGGATAGACCAGAATGGTGTAGGGCACGGCGAAGAAGCCGCTGGCACCGGCGCCGAACATCACGGCCGGGACGGCGATGAAGGTGTAAGCGGTGTAGAGATCGCCGCCCAGCAGGAACCAGGTGACCACGGTGCCGAAGCGCCGACCGCCCAGGCCCCACTCGTCGAGTTCGCCCAGATCGCCGCGCCGCCAGCGCGCCGCGACGAAGCCGAGCACGGTGACGAGACTGAAGAGCGCGACGAAGATCGTAACGGCGACCGTGTTCATCGGCCGTCCTCGCGCTCATCGGCGAAATAGACCGGGATCAGGATGGCGACGCCCAGCACGATCCACAGCATTTGGTACCAGTAGAAGAACGGAATGCCCGCCAGCATCGGCAGGGTGCGGTTGTAGGACGGCACCCACAGCATCGCGACATAAGGGATCGACAGCAGCAGATGGACGGCGCGGAACCGCCGCTTCTTCTTGGGATCGGCCATACGTTCCCCCCGGACGCGTCGCGCCAATCCTTACGGCATGGCGCGCGATCCGCCAAGCCGTCGCCAGCATGTCATAGCGGCCGGATCGTCGTCAGGTGGATTGCATCGCCGGAATGAGAAAGCGCCGTCGCACGCAGTGTCAGGGCTTGGTGATCAACAGCACAAACCCGTCCTTCGCGAAGATCGCGGTGGCTTGTGGACCGTTCAGGAAATCGAGGAAGGATTTCGCCTCCGGCTTGGCGTCCTTTGTCAGCGCGGCGGGATAGAGGATCGGCGCGTGCGTGCTGTCGGGCAGGATGGCGACGACATGCACCTTCCGCTCGGCCAGCGCATCGGTGGAATAGACGATGCCGAGCGGCGCCTCGCCGCGCGCCACATAGGCCAGCGCCGCGCGCACATTCTCGGCCGGCGCGAGCTGGCCCTTCACCGCGTCCCAGGCGCCCAGCCGCGTCAGCGACGCCTTGGCGTATTTGCCGGCCGGTACCGAGGCGGGATCGGCGACCGCGAGCCTGCCGCCATGCAGCGCGCCGGCAAAATCGAACTTGCCGTCCACCAGCAGCGAGGCGTTCTGTCCCACCGGCGCCACGACGACCAGATGATTGCCGAGCAGCGTCTTGCGCGTCCCCGGCGCGAGCAGACCCTTCTTGTCGAGATAGTCCATCCAATCGGTATCGGCGGAGAGGAAGACATCGGCGCCGCCCGATGCTTCGATCTGCTTGGCCAGCACGGAGGAGGCCGCGAAGGAGAATACCGCGTCGTTGCCGGTCTTGGCCTTGTACGCTTTGCCGACGTCGTTCAGCGCGTCGGTCAGCGACGCGGCCGCGAACACCGTGATGCTCGCCGCCTGCGCGGCGACCGGCATGAACGCCAGGAATGCCGCCGCCAGCGCGGCGCGCAAGACTCTATGAATAGACATCGCAAATCCCCCCGGATGGCCGTCCGTCGTGATATCCGAACGGATATCACGAGTCCAGATCGCGGCGCTTGCCGGGAGTGGGTGTCAGGTGCGGCGGCCGGCCGCCAGCAGGCCCAGCCCGGCCAGGATCACCACCGCGCCCGCCGCGGTTGGAATCCAAATGGTGTGATCTTCCTGCGAATTGATCTGAAGCGGCCCGGCCTTCAGCACGGGCTTGGTCTCGCTATAGGTGAAGTGGCCGAACAGCAGGGCGCCGACACCGAGCACAACGAGCAGAATTCCAAGAACCGTCACACCGCGCATCGCGCTTCCTCGCTTGGGGTCGGGCAAGAAACGGGTTGCGGAAACAATAGTTCCGAGCCGACGTCTTTATTGCCGGAACTGGACCTTGCGATAGGACAGCGCCTCGGCAATGTGCGGCCGCCCGACGCCGGCGGCGCCCGCCAAATCGGCGATCGTGCGCGCCACTTTGAGCACGCGGTGATAGCCGCGTGCCGTCAGCTTCATCGCGTCCGCCGCCTCGCTCAGCAGCCGCGCCCCGGCCGCATCGGGTGCCGCGACGGCGTCGAGCAGTTCGCCTTCCGCTTCCGCATTGGTGCGCACGGCTTTTCCGTCATAGCGCGCCCGCTGGATGTCGCGTGCCTTCGCCACCCGCGCGGCCACATCGGCGCTGCTTTCCGAGGGCGGCGGCAGGGCGAGATCGGCGGCCGAGACGCCGCCCACCTCCACATGGACGTCGATGCGGTCGAACAACGGCCCGGAAATGCGCGACTGGTAGTCGACGGCGCATTTGGGCGCGCGGCCGCAGGCTTGCGCCGGGTCGCTCAGATAGCCGCAGCGGCACGGATTCATCGCGGCGACAAGTTGGAAACGCGCGGGAAAACGCACATGCGCATTGGCGCGCGCCACCACCGCCTCGCCGGTCTCGATCGGCTGGCGCAACGAGTCGAGTACGCCGCGTTGAAACTCGGGAAGCTCGTCGAGAAACAGCACGCCAAGGTGCGCCAGGCTCACCTCGCCCGGCTTGACGCGCAAACCGCCGCCGGTCAGCGCCGCCATCGAGGCCGAATGATGCGGATTGCGGAACGGCCGCCGCCGCGAAATCGTGCCGCCCGGCAATTCGCCCGCCAGGCTCTGCACCATGGAAAGCTCCAGCGCCTCGCGCGCGTCGAGCGGCGGCAGGAGGCCGGGCAGGCGCTGCGCCAGCATCGACTTGCCGGCGCCGGGAGGACCGATCATCAGAAGATTGTGCCCGCCCGCCGCCACGATCTCGATCGCGCGCTTGGCGGTCTCCTGGCCCTTCACGTCCTTCAGATCGGGCGCGGTGACGGCATCGTCGGCCAGCCGCGCCACCGGCCGGCTCAAGACCTGATGGCCCTTGATGTGATTGACGAGTGCGATCAGCGACGGCGCGGCGGCGATTTCCAAATCGCCGGCCCAGGCCGCTTCGGCGCCGCAGGCTGCGGGACAGATCAATCCGCGCTGCTGGGTCGAGGCCGCGAGCGCCGCCGGCAGCACGCCCGCGACCGCGGTGATCTGCGCGTCGAGCGACAGCTCGCCCAGCGCCACATAGTTCGCCATCTCGCTGGCCGGCAGCACGCCCATCGCGGCCAGAAGGCCCAGCGCGATCGGCAGATCGTAGTGGCTTCCTTCCTTGGGCAGATCGGCCGGCGCCAGGTTCACCGTGATACGCTGCCAGGGCAGCGCCAGTCCGATGGCGGCGAGCGCCGCGCGCACCCGCTCCTTGCTCTCGCCAACCGCCTTGTCGCCCAGGCCCACGATGTTGAACTGGCCGCCGCCGCCCTCGCCGATATGGACCTGCACGTCCACCTCGCGGGCCTCGATGCCCTGGAACGCGACCGTGTAGACGTGCGCAACCGTCATGGCGAAGGACCCTTGGCGAGCGAGGCTCAAGTCGGTGGGGACGCAACGCGTACACAACGCAGCGTGGCGCGGATGAGTGTAGGGTCGCTCACGGCCCGCGATCAATGCGCCGCCAGCAGGCCCCACATATAGTCGTATTGTTTGCCGCCGTGCAGCAGCTTGGGATCGAAGGCGCCGATCGGATGCCATGGCAGCACCGATCCGTTTGGGACGCCCGTGGCATCGAACGCCGCATAGGCGTGACAGGTGATGCAGGACGTGTCGGGCACCGCGACCCCCTTGTTCATCCGTTCGATCACCGAATTGGCGAGGATGGTGGGTCGTCCGCTGATGGTGAAATCGACCTGCGTGCCCTTGAGGCAATAATTGATCCAGACCGGATCGAGCCGACGCTGCGCGAACAGCGCGAGCAGCGCCGGCGTCTTCGCGCAGGGGCCATAATCGGTGTTCGCCGCCGCGCGGCCCGGCACATCGGCGAGCGTCGCGCCGAAGCTGTCATGGCAGCCGATGATGTCGCAGCGTCCCGGATTGCTGCGATGCTCGAACGTCATCCACAGCCATCGCGGCAGCGCCTTGCTCTGGACGGAAAGGCCGAGCAGGGCGTATTCGCCGCGCTTTCCGTTCATGGTGGCGACGTTGGTGTAGAAGGCGCGGCGGACCGCCTCCACCGTCTTGTAGGGCTCCCGTTTCCAGCGCAGCACGTCGCTCACCAGCGCCCAATCGGCCTTGACCACGATCGCGTCGGGCGGAAACGCGATGGGCTTGCTGGTCTGGAACGCCGCCACCAGCCCGGCCTTGCTGAAAAGCCCTTGGGCCACGATCGCGTCGAAGACGGGACGATTGTGCTGCACCTCCTCGCCGATGCAGGCGCCGGGTGGGAAGTCGCCCGCCTTGCCGTCGCGCGGCGCGCAGCCGGCGGGCGGCGCGGCCTGCAACGCTTGCGCTTCCGCCGCTGCCGCCAGGCTGGGACGCAGCAATTTACTGCCGCCGGCCGGCCAGCGCGGACGATCGCCGGCGTTGTAGATGTCGTCGTCCGACGCCCAGGTCTCGAACGCGACGGCCTTGTCCTTGGGCGGCCGGGCCGGCGCCACCATGGTGACGAACACGTCCCATGCCAGGCGGTCCGGCGGCGTCGCGGCGGCCGACATCGGGGGCACGACCAACGCCAGCACCGCAAGCCAGACCGACTTGGTCATCGTCGTCTCCGCCGTGACGATTTCAGGACAGACTCAACGCATAACCGGCCGCGGCGCCGGCCAGCGCCATGCGCGCCAGCCAGCCCAGGCAATGGGCGAAGGTGATCTTCGGATCGATCTTGACGAAGAAGCCGTTGATCGACAGCACGACCAGCGGCCCCGCGATCCAGGCGAGCGCCGCAATCTCGAGCCCCGCGGCTACGCCGCGCGCCCCGGCGATCGCGCACAGCACCACGATCGCGCCGCTCATGACATAGCCGATGATGCTCGACCAGATGATGGCGCGGCGCTCGGTGCCCTCGCGGATGCCGGGCCACCAGATCTCGGGATGGGTGTTGTAAGCGTCGTGATAGAGCACGCCCATGAACAGCCAGTCGGTGAAGGTCGCCACTGTGCCGGCGCCGAGCGCGGCCGCGATCAACATCCAATTCATGCACGTCCCCCGTTTGCCGCAAATCTAAGCTGAATCCGGTCCTGAATCGACGATTATCGCTCCGCCGCGTCAGCTTTGGGCGCGCCCTTGCGCCATCCCCTTCCGCCACCTACGCTTTCGTCTTGCGCTATTTCCCATTGCAAAGAGAGCACGATGGCAGGCCCGCGTTTCGAAGGTACCTCACGCTATGTCGCGACCGACGATCTGAAGATCGCGGTCAACGCGGCGATCACGCTGGAGCGCCCGCTCCTCATCAAGGGCGAGCCCGGCACCGGCAAGACCGAACTGGCCTTCCAGGTCGCGGACGCGATGAAGGCGCCGCTCATCACCTGGCACGTCAAGTCGACCACCAAGGCGATCCAGGGCCTCTACGAATACGATGCCGTCACGCGCCTGCGCGACAGCCAGCTCGGCGAGGAGCGGGTGAAGGACGTCAAGAACTACATCCGCAAGGGCAAGCTGTGGGAAGCCTTCGAAATGAAGGGCCGCCCCGTCCTGTTGATCGACGAGATCGACAAGGCCGATATCGAATTCCCCAACGACCTTCTGCTCGAACTCGACCGCATGGAGTTCTTCGTTTACGAGACCGGCGAGACGATCAAGGCGGCGGTCCGCCCGATCATCCTCATCACCTCCAACAACGAGAAGGAGCTGCCGGACGCGTTCCTGCGCCGCTGCTTCTTCCACTACATCAAATTCCCCGAGCGCGAGACGATGCAGAAGATCGTCGATGTGCACTATCCGAACATCAAGCAGAAGCTGGTGAGCGAAGCGCTCAACGTCTTCTACCAGATCCGCGATGTGCCGGGCCTGAAGAAGAAGCCGTCGACGTCCGAACTGCTCGACTGGCTGAAGCTATTGCTGAACGAGGACATCTCGCCGGAGATGCTGCGCGAGAAGGACCCGACCAAGCTGATCCCGCCGCTCCACGGTGCGCTGCTCAAGAACGAGCAGGACGTGCATCTGTTCGAGCGCCTGGCCTTCCTCGCGCGGCGCGAAAGCCGGAACTAGGCGTCGATCAGTCCAATGCGCCGCTCGATCTTTTCGAGCCGATCGTCAACACGGTCGATGCGCGTGGAAACGTGCGCATACTGTCCCTGAAGGCCGGCGACTTGCCCTTCCAGAAAGCTGAGGCGCGTCTTCACCTCCTTCACGTCGATGCGTAGCTCATCGACGGCTCCGCGAATGTGCCGCAAATGCTCAAGAACCAAATTGTCGCCCGTATCACTCATTACAACAGTATCGCCCAGAAACATATTGAGAACAAGTAAGCCTGACGCCCGTTGGCGCATGTTGCCCTCGCCGCGCCTCTGATAGAGTTGCCGCGAAGCCTATCCGAGAACCGCTAATGTCGACGGCATTGATCCGGATCGCGCTGGTCGCGCTAGCGCTCGGCCTGTCGCCGGCGCTCGCTCAAACCACCGACATCGACGCCTTCAAGGATGCCGGCGACGACGCCAAGGTGCATGCCTCGGGCTTCGTCTGTCCGCTCTTCATCGGCCATTTCGAGCGCGACGCGTTCGGCGAGCGCGATCCCTCGCTCGGCTCGGACTTCTGCGCCTATTCCGCGCGCGACGGCGT
>CAZMHP010000124.1:0-8474 GCA_964566095.1 uncultured Rhizobium sp. | reverse complement strand
CGAGCATGGCATTGAGATTCTCGGCCAGCGCGTCGAATTCGTCATGCGCGTCGCTCACCGCGACGCGGCGGGACAGATCGCCGTCGATGATCTCCGTGGTGGTGCGGTTGATCTGCTCCAGGCGCACCAGCATGTTGCGGCTCATCAGCGCGCCGCCGATCAAGCCGAGCAGGAGAACCAGACCGACCGTCCAGGGCAGCGTGGTGGTGAAGAGCCGCTCGGTCAAATAGCGCTCGTGCACGTCCTGCGCCACGAGAAGGAAGAAGCCGCCGGGCAGCGCGAAGACGCGGCCGCGCGCCTCGCGCGTTTCGAGTTGATTCTCGACGCGGCGCTGATAGTCGAAATCGACGAAGCTGCTCGGCCTTTCGCCATTGGGGGGCCACGCATCGAGATTGCCGACGATCGGCTGCTTGTAGCGGTTGGCCAGAAGATAGAGGCCGGGCCCGCCATGCGCCGAGCGACTGATCACGACATCGGCGAGGCCGCGCAGACCGAGCTGCTGGTACTGCTCCGAAAGACCGGTGATCTCCGCCTCGATGATTTGATCGGTCTGGGCATCCAGCGCGCGCTTGGTGTTCCAATAGGTGAAGGCGATCAGCGCCGTCACCGACACGGCGAACACAGCCACGTAAACCAGAACGATGCGATAGGCCTGGGTGCGAAGGATGCTAGGGGCGCGCACGGATCATGCCGCCGGCCGTGCCGCCCTGATCATATAGCCGGCACCGCGCACCGTGTGCAGCAGCGCCGTGTCGAAGCCCTTGTCGATCTTCGCGCGCAGGCGCGAGATGTGTACGTCGATCACGTTGGTCTGCGGGTCGAAGTGATATTCCCACACGCTTTCGAGCAGCATGGTGCGGGTGACCACCTGGCTCGCATGGCGCATGAGATATTCGAGCAGGCGGAATTCGCGCGGCTGAAGATCGATGGCGGCGCCGGCGCGCTGCGCCGTTCGGGTCAGAAGGTCGAGCTCCAGATCGCCGACCTGGAGCTTGGTCTTCACCGCCTGAGGCGAACGGCGGCGCATCAGCGCGTCGATGCGCGCCAGCAATTCCACGAAGGCATATGGCTTGGTGAGATAATCGTCGCCGCCGGCCTTGAGACCCTTGACGCGATCGTCGACTTCGGAGAGCGCGCTCAAGAAAAGCACCGGCGTCGTATTGCCGTGCTCGCGCATGTCGGCGACGACTTTCAGCCCGTCGAGCTTGGGCAGCATACGATCGATGACCGCCACGTCGTAAGGCCGCGACAGCGCCAGTGTCAGCCCGGTTTCGCCGTCGGCCGCGTCGTCGACCACATGGCCGGCCTCCTTCAGCCCGTTGACGAGATAACGCTGTGCTTCGAGGTCGTCTTCCACGACAAGAATGCGCAATAGGCCCTCCTACACTCGAATAGGGTCCGCGCCGGCGGCAGCAACGGGGGGGATGGGGCCGCCACCACCGGCGCGGGGGCCGGACGCGCGGCTTTCACCGCCCGCCCGGTAGCTACAAACTCAGGCCTGCCCGATGTCCACCGCGACAAAGCGCGTCGCGCCCTGGGTGGAAACAAGCAACAGAACGGTGTGACGGCCGGCGGTGCGCGCCGCGTTGACTTCGGCCACGACGTCGCGCGGGTTGTGCACCGGCTTGTTGGCGACCGAGAGCACCACGTCGCCCGGCTGAATGCCCTTGTCGCCGGCATCGCTGTTGGGATCGACGCGCGTCACGAGCACGCCGTCGATGCCGGCGTCGATATTGAAGTTGCGGCGGGTTTCCGGAGTCACGGCGGCGAGGCCGAGCCCCATCGCCTGCACCGCGCTGTTGCCCAGCGACTGCGCGGCATCGTGATCGTCGCCGTCATCGTTGGAGGCCACGCGTTCGTCGGGGCGATTGCCGATCTTGGCGCTGATCGTGCGCTGCTGACCGTTGCGGATGACCGTGAAATTCGCCTTGGCGCCGGCGGGAATCGCCGCGATGTGGCGGGTCAGATCGCGCGAATCCTCGACATTGCGGCCGTTCAGCGCGACGACGACGTCGCCCTGCTGGAAGCCGGCCTGGGCGGCGGGCCCACCGGGAACGACCTCGGCGATGATCGCGCCCTTGGCCGTGGGGATGTTCAGGCTGCCGGCGATCTCCGGCGTCATGCTCTGGATGTTCACGCCCAGATAGCCGCGATCGACGCGACCATGCGCCTGAAGCTGCGCCACGACGTCATGGATGGTCGTGGCCGGAATCGCGAAGCCAATGCCGACGCTGCCGCCCGAAGGCGAGAAGATCATCGAGTTCATGCCGATCACCTGTCCGCGCAGGTCGAAGGTCGGGCCGCCCGAATTGCCGCGATTGATCGGCGCATCGATCTGGATGAAATCGTTGTAATTGCTGCTGCCCAGATCGCGGCCGAGCGAAGAGACGATGCCTGCGGTGACCGTGTTCGACAGGCCGAACGGATTGCCCACGGCCACCACCCAGTCGCCGACGCGGACCTGGCGGTCGTCGCCGAATTCGACGGTCGGCAGCGGTTTGTCGCTCTTGACCTTGAGCAGCGCGATGTCGGTCTGCGGATCGGTGCCGATCAGCTTGGCTTCGAAGGAACGGCCGTCGGGGAGTTTCACCGTGATCTTGTGCGAGTTGGCGATCACATGATTGTTGGTCACGACGAAGCCGGCGCGGTCGACGATAAAGCCGGAGCCCGCGCTGATCGCCTTGCGCGGCGTGAGTGAGCGCCCCTGGCCATATTGATTGAAGAAGTCGCGGAAGGGCGCGGGCAGATCGTTGGCCGCCTCGGCCGGAGTCTCGACCGTCTCGGCGGTGATGGTGACGACGGCGGGGCTCACGCGCTCGACCAGGTCGGCGAAGCTGAACGGCGCGCCGTTTTCCAGCATGCGCGGCGGCGTGCCGCGTGCCGGCTCGGCAGCGGCGACCAGACGCGGCGTGGGGCCGGTATCGGCGACGGGGCGTACGCCCGGAACCAGGGCGAAGGCGCTCAAGCCTCCCAGAACGAGGACGGCGGCTGTGCCAAGCGCGATGGCGCGGGCGTGGCGCTTGATCGGATCGATATTCCAATCGGACATCTTGCGGCTCTCCTGGCGGCAGTTCAGATCAATTACAACGAAATTGTTGCCCAATTCATACCGAAACATTAAACAAAGGCAACACGCCGTTCCGACCCAAGGACGTTCGACGGGTCATGACGGCGGGGGTCCTAGCCTGCGTCGCCTTGCGGCGCCCTCGCGGCCCGGACAACTACCCAGGTGGCGATCCCGCCGGCGAAAATCAAGACAAGAAAAGGTGTCAGCCATAAGGCGTAGGTGTCGGCTTCGAAGGGCGGCTGCATCAGGATGACGTCGCCGTAACGCGCGACGAGAAACTGTTTGATCTGCTCGTTGCTTTCGCCGGCGCGGATGTGGTCGCGGATCAGCACGCGCAGGTCGGCGGCGAGCGGCGCGTTGGATTCGTCGATCGACTCGCCCTGGCAGACCATGCAGCGCAATTCCTTCTGCAGCGCGCGGGCGCGCGTCTCTTGCGCCGGATCGGCGAGCGTGCCGGGCACCGGCACCGCCCGCGCGGCGTTCGCGAAGACGACCAGCAAGAGCGCGGCGAGCAGCGACTTCATTCGGCGGGCGCGGGAACGGCTTGCGGCACGGCGCGCGCGCGGCCGAGCCGGCCGACAAACGACAATAGGCCGCCTAGCGCCATCACCACGGCGCCGAGCCAGATGAAGGGCGCCAGTGGGTTGACATAGGCGCGCAGCGTCCAATGCGTCGCGTCGCGCTGATCGCCGAGCGCGAGATAGAGGTCGGAGACGATCGTGGTGCGGATCGCGGTCTGCACGGTCTCCTGCCGCTCGGCGGGGAAGATACGGCGCTCGGGCACCATGACCGCGAGTGTTTGGCCGTTGCGCAGAACGGTGACCGAGGCGCGCGCGGCCTCATAATTGGGACCTTGTACCGCGCCGACGCCGTCGAGCCGCAGCGTGTAGCCGGCGATGTTCATGCTCTCGCCGAATTTGAGAACCTCAAGCCCCTCGCTGCGCCATAGCGTGACGCCGGCGACACCGATCAGCGTCACCGCGAGACCCGCATGGGCGAGCGGCGCGGCGAAGGCGCTCAAGCGAACGGCGCGCCAGTTGAGCTTGGAAAGCTCGATCGCGCTGGCCGTCAGCAGCCAAGCGGCGATTGCGAAGGCACCGGCGCCGGCGAGGCTGCGCGGCGCCGCAATGGCCAGAATCGAAACGCCGACGACGAGCGCGGCGCCGGCCGCCGGCGCCAGCGCGCGCATGGCGGCCCTGAGATCACCCCTGTGCCAGGCAAGGCGGGGGCCGAACGGCACCAATATCAGCACCACGAAGAAGACCGGCACGAAGAGCTTTTGAAAGAACGGCGCGCCGACCGACAGCTTGGTGTCGAACAGCGCATTGGCGAGCAGCGGGTACAGCGTTCCGACGAAAACGATGGAGAACACGGTGACCAGAAGGACATTGTTGATCAGCAGCGTCGTCTCGCGGCTGACCGGCGCGAAGGCCGC
The DNA here is from genome assembly GCA_964566095.1 of uncultured Rhizobium sp. Lineage (GTDB taxonomy): Bacteria > Pseudomonadota > Alphaproteobacteria > Micropepsales > Micropepsaceae > Rhizomicrobium. The sequence continues at coordinate 3,972 of CAZMHP010000124.1, read as the reverse complement.
GCCCTCCTCCAGGCTCGGCGCGCGCCAGGCGAACAGTGCCAGCGCGCCGCCGATGGCGCTGAAGATCAACACCAGGATGTAGAGGCCGCGCGTCGGATCGCTGGCGAAGGAATGCACCGAGGAGAGCACGCCCGAACGCACCAGAAAGGTGCCGATCAGGCTCAACGAAAAGCCGGCGATGGCGAGCAGCAGCGACCAGGAGCGGAAGGCGCCGGTGCGCTCGGTGGCGAGCGCGGCGTGCAGCAGCGCGGTGGCGATCAGCCAGGGCATCAGCGATGCGTTCTCGACCGGATCCCAGAACCAGAAGCCGCCCCAACCCAGATCGTAATAGGCCCACCAGGACCCCAGCGCGATGCCGAGCGTCAGCGCGATCCAGGCTGCGAGCATGAAGGGCCGCGCGGCGCGCGCCCAGTCGCGCTCCTTGGCGATCAGGGCGCCGGCGGCGAAGGAGAAGGCGGCGGACAGGCCGACATAGCCGGCGTAGAGCATCGGCGGATGCATCGCCAGGCCCGGGTCCTGCAGCAACGGATTGAGCCCCGCGCCTTCGAACGGCGCGGGATCGAGGCGGACAAAGGGATTGGAGGTGAACAGGATGAAGACGAGGAAGGCCGCGGCGATCAGGCCTTGAACGCCGAGCGCCGCACTCGTCAGCCTATCGCTGCCGCTACGCGTGACGGCGACCGCCGCCGAATAGACGCCGAGCACCAACACCCAGAGCAGCATGGAGCCTTCGTGGTTCCCCCACACGCCGGAGATTTTGTAGATCAGCGGCTTCAGCGTGTGCGAGTTCTGCGCCACGTTCAGGATCGAGAAATCGTCGCTCACCGAGGCATAGGTCAGCGCGCCGAAGGCGAGCGCGACGAAGACGAAGAGACCGAGCGCGCCGGCCGAGGCGACGGCGCGCGCCAGATCCGCTTGCGGCCGCGCGCCGGACAGTCCCGCCATCGCCTGGATCAGCGACAGCGCGAGCGCCAGGCACAGCGCGAAAAGGCCGATCTCGCCGGTCATCGGTTCGCGCTCACGGGGCGCCTTCCTTCCAGCGACCGGAGCGCTTCAGCGCGTCGACCACTTCGGGCGGCATGTACCGCTCGTCATGCTTGGCGAGAACCTCGCTCGCGGCGAATGTGCCCGACGGCGTCAACGCGCCCAGCGCCACCACGCCCTGGCCTTCGCGGAACAGCGCCGGCAAGACGCCGCGGAATTCGACCGGGACGTTTCCCTTGCCGTCGGTGACGGTGAAGCGCACATCGGCGCCCGGACCGTGGCGGACGCTGTGCGACGCGACCAGCCCGCCGATGCGGAAATTGACGCCGGCTTCCACATGCTTCGCGGCGACGTCGGAGGGGCTGTAGAAATAGAGCACATTGTCCTTCAGGGCGCTGAGAACCAGCGTTGCGCCGGCGGCGCTGGCAATAACCAGCGCGGCGGCGAAGAGGACGCGGCGACGTTGCTTGGGGGTCATGCGATACTCATGGCGTCAAGACTATAATGTCCGGTCGCGGCGCGGCCAAACTTGGGTCGTGCTTTGGCCCAATTCGCCGCCGACCATGGGCGACGCTTCGAGGGAATGTCCATGATCGGGATCATACGCAAGTTCGCTCTTGTCGCGGCATTGGCGCTGGGCGCCTGCTATCCGCCGACGACCACCCACCCGGTGGGCAGCACATCGGCGCAAAAACCGGATCCGGCGTTGATCGGATTGTGGAAGGGCCCCAATTCGGACGGCAAGCCCGGTTATTTCCACTTCCTGCGGCAAAGCGACGGCACCATCGTCGCGGTGATCGTCGAGGGCGGGCCGAAGGCGGAAGACTGGAATGTCGCGACGCTGACGACGGCGCGCGTGGGCAACAATCGCATCCTGAACGCCCGGCTGCTGTGGACCAACGGCAAGCCGGAGGGCGCGCCGGCCGGAACCGTTCCGGTGCTCTACCGGATCGATGCCAAGGGCACGCTGACGCTTTCACTGCCGGACGAGGACGCCTTCAAGGCCGCGATCGCCGCGGGCCGCATCAAAGGCACGGTGGAGAAGGGCCAGCTCGGCGACGCCGTCGTCGCCGCCGATCCCAAGGCGCTCGATGCGTTCTTCGCGGCGCCGGGCGTGGCGGATCTCTACTCCAAGCCGTTCTTCACGCTGCGCCGGGTGGAGTGACGGCGCGCAAAGTGAACGCTTCTCATGCTTCGCCAAGCTCAGCATGAGGAGGTGAACCGCGGTCCTCATCCTGAGCTTGTCGAAGGATGAGGGACGCTCGCTTAATGCGACGAGCGGTGCAGGATCTCGTCGGCAAGGCCGGTATCGTAGGAAAGACCCACCGGCGTGAGCACGAGTTCGCGCGGGTAGTCCGCCCTGGCGAGGCCCTTGCGGGTTAGCGCGTTCCACACCGCCTCGTTGAACAGGCCGGTCGCGTCCTTGCCGGCGACCACCGCGTCGCCCAGATGGAAGTGATCGCCATGCGCGTTGGGGAATTGCGTGATCGCCACTTCCCCGCCCGGCCGCGCGCCGGCGGCGCCGGGAATCCGGGCAATGGCCTGCAGGAGTGCCAGGGTGCGCAACTGCAGCGGGTTGAGCTTCATGGGGTTCTGTTTCGGCGGCATTTCTCTCCCAGACGGCATGCGATGACGCTTTTCTTTGGCACGGCTTCGCGCGCCATGCAATTTCCGTCGCGGTCGATATAGTTCGCGGGCTTTTTCAGGACGAGGCGCCGGCGTGGCCGACTATCTTGCGGGACCATTCGACGGGGTTCGGGTGATCGATTTCGGGCGCTACATCGCCGGGCCCTATTGCGCGGCGCTGCTGGGCGATCTGGGCGCCGACGTGATCCGGGTGGAGAAACGCGAGGGGCGCGAGGATCGAACTCTTGTGCCGCTCGCCTTCGGCGAAGGCGGCGAGCCTCGCGAAGGCGCGATGTTCCTGCAGATGAACCGCAACAAGCGCAGCCTCACCTGCGATCCGATGAGCGATGCCGGACGCGAGGTGGTGCGCCGGCTGATAAAGAGCGCCGACGTGGTGGTGGCAAATCTTCCGGCCGAGGCGCTGACGGCCATGGGCCTTGATTGGGCAAGCGTCAGCGCGCTCAACCCGCGCTGCGTGCTGGCGGTCGGGACCGCCTTCGGGCTTGAAGGGCCCTACGCCGGCCGCGTCGGCTTCGACGGCGTGGCGCAGGCGATGTCGGGCGCGACCTGGTTCTCGGGGACCGAGGAGCAGCCGGTTCGCTGCAGCGCGCCCTACGTCGATTTCGGCACCGCCTCGCTCCTGGCACTGGGCGTCGCGGCGGCGCTTCGGGCGCGCGAGGCGACGGGCAAGGGGCAGTTGGTGGAAGGCGCACTGCTGCGGACGGCGCTCACCTTCTTCGCGCCGACGCTGATCGAGGAAGACACGCTGAAGCTCGATCGCGTGCCGTCGCTCAATCGCAGCCAGACGGCGGGTCCGTCGGACATCTACAAAGCCAAGGACGGCTGGATCACCGTGGCGGTGAACGGCGATCCTTTGTTCCGCCGCGTCGCCAAGCTGATCGGCGCGACGGAATGGCTCGGCGATGCGCGCTTTTCGTCAGACAAGGCGCGCGGCGACAATGGCGCCGTCATCTCCGAACGCGTCGGCGCCTGGGTCGCGCAGCGCACGAGCGCGCAAGCGGTCGCGGCGTTCGAGGCGGCGCGCGTGCCGGCCGGGCCGGTCTATCGCCCCCGCCAGACGTTAGACGATCCTCATGTCGCGGGCGGTGACTTCTTCGCGGCCGTGGACTTTCCCGGCATCGGCAGAGCGAAGGTCGCCGCCACGCCCGTCAAGCTGCACGGCACGCCCGGCACGGTGCGCGCGCGCCCGCCGCTCCTGGGCGAACACACCGACGCGGTGCTTGCCGAACTCGGCTTCAGCAAGATCGAGATCGCGGCGCTTAAACAGGAAGGCGCGGTATAGCCCTCTAGGTTGGGGACTCATATGACCCACGCGATGATGACGGCTGCTAAGGCAATGGC
>CAZMHP010000123.1:0-8635 GCA_964566095.1 uncultured Rhizobium sp. | reverse complement strand
GGCGTCGCCAAGGACGGCCATCACAAGGACAGCTTCACGCCGGGCATGAACATCCTGGGCAAGTACACGCTGTTCGCCGAAGGCGCGCGCGGCTCGCTGAGCAAACGTCTGATCAACGATTACAGCCTCAGCGCGGATCGCGACTACCAGAAATTCGGCATCGGCGTGAAGGAATTGTGGGAGCTGCCAAAGGACAAGCACCAGCGCGGGCTGGTGCTGCACACGGTGGGCTGGCCGCTCGGCAACGACACCGGCGGCGGCCTCTTCTGCTATCACTGGGGCGAGAATTTCTGCTCCATCGGCTTCGTCGTCCATCTGAACTATTCCAACCCGTTTCTCTCGCCCTTCGACGAGATGCAGCGCGTCAAGCAGCACCCGCGCATCCGCGCCATGCTGGAGGGCGGCAAGCGCATCGGCTACGGCGCGCGGGCGCTGACCGAGGGCGGGCTGCAATCGGTGCCGAAGCTCGCGTTTCCCGGCGGGGCGCTGGTCGGCTGCGCCGCCGGGTTCATGAACGTGCCGCGAATCAAGGGCAGCCACAACGCGATGAAGTCCGGCATGCTGGCGGCGGACGCCGTCGCGGCAGCGCTCGCCGCCGGCCGCGCGGGCGACACGGTCGAGGAATACGAGGCGTCGTACCGCACGAGTTCCATCTACAAGGACCTCAATCGGGTGCGGAACTTCAAGCCGCTGTGGTCGAAGCTGGGGACGCTCTTCGCGCTGCCCTTCATGGCGCTGGATCTGTGGACCAACCAGCTGTTCGGCCTGTCCCTGTTCGGGACGCTGAGCCACGGCAAGCCGGATTACGCGACGCTGAAACCGGCGTCGCAGTCCAGGAAGATCGCCTATCCCAAGCCGGACGGCGTTATCAGTTTCGACAAACTTTCGTCGGTATTCTTGTCCAATACCAACCACGAGGAAGACCAGCCGGTTCACCTGAAGTTGACCGACCCGTCGATCCCGATCCGGGTTAATCTTCCCGAATATGACGAGCCGGCGCAGCGTTATTGTCCGGCCGGCGTCTACGAGGTCGTGCAGGAAGCGGCCGGGCCGCGGTTCCAGATCAATGCGCAGAACTGCGTGCATTGTAAGACGTGCGACATCAAGGATCCGGCGCAGAACATAAACTGGGTAACGCCGGAAGGCGGGGGCGGGCCGAACTACCCCAATATGTGAGGACAAGTCTTGCGCACAGTTTCACGGATGGCCGTTCTGGGATTGGCGCTCGCGCTTTGCGCCTGCGCCGACATGGGCGGCGCGAAGGTGTCGGCGCCCGACGCGCCGCCGAGCGAATTCGGCAATTATCTCTCCGCGCGCTTCGCCGCCAGCCAGCACAATCTGAAAGACGCCTCGACCTATTACCGCGCCAGCCTCGCCGCCGATCCCGACAACAAGATCCTTCTGGCGCTCGCCTTCTTCTTCGCGACGTCGTCGGGCGATATCGACAACGCGTCCAAGCTCGCCGCGCGCGTCGTGGCGCTGCAGCCGGACGATCGCGCCGGGCGGCTGACGCTGACGGTGGCGGCGCTGAAACGCCACGACTACGCCGAGGCGCGCAATCAGATCGCGTTGTCGGGCAAGGGGCCGTTCAGTTCGCTGTCGATATCCCTGATCGATGCCTGGGCGGCGGCCGGCATGGGCGACAAGGCGGCGGCGATCGCCGATCTCATCAACGTCAAGTCGCAGGGCACCGCCGACGCGCTTGTCACGTTCCATCTTGCGCTGCTTTCGCAGTTCGTGGGCGACGACAAGACGGCGGACGAAGCGTATCGCGCCGCGCTGGCCGGCGGCCCGACGCCGCGCGTGGTCGATGCCTATGGCCGCTTCCTGGAGCGCAGCGGACGGCGCGACGAAGCCGCGACGCTATACGGCAAGCTGTCGCAAGAGGCCGGCGAGACGCAGATCGCGGTTGCCGGGCTGGCGCGGCTGAAGAACGGCCGCAAGCCCGAACCGCTGGTCCGCCGCGCGGAGGACGGCGCCGCCGAGGCGCTGTTCGGCATCGCGGCCTCGCTCACCGATCAGTCGAGCACCGACGTCTCGGTGCTCTATCTCAGGCTGGCGCTCTATCTGCGGCCCGATCTGGATCTGGGCGCGATCCTGCTCGCCGACCGCTTCGAGAGCCTGCAGAAATACGACGAAGCTATCGCGGCCTATGGCATGGTGGACAAGTCGTCGCCCTATTGGCGGCTGGCGGCGGTAGAGATCGCGCTCGACGAGGCGCGGCTGGAACAGACGGATGCGGCGATCGCGCGGCTGAAGGACCTGACCGCCCGCTATCCCGACGACGTGGAGGCATGGACGGCGCTCGGCGACACCTATCGCAGCGCCAGCAAGTTCACGGAAGCGGCGGACGCCTACGATCACGCGCTGGCGCTGCGCGCGCCGGAAAAGCAGAGCGACTGGCCGCTCTATTTCGCGCGCGCCGTGGCGGAGCAGGGCGTGCAGAACTGGAGCGCGGCGGAGGTCGATCTCAAGAAGGCGCTCACGCTGCAGCCCAACGAGCCGACGCTGCTCAACTATCTCGGCTACACCTGGGTCGATCAGAACCGCAACATCCCCGAAGCGCTGGCGATGCTCGAAAAGGCGCACGCGCTCAAGCCGACCGACGGTTACATCGCCGACAGCGTGGGCTGGGCCTATTACAAACTCGGCCGTTTCGCCGAGGCCGCCAAGGCGCTGGAGATCGCCGTGCAGCTGGTGCCGGGCGATCCGACGATCAACGATCATCTGGGCGACGCCTATTGGCATGTGGGGCGCAAGCTGGACGCGACGTTCCAGTGGAACCATGCGCTGGCCTTCGGCCCGACCGATGCCGACAAGGCGGTGATCGAGAAGAAGCTCAAGGACGGGCTGGGTGCCAAGCCGAATTGAGGCCTTCGCGCCGGCGAAGATCAATCTCTTCCTGCATGTGGGCGACAAGCGCGCCGACGGCTATCACGCGCTCGAAAGCTTGGTGGTGTTCGTCGACGCGGGCGACGCGCTGACGTTCGACGCGGCCGACACGCTGTCGCTGCGCATCGATGGTCCGTATGGCGCCGGCCTGGCGACGGAGAGCGATAATCTTGTCCTACGGGCGGCGCGGGCGCTGGCGCAACGTTACGGTGTCGAGGCCGGCGCGGCGATCGGCCTGACGAAGAATCTGCCGGTGGCGTCCGGCATCGGGGGCGGCTCGGCCGACGCGGCGGCGGCGCTGCGCGGGCTGGCGCAATTGTGGAAGCTGGGCGCGGATGCGGCGACGCTGCGCGCCATCGCCGAGACGCTTGGATCCGACGTGCCGGTCTGCCTCGAAAGCCGTTCGGCCTGGATGGAAGGCCGCGGCGAGATCGTCACGCCCGCGCCGGACGTGCCGCCGGTGGCGATGGTGCTGGTCAATCCGAACGTCGCGGTGCCGACAGGGCCCGTGTTCCAGGCGCTGAAGACGCGGCGGGGCGTCGGAACCGTCGTGCGCGACGTTCCGCTCGGTGACGCGGGCGCGCTCACGGCGTTCCTCAAGGGAACGAGCAACGATCTTCAGGCGCCGGCGATCGCGATCGCGCCCGTGATCGGCGAGGTGCTGGGCGAGATGTCGCGCATGCCGGGCGCCCTGCTGTGGCGCATGAGCGGCAGCGGCGCGACCTGCTTTGCGCTGTTCGAAGAGCCGGACGAGGCACAGATGGCGGCCATCGCGCTGGCGCATTCGCATCCCCAGTGGTGGGTGCAGGCGGCGCGGGTACTGGCCTAATACGCCCGTTCGACGCAGAAATCGGCGATGTCGGCGAGGGCGGAGCGGATTTCGCTCTGCGGCAGCGGCGCCAGCGCGGCCTTGGCGTTGTCGGCGTGATGGCGCGCGCGCGTCATGGTTTCCTGGATCGCGCCGGTTCCTTCGACATAGGTGATGGCGCGTTCGAGATCGGCTTCGCTCTGCGGACCGCCTTCGATCGTCCGCTTCCAGAATTCGGCTGCGGGCTTGTCGGCGCGGGCATAGGCGAGGATCACGGGCAAGGTCACCTTGGCCTCGCGGAAATCGTCGCCCACCGCCTTGCCCATCAGCGCCTGGCGGCCGGAATAGTCGAGCGCGTCGTCCACAAGCTGAAACGCGATGCCCAGACTCATGCCATAGGCGCGCAGCGCGGTGACGAAGGCGGGACCGCGATCGCACAGCGTGGCGCCGGATTCCGCGGCGGCGGCGAACAACTCGGCGGTCTTGGCGCCGACGACCTTGAGGTAGTGCTCCTCGGTCGTGCCCAGATTGCTTTCCGATTTGAGCTGCATCACCTCGCCCTCGGCGATGATGGCGGACGCGCCGGCGAGGATTTCCAGAACGCGCAAGCTGCCGGTATCGACCATCATCTCGAAGGCGCGGCTGAACAGGAAGTCTCCGACCAGCACGGTCGCCTTGTTGCCCCACACCAGATTGGCCGCGACCTTGCCCCGGCGCAGCGTGCTGGCATCGACCACGTCGTCGTGCAGCAGCGTCGCGGTGTGGATGAACTCCACGGCGGCGGCGAGGTTTACGTGCTTGTCGCCGCGATATCCGCCCATCTTGGCCGCCGCCAGCGACAGCATCGGGCGCAGGCGCTTGCCGCCGGAATCGATGAGATGGCGCGCCAGATCGGGGATCAGCGTCACGGCGCTGCCCATGCGGGCGTGGATCATGGCATCGGTCGCCCCCATGTCCGCCGCCACCAGCGCATGCAGGCGCTCGACCGGCGAGACGCCGTCGGTGGAGGCTTTGCGCTGGTCGGGTTTCAGCATGGCGGGTCCTTGCCGGACGCGCCCGGCATTTGCGAGATTGGTAGCGGAAGATTGCCCGGTCAAGGCGACCAATCCCCACAATCCCCACACGGCCATGGCGCCGATGAGGCAGATGCGTCCGGTCCTGAAAACCAACAATCCCGTTCTGTTGAGCTTCGCGCAAAACCTGCTCGGCCAGGGCGGCGTCGAGAGCGTCGTATTCGACGAGAATGCCAGCGTGATGGACGGATCGCTGGGCATATTGCCGCGCCGGCTGATGGTGGCGGACGACGATTTCGAGCAGGCGCGCACCCTGCTGCGCGACGGCATGGCGCGGCGCGAGGCGCCACCGCAGATCACCGAGGATCGCTTTCTCGACGGCCGGTTGCGCGTGCGCCAGTTCCAGGACGGATTCCGGGCGGGGCTGGACGCGGTGATGCTGGCGGCGGCGGTGCCGGCGCGGGCGGGCGAAGACGTCCTCGAATTGGGGAGCGGGGCGGGGACTGCCAGCCTCTGCCTCGCCAGCCGGGTGCCGCAGCTGGTCGTGGCCGGCGCGGAAATCGAAAGCGATCTCGTCGGGCTCGCCAACAGCAACGCGACCGAGAACGGGCTCGGCGAGCGTGTGGTGTTCGTGACGGTGGACGTGCTCGACCTGCCGGCCGACATGAAGCGCGACCACGATCACGTGTTCTGCAATCCGCCGTTCCACGGAGCGGACGGCGAGGTGTCGCCCGATGCGCTGCGCGCCGGCGCGACGCATGACGACGGCGCGCTGGCGGCGTGGCTGACGGTTGGGCTCAAGCGCACCAAATCCGGCGGGACGTTCACCTGCATCTTGCGGGCCGATCGTATCGCCGAAGCGCTGGCCGCGCTGCCCGACGGCGGTGCGAGCGTCTATCCGCTATGGCCGCGCGCCGGCGAAGCGGCCAAGCGCGTCATCCTTCAGGTGCGCAAGGGCGCGCGCGTGCCGCTGGCGCTGCTGCCTGGGCTGGTGCTGCACAACGCGGACGGCTCCTACACCGCCGCGGCGGATGCCGTGCTGCGCGGGCGCGAAGGACTGGACGTGTGACGCGGCGGTCTTTTCACCTTTATATCTTCGGCGCGGTGCTCTTGCTGTCGCCAGCCGCCCATGCCGGACCGCCCTACGTCACCGACGATCCCGAGCCGACCGATCTTGGCCATTACGAGATCTATCTCTTCGCCACGGGCAGCGCGGTGCGAGACGGTTCGGGCGGCGAGGGCGGCATCGACTTCAATTATGGTGCGGCGCCCGATCTGCAATTGACCGCGGTGCTGCCGCTTGCCTGGAGTGACCCAACTGCCGGATCGTCTTCGGCAAGCTTGGGCAATATCGAGCTCGCGGCGAAATATAAATTTCTCCACCAGGATGATGACGGGATCGCCGCCGCGTTCTTCCCCCGCATATTCTTGCCGGCCGGATCGGCGGCAGTGGGCGAGCGGCACGTCTCGCTGCTGTTGCCGATCTGGATCGGCCGGAGCTTCGGATCGTGGTCCGCGTTCGGCGGCGGAGGCTGCGAACTCAACCGTGGCGGCGGATCGCAGGATTTCTGCCAGCTGGGTTTGGCATTGACCGACCAGGTCACGCCGACGCTGCAACTGGGCGCGGAAGTCTATCACCAGAGCGCCGACAGCATCGGCGGCCGTGCCAGCACAACACTGGGCGTCGGCGCGATCTACGACCTCGGCGAGAATTTTCATCTGATGGCCTCGATGGGGCGCGGCGTCCAGAACGCCGACGCGACCAATCAGGTGAGCTGGTACACCGCGCTGCTCTTGACCTTCTGACGATGGGTCGTGAGTGGTTCGCAACCAAGAAAGAAGGCCGACATGACCCGCGACGCCGCGCTCAGCAAAGTGCCAGCCATCACGCTGACCTTCTGGATCATCAAGATCCTGGCGACCACGCTGGGCGAAACCGGCGGCGACACCGTCTCGATGACGATGAATCTCGGCTATCTTGTCGGTACCGCGATCTTCCTGACGGCGCTGGTCGTTCTGGCGATCGCGCAGATCGGGTCGAAGCGGTTTCATCCGTTTCTCTATTGGGCGACGATCATCGCATCGACCACGGCCGGCACGACGATGGCCGATTTTGCCGACCGCTCGCTGGGCATCGGATATCCCGGCGGATCGATCCTGCTGTTCGCGCTGGTCATGGCGTCGCTGGCCGCGTGGTATTGGTCGCAAGGGTCGGTTTCGGTGCAGACCGTCAACACGCCGAGGGTCGAGGCGTTCTATTGGATCACCATCACCTTCTCGCAGACGCTGGGCACGGCGCTGGGCGACTGGGCGGCGGATTCGGGGCTGGGCTATGACGGGGGCGCACTGGTGTTCGGCGCGGTCCTGGCCGTCGTCGCCGCGCTCTATTTCTGGACGCGCCTGTCACGTGTCGCGCTGTTCTGGGCGGCCTTCATCCTGACGCGGCCGTTGGGTGCGACCGTCGGCGATTATCTCGACAAGCCGCTGGCGCAGGGCGGGCTGAACGTCAGCCGGCCGATCGCCAGCGCGATCCTGGCGGCCGTGATCGTGCTGCTCATCCTCGTGCTGCCGCAGCGGGCAGGGCGCCATCCTGGCCCCGAGTCCGCGTAGGTCCTACTTCCCATAGACCAGCAGGCGGAAGCTGCCCGGCGCCATCGTGTAGGGCGGGTGCTGTCCCGGCGCGGGCGTGAGGTCTGCGGTGACGGTGAAAATGCGGTGGCGCGCAGGATCGATCTCGATGGTGCGGGCGCCAAGCTGTGTCGGAACGTTCGCGACGAGACTGTATTTGTCGGCCGTTGCCTGGCGGATCACGGAGAGTTTGCCCTCGCCATTCGGAATGAAAATCGAGCGTGTGCCAGGATCGTAGGCGGCGCCGTCGGCGCCCTTGCCGGTGGACACGGTGGTTACGACCTTGCCGTTTGTCGCGTCGACCACGGCCATCATCTGGTTCTCGCAGGCGGCAAAGAGACGATGGCGCGCGGTATCGATGGCGAGGCCGGACGGGCTCTCGCACGGCGCCAGCTTCCAGCGATGCGTGACTTCCAACTTCTTGGCGTCGATTTCGACAATCTCCGAGGTGTCCTCGATGTTGTCGTAGAGATGGCCTTTGCCGTCGGCGACGGCGAATTCCGGCTTGCCGCCGAGCGGTATGGTGCCGTCGACCGTGCCGGACGCGACGTCGATCGCGGTTGCGTCGTGGCTCTTGCCGTTGAAGGCGAAGACGCGCTTGGAAAACGGATCGAAGATGATGCCGTCCGGCTTGGCGCCGACCGCGATCGTGCCGGCGACGGCAAGCGTCTTGGCGTCGAACACCACGACCGTGTCCGTCGCGCCGGAGGTCGCGAAGCCCTTGCCGAGGCCGACCGCGACCTGATGCGCGCCCGTCACATTGGGAATATCCCCGGCGGCCGAAAAGTCGAGACTGTCGACGACCACGACATGGCTGCCATGGGTGAGGAAGAGGTGGTGGTTCGCCGCGTCGAGCGTGATGGCATCCCAGAAGGTGTCGCCGCCGACCGGCACGGATTTGAGCAGATGATAGCCGGGCGCCGCCGCGGCCGAACCGGCGAGGAGGATGGCGAGCGCGGCGAGGCGGATGGTCTTCATGGTCATCTCCGGAATGCGGTGGCGCGGCTTGTTCTGAGGCGGGGCGGACTGTAGCTTCCGGCGCCTCCATCGGAACAGGTCGAATCGTGGCGAAGGCGCAGGAAAAGACGAAGACTTTCCAGGATTTAATCCTGACACTGCAGAACTTCTGGGCGTCGAAGGGTTGTCTCATATTGCAGCCCTATGACGATCAGATGGGCGCAGGCACCTTCCATCCGGCGACGACGCTGCGCGCGCTGGGGCCCAGGCCGTGGCGCGCGGCCTATGTCCAGCCGTCGCGGCGGCCCAAGGACGGCCGCTATGGCGAGAACCCGAA
>CAZMHP010000122.1:0-8782 GCA_964566095.1 uncultured Rhizobium sp. | reverse complement strand
TCCGGCGGCGGCACCGGCACCTTCGACATCGATCCCGACGCGCGCGTGCTGACCGAACTTCAGGTCGGCTCCTATGTCTTCATGGACAAGCAATACAACGAGGTGTGGGAAAAGCCCGGCGATCGCCCGCCGTTCGAAACATCCCTTTACGTTCAGGCGACGGTGATCAGCGCCAACCGCGCCGGCCTCGCCACCACCGATGCCGGGTTCAAGGCCTTCGCCACCGACGCGGGCCCGCCGATGCTCAAGAGCGGTGCGCCCGACGGCGCGGTTTATTTCTTTTTCGGCGACGAGCAGGGTGGCATCACCTATCCCAGGGACGGCACGCATCTGAAGCCGGGCGACGTCGTGCGCTGCGTCGTTCCGCATTGCGATCCGACGGTCAATCTCTACGACTGCTATCACGCGGTGCGCGGCGCCACACTCGAAGCGATCTGGCCGATCGAAGGGCGCGGACGCTCCGCCTGAAGATGAACGGCTTCCTGAAGGGCGCGTTCATGTGCGGTTCAGGCACTCGGCGCCAAATTCGGCCTCGGCAATCGATCCAAACGAGGTGAACCATGAAACTCTTGAAGAAAGCGGCACTCGGCGCGCTGCTGTTGGCCGGCGCAACGGCGCTCTCCGCGGCGCCCGCGGCGGCGCACGTCTCGATCGGCATCGGCATCGGAGGCCCGGGCTATTACGGCGGGGGCTATCCGCCGGCCTATTGCGATCCTTACAGCCGCTGGTACGACCCCTATCGCTGCGAGGAATTCGACGACTACGACTACTATGACGGCCCGGTGTTCATCGACGGCCTCTGGCTGAACGGCGGCTTCCGCTCGCGTTACTACGGCGGTCACCGCCAGTTCTACTACCACGGCGGATGGCATGGCGGCTCGGGCTGGCATGACAACTCCTTCCACCACGGCGGCGGCCACTGGAGCGGCGGCCACGGCGGTGGCAGTGGCGGACACAGCGGTGGTCATTGGGGCCACCACCACTAATACGGTCTTGGCATGAAGCGGACGGCTTGCGAGCGCAAAACTCGCAGGCCGTCACTTTTTTGGCTGCCACGCGCCGCCACGCCCGCGACGGGCGCGAGCATTTTCGCGACCGATAGCCGCGCCTTTGGGACACTTTCGAACGCATCGCGGGCGTCCTTCGCAACGCCGGTCGATTGAATGTGCCGTCGTGCATCGATATTTTCGCGCCGGATTGAGACGCGCCCGCTGGCGCCACCAAGAGGCCACTCCCATGCGCGTCGGCGTGCCGAAGGAAATCAAGAACCACGAATATCGCGTCGGCATGACGCCGCCCGCCGTGCGCGAGCTCACGTCGCGCGGACATGAGGTGTTCGTCGAAACCCAGGCCGGCGAAGGCATCGGCCTGCACGACGAGATGTACGCCCGCGTCGGCGCGAAGATCGTCAGCACGGCCGCCGATGTATTCGCCGCCGCCGACATGATCGTGAAGGTGAAGGAGCCGCAGCCGGTCGAGATCGCGCGGCTTCGCCCCGGCCAGGTGCTGTTCACCTATCTCCACCTCGCGCCCGATCCCGAGCAGACGCAGGGCCTGCTGAAGAGCGGCGCCATCTGCATCGCCTATGAGACCGTCACCGACGCGCGCGGCGGCCTGCCGTTGCTGGCGCCGATGAGCGAGGTGGCGGGGCGCATGTCGATCCAGGCCGGCGCGCACTGCCTGGAGATCGCGCAGGGCGGCCGCGGCCAGTTGCTCGGCGGCGTGCCGGGCGTGCCCGCGGCGAAGGTCGTCGTGCTGGGCGGCGGCGTGGTCGGCACCAATGCGGCGCGCATGGCCATGGGCCTGGAAGCGCATGTCATCGTGCTCGATCTGTCGCTCGGCCGGCTTCAGGCGCTGGACGAACAGTTCGGTTCGCGCATGCACACTCTGTTCTCGACCATCGATGCGATCGAAGAGCAGGTGGTGAGCGCCGATCTTGTGATCGGCGGCGTGCTGCTGCCGGGCGCCGCGGCACCCAAGCTCATCACGCGCAAGATGGTCAGCCAGATGAAGAAAGGGTCGGTCATCGTCGACGTCGCCATCGACCAGGGCGGCTGCTCCGAGACTTCGCACGCCACCACGCATGCCGACCCGACCTATGTGGTCGACGGCGTGGTGCATTACTGCGTCGCCAACATGCCGGGCGCGGTGGCGCGCACATCGACCTTCGCGCTCAACAACGCAACGCTCCCGTTCACGATCGCATTGGCGCAGCAGGGCGCGGAGAAGGCGATGGCCGCGAACAAGCACCTCCTCGCGGGCCTCAACGTCTACAAGAACACGCTGACCTACAAGGCGGTCGCGGAGGCGCAAGGTCTGCCGTTCCAGAGTGCGCAGAGCGTGCTGGGTCTTTAGCCGGGTTGCTTACTGCTGTCCCGCCTTGAGTTGCTTGGTCCGGTCTTTTGTCAGCGTCGTCAGGCAGCCGGAATAGACCAGTGGATAGATGCTGCCGCCCTCGTTCTGCGCGCTTTCATAGGTGCATTCGGCGTCGCGGAACTTGATCCATTCGCGCTGCGCGGCGTGCAACAGGTCGCGCGAATGGGCGTCGAGACCGGCGATCGTCTTGCGGTATGTCGCGTTCAGCACCGCATCGGCCGCGCGATAATCTTTGTCGGCGCAGATGTTCATGTCGTTCTGGTTCATCGCATTGTTGCAGTCGATGCCGTCGGCCTCGTCGGCACGCGCCGGCGCCAGCGCCAGAAGCGCCAGCGCGATCAGTCCCGTCGCCATGCCCCTCATGCCAGCGTGCCTCCGTCGATGACGATCGACTGACCCGTCATCCACGATCCCGCCTTGGAGGCGAGAAACACGGCGGCGCCGGCGATGTCGTCCGGCTCGCCCAGGCGGCGCAGCGGCGTGCCGGAGCTGGCGCGCTTCTCGCCCTCGGGCGTGTCCCACAGCGCGCGCGCGAAATCGGTCTTGACGAGGCCCGGCGCGATGCAGTTGACGCGGATGTTGTGCGGCCCGTTCTCCAGCGCGAGATTGCGTGCCAGCTGCAGATCGGCCGCCTTGGAGATGCAATAGGTGCCGATCGCCGTGGAGCCGCGATAGCCGCCGATCGACGACACGATGATGATCGCGCCGTCCTTCCTTTCGATCATGTCGGGCAGCACCATCTGCGCCAGCCAATGGTTGGACTTGATGTTGGCGCTCAGGATCTTGTCGAACGCCGAATCGTCGATCGCGGACATCGGGCCGTAGGCCGGGTTGATCGCCGCATTGCACACCAGCACGTCTATCTTGCCGAGCTGCTTGCGGGTCTCATCGACCAGCGCCTGGAGCTGTTCCTTGTAGTTGATATTGGCCGGGATCGGCACCGCCCGCTTTGCGCCGCGCGCCTGGTTGATGTCGTTCGCCACCTTCTCGCAGGCGTCGGCCTTGCGGCTCGAGACCACGACTTTCGCCCCATGTTCGGCCATGCGGTGCGCGATGGCCTCACCGATGCCCTTGGTCGAGCCGGTGATCAGCGCGACCTTTCCCGTCAGATCGAACAGCGTCATTTTTTGTTTCCCCGCGTTATGGAATGGCGTTGGCCTTTCTTAGCAGGGCAGGCCAAACATCCGCCACCTTCGCCGCGTCGAATCCACGGCCGCCGTTCGAGGAAATTGAACTTCGCATGCGCAAATTGAGCCCGTTCCTTCCGTTACTGGTCTTGGCGCTTTGCGCCTGCGGCGGTGGCCCAAGGCCGATCTACGAGCCGTCGCCTCTTCCGCCGGAGCGGGCGGCGCACGAGACCCAGCGTCCACCGGCCGCGAGGCCGTCAACGCCCGGTGCCGTGCCCGCGGCGGCTGTGGCTCCGGCGCTGGCTGGTCCGCTCACAGTCGCGAAAGTCGAGCCTTATATGGACGCGCTCGAGATGGAGATCCGCCGGCACGTGCATGCGCGCGGCATCGTCACGGCACGGCAAGGCAATCTGATCGATGTCGTCATCGAAAACGATCTGCTGTTCGCCGGCGATGGCGGTGTGGCGGGCGACAATGTGCTTGAGCCGCTGGCGGCGATCCTGCGCGGCTATGCCCATACCGCAGTTGCGGTGAGCGGTTATACCGACACCGTCGGTACACCCGAACAGAATCTCGCGGTCTCGCAGAAGCGGGCACGCGCCGTCGCCGATGCCCTGGTCCATGAGGGCGTGCCGGCGGCGCGCGTTTCCGCGCAAGGCTTCGGCGAGACGCATCTGAGAGTGCGCACCGGCGACGACAAGAAAGAACCGCGCAACCGGCGCATTGAAATCCAACTGCGGCCGATGCCGGGATAGACCGGAGCGGCGCGGAACGCCGTAAACCAGGCGCGGGCCCTTGCGGCGCCGCGCAAAGTCGTGTGTGCTGCAAGCATATTCGTCACCGGGAGAAACATTCCATGAAATTCCGTACACTGATGATGACGACGGTCCTTGTCGCGGCGCCGGCACTCGCGGCGGATGCGCCGCCGCCGGTCCCCATGCTCATCCGCGGCGTCATCGCCAGCTTCGACGGAAAGTCCGTGACGATCGACAAGACGGACGGTACCGCGATCACCGGCGCGGTCGGTCCCTCGACGATCTACTCGGCGGTCGAACCGCGGCGCTTCGATCAGATCAAGGCGACCGATTTCGTCGGTATCACCGCCGTGCCCGGACCGAACGACACGCTCAAGGCCGAGGAGATCCATATCCTTCCCGTGCATGTCGGCGAGGGATCCTATCCCTGGGATCATCATCCCGACGGCGCCAAGACCGCCGGCAGCATGACGAACGGCACGGTTGCGGTGGTCCACAGCGCGCCGACGACCGCGGGCAGCATGACCAACGGCACGGTCACCGCGTCGGCGGGCTGGTCGCTCAAAGTGACCTATCGCGGTTCCGATACGGTGAACGGCAAATGCGTCGGCCACGCCCCGGCTGCGCCGACCGGCGGCTGCACGGGCGTCGCCGCGGTGGCGGTCACGCCGTCGACGCAGATCGTCGCCATCGTTCCGGCCAAGCCGACCGATCCCAAGGCCGGTCTTACGGTGGTCGCGTTCGGCGCCACGCTTGCCGATGGCAAGACAGTCGTGGGCAATGTGGTCCTCGAAAAGAACGGCACCAAACCGCCGATGTAGGGTCAGCGCGCCAGCGCCTTGTCGATTTCCGCGTTCATCGCGGCGTCGTCCGGCGTGGTGCGCGGGCCGAACACGCCGGCGATCGAGCCGTCCTTGTTGATCAGATATTTGTGGAAGTTCCATTTGGGCGCGGCATCCTCGCCCAGTTCGCCGGCCAGCCATTTGTACAGCGGATGCGCCCCGGCCCCGATGACGTCTTCCTTCGCCGTCATCGGAAAGTCCACGCCGAAGCGGGTTTCGCAGAAGGTTTTGATCTCGCCCTCCGTGCCCGGCTCCTGGCCTCCGAAATTGTTCGCCGGCACGCCGAGCACGACCAGGCCCTGATCCTTCTTTGCTTTCCACAGCGCCTCGAGACCTTGATATTGCGGTGTCAGCCCGCACTGGCTGGCGACATTCACCACCAGGACGGCCTTGCCCTTGAACGACGACATCGGCAGGGCGCCGCCGTCGATCGAGCGGAATTGGAAATCGTATGCCGTGGTCATGTCGGCCTCCGCGTCTGCGCGCTCCAGCTTATGCCTTATCGCCGCTCCAGGAACAGTCCCAGGCCAAACCCGATCAGCACGCTCCCCGCCAGCCCATCCAGCGCGCGTTTGACGGAAGACCGCTGGACCCAGCGCGCCAGCGGCCGCATCAAGGTCGTCAGCAGCCAGAACCACGTCAAACCTTCCAGGACGTGAATGCCGGCCAAAAGCATGGAGAACGCGGTCACGTTCACGCCGGCCGGTACGAACAGGGGGAGGAACGTCACGTAGAACACGCCCACCTTGGGATTGAGCAGATTGGTGAGGAGGCCGCGCACGAACCAGGACCGCCGGGTCGGCGCGGCGGGCGCATCCGATTGCGGCTCCGCCTTCGGCTTGGCGAAGGCACCGGCAAGCATGCGCGCGCCCAGCCACAGCATATAAAGCGCGCCGACAACCCGCAGCGAATCATAGGCAAGGCGCGACGCCGCGAGGAGGGCGCCGATGCCCACCGAGGCCGCAAAGCCCCAGATCAACACACCTAGGTTGATTCCGAGCGCCGCCCGCATGCCTTGGCGCGACCCTTCGACCGCCGTCGTGCGAAGCACCAGGGCGGTATCGAGACCTGGCGTGACGGTCAAAAGCCCGGCCGCCAGCGTAAAGGCCAAAAGCGCGTGCGGTACGTCCATCTTTACCCCCTGTTAACGGTCGAAGTCTGACAGACGCCGCGATTGTTTGGTTAAGCAATTTGAAATACCCGCCCTGCAAAACTTGCCTAGCCAAGGACAGCAGAGTTTTTCATGACGCGCGCCCTCATCGTCGCAACCTATCTCATGGCCTGCGCCACCGCCGCCACGGCGATCTTCATGGTCGCCGGCCTGCCGACCGGGCTGCTGACCGGCGTCGTGCTGGTGCTCGGCTGCACGCAGATCCATGCCGGCCTTGGCCGCCGCCGCGACAAGCGCGTCGCCGATCGCGAGATCGCGGGCCTCAAGCGCGTCAGCTTCCATTTCGAGCAGGCGCTGACCGATACGCGCGCCAAGATGGACGACCTGTCGAAGGCGATCGAGGCCAAGACCTCGGCCCAGAACAAGAAGATCGTCGCGGAGCTTCAGGTGCTCGAGACCCTGATGCGAGAGTTCGCGAGCAAGGTATCGAACAGCGCCAAAAAGGAAGCGGCCGTGGAGCGCGCGCCCGTCCCGCGCCAGGGCCCGGCCGGCGCCTATATCGGCGCGCTGGGCGACGCACCCATGCTGGAGACGATCCGCGCCTCGCTCGAGCAGAATCGGGTCGATCTCTATCTGCAGCCGATCGTGAGCCTGCCGCAGCGCAAGCTGCGCTTCTACGAGGCACTGTCGCGCCTGCGCTCGGAAGACGGCAAGGTCATCATGCCCGAGCAATACATCAAGGTCGCCGCGCCCGCCGGATTGATGTCGGTGGTCGACAACCTGCTCCTGTTCCGCTGCGTGCAGATCGTGCGCCGCCTCACGCAGAAGCAGCGCGATGTCGGCGTGTTCTGCAACATCTCCGGCGACACGCTGACCGACACCGAGTTCTTTCCGCAATTCCTCGAATACATGCATCACAACCGCGACCTGGCCGGTCACATCGTCTTCGAATTCTCGCAGGATGCGGTGACCAAGGCCGGCGCGCCGGGCGAGGCCAATCTCACCTATCTCGCCAGTCTCGGCTTTGCACTGTCGATGGATCACGTCACGTCGCTGGCGCTCGATTTCGCGAAGCTCAAGAAGATCGGCTTCCGCTACATCAAGGTGCGCGCCCATACGCTGGCCTATGGCATGACTGGGGCCCAGGCCTCGGTCGCGGCCGAAGACCTCAAGAAGCTGCTCGAGCGCAACGGCCTCAATCTGATCGCCGAGCGCGTCGAGGACGAGAAGACCGTGGTCCAGCTTCTGGACTACGGCGTCGACTACGCCCAGGGCTATCTCTTCGGCGAGCCGCGCGCGGTGCGAGAGGAAACCTTGAAGGCGGTGGAACGGGACGCCGCCGTCGTGCCGCTGCGCAAGGCCGGGTAGTCACGCCGCATTGACCGCCGCCGCATCGCATGGCACGGCATGCCGCATGGCCTCACTGCAATTGCTCGAGCATCTCGCCGACATCGCGCCGCGCTACGACGCGCTGATCTGCGACGTCTGGGGCGTGCTGCACAATGGCGCCAAGGCGCATTTGCCGGCCTGCACCGCGCTCAAGGCCTTCCGGGAGCGTCATGGTCGGGTGATCCTGCTCTCCAACGCCCCCCGGCCGCCGTCCGATCTTGAAATCCAGTTCGAGCGCCTCGGTGTGCCGCTCGATTGCTACGACACCATCGTCACATCGGGCGGCGCCGCGCGCGAGGACCTGGTGCGGCGGGCCGCACGTGGCGGTCTTGCGATGCTGCATCTGGGGCCGGAGCGCGACCGCGGCCTTTACGAGGGCATCGATATCGAACTGGCCGACCTGGCGCATGCCGAGATCGTGCTGTGCACCGGGCCTTATGACGACGAAGTCGAGGGCCCGGACGACTACAAGGAAATCCTGGCGGCGTTCAAGGCGCGCGAACTCACAATGCTGTGCGCCAATCCCGACTACGTCGTGCAGCGCGGCGGCAAGCTCGTCTATTGCGCCGGTTCGCTGGCGCAGGCCTATCAGAAGATCGGCGGCGACGTCGTTTACTATGGCAAGCCGCATCTTCCCATCTACGATCACGTGCGCGCGGTGGCGGGCGGCGCGCGGCGCTTTCTCGCCATCGGCGATGGGCTCGCCACCGACATCAAGGGCGCCAATGCCGCCGGTCTCGACTGCCTGTTCGTCGCGGACGGCATCCATGGCGAGGACGTGGCGGAGTTTACCGAACGCCATCTTGACGCGCTGTTCGCCCAGCACGGCGCCCATGCCGGAGCGGCGATGCGGGCGCTTGTCTGGTAGCCTGCCGAGCCGATAGAAGATTGCGGCATCCAGGATCGGCCCATGAGCTATTACATCGACGATTTGAAGCCCGGCATGTCGGAGAGCTTCGCCAAGACCGTCACCGCGCGCGACATCGAACTGTTCGGCGAGGTCTCGGGCGACGTCAATCCCGTCCACTTCGACGAGGAATTCGCCGCCAAGACGCCCTTCAAGGGCCGCATCGCGCATGGCGTGCTGAGCGCGTCCTATATCTCGACCGTGCTGGGTATGAAGATGCCCGGGCCGGGGACGATCTTCATGTCGCTGACCACGCGCTTCAAGGCGCCGGTGCG
>CAZMHP010000121.1:0-8852 GCA_964566095.1 uncultured Rhizobium sp. | reverse complement strand
GGTCTCGAAATCGTCGGAGCGCGGCTTGGCGAACTGGCCGGCGATGCGGCCGATCTTCACCACCGGCAAATCGGCCGCGAAGGTGAGCACCGTGGCCATGCTCAAGAACACGCAGAACGTGTCGCGGATGGCGTTGGCGTTGAACTCGGCGAAGCTTTCCGCGCAATCGCCGCCCTGGAGCAGGAAAGCCTTGCGCTCGGACACTTCCGCCAGCTTGGACATTAAATTGCGCGCTTCACCGGCAAACACCAGCGGCGGGTGGGTCCTCAGCTGGGCCTCGACGGCCGCCAGCGCCGCGAGATCCGGATACTCCGGAACCTGACGGATCGGCCTGGAACGCCAGCTTTGCGGGGACCAGGGCTGGGCCACGCGGAAAATCCTCCGATTGCGTCTGGCGGATATATGGGAACGCGGCGCGCTTTGCCAGCGAAGCGGCGGCCGGTGGTGAATGGGGCGCCGGCCTTAAGGCCTAAACGGCGGCTTGGCGCTGTCGGCGATGTTCGCCATCGTGGCGACGCAGGCATGACGGCGCAGCAGGCCGTAACGCACGTCCATCCGCTTTCTCAGGTTCCAGTCGGGATGCGTCTCCTTGGCCCAGGCGGCGTAGCGATGCAACGCGTCCTCGCGGGCATCGGCATCGGCGAGCGTTTCGGGACATTGGAATTGCGCGTCGAATGTCGCGTCGTCGAGCAAGGGGGGCGGCGCCTCGGCGATGGGCGCGGGCGCAATCGTGGCAAGCGGCGCGATTGCGGCGGCCGGTGCCGGCGCCATTGCTGCCGGCGCGGGCGCGACAGGCGCAGGCGGCACGGGCGCCACGGCGGGTTCGGGGGCGACGGCCGG
The DNA here is from genome assembly GCA_964566095.1 of uncultured Rhizobium sp. Classification (GTDB taxonomy): domain Bacteria; phylum Pseudomonadota; class Alphaproteobacteria; order Micropepsales; family Micropepsaceae; genus Rhizomicrobium. The sequence goes on along the minus strand of CAZMHP010000121.1, from coordinate 8,012 downwards.
CGCCGGAGGCGCGGCATCGCCGTCGGCGGCAAGGCCGGCCGTGGTGGAGATGGTTAGCGCCGCAAGCGCAATGAAAAGCCGTCGCATGTCGTTCCCCCGGATAGGCAAGCTTAGATCATTTCGCCCCGCGCCGCACGCACGCTCGACGATCGTCCCCGCGGTGTCCGCCCAAGCGGTTAACGCCGGCCATCGCAATGCGCGTCGGTGCGGGTGCTGTCCGTTATGGCGTCTTCGAATAGCTCTTCGTCCGCATCGTCACCAGTTCCTCGGCCGCGCTCGGATGCAGCGCGATCGTGGAATCGAATTGCGCCTTGGTGGCGCCCATCTTCAGGCAGATGCCGACGATCTGGATGATCTCGGCGGCATGATCGCCGAAGATGTGGCAACCGAGCACCTTGTCGGTCTTCGAATCCACGATCAGCTTGAACGTGGTGCGCGCCTCGTTGCCGCTGAGCGTGTGCTTCAGGGGCCGGAACACCGATTTGTAGACGTCGATCGCGTGACCCAGGCCCAGCGCCTTCATCTCGGTCATGCCGACGACGCCGATCTCCGGCGCGGTGAACACCGCGGTCGCGATGTTCTCGTGATCGGCCGGAGTCGGTACGCCGCCATAGACCGTCTTGACGAAGCACATCGCCTCGTGGATCGCGACGGGCGTGAGCTGAACGCGGTCGGTCACGTCGCCGATGGCATAGACATGATCGGCGCTGGTCTTGGAATAGCGGTCGACCACGACCTCGCCGCGCTTGCCGATCTCCACGCCCGCCTTCTCGACATGCAGCATCTCGGTGTTGGGGGCGCGGCCGATGGCGAGCATGATCTCGTCGCACTCGATCACGTCGCCCTTGTTGGTCTCGGCGTGCAAGCAATTTTCGCGCTTTTCAATACGCGTGAACTCGCAGCCGAGCGAGACGTGCAGGCCGATCTTGGTCATGTTCTCGTGCAGCGCGTCGCGGATGTCTTCGTCGAAGCCGCGCAGCACCTTTTCGCCGCGATAAAGCAGCGACACCTCGGAGCCGAGGCCGTGGAAGATGTGCGCGAATTCAAGCGCGATATAGCCGCCGCCGGCGATCAGGATGCGCTTGGGCAACTTCGGCAGGTGGAACGCCTCGTTCGAGGTGATGCAGAGATTGCCACCGGGGATCATGTGGGTGGTGCCGAGCTCGCGCGTCGGGCGGTTGCCGGTGGCGATGAGAATGCGCTCGGCGGTGACGGTGCAGTCGGCGTTGAGCAGGCGCAGCGTATGCGGATCCTCGAACACGGCGCGGTCCTGGAAGATCGTCACGCCGGCGGCCAGGACATTCTTGGTGTAGAGCCCTTCGAGCCGCGCGATCTCCTTGTCCTTGTTGGCGATCAGTGTCGGCCAGTCGAACGTGGCTTTCCCCACGGTCCAGCCGAAACCCTTGGCATCGGCGAAATCCTCGCGGAATTGCGCCGCGTAGACGAACAGCTTCTTGGGGATGCAGCCGCGGATGACGCAGGTCCCGCCCATCCGCCATTCTTCGGCCAGCGCGACACGGGCGCCGGCCAAAGCCGCCATGCGGCTGGCCCGCACGCCGCCGGAGCCGCCGCCGATGACGAAGAGATCATAGTCATATTTTGCCATAGGGCCGATCCTGCGCTTGCCAGCGCTCGCATAGACGAGCTTTGATCCGTTCTCAATGTGGGGGCGACTATAGCATGCGACCATGGCTGAGGGGCTTGCGGCGCGCGGTCCTGCTATGCGGGCTTACCGCGCCGGCGGGATGCACGCTGTCCGATTCGCTGCGGCACGACGACATCCGCTCGGTCTGGGCGCAGCCGGGCAATGCGGCGACGCCGCAGACGGTGATCTTCGCCACCGATCGCGAGCCCGACGGCAGCACGCTCGGCTACGGCCTGCACTGGGACTCGGCGACCCATTGCGGCGTGGCGGAGCTTTCGATCCCCGGCGCCTTCGTGGCCGGGCAGATGCCGCATTGGATCACGGTGGAGAAGCCCGAAACGATCGCGTGCGACGTGAAGGGCGACATGGACGGCTTCGCGCACGCCATCGCCGCGCGCGCGGCGGCACAGCATTGCGATCGGGTCCTGCTCTATGTCCACGGCTACAACCAGACTTTCACCACGGCAGTGGAGCGCATCGGCCAGCTCGCGACGGACACGCAATGGCGCTGCGCCGCGGCACTGTTCAGCTGGAGCAGCGAGGGCAAGTTCGACCGCTATGCCGCCGATATCGAACGCAGCGGCTATGCCGTTCCGGAGCTGACCGAGGCGCTGCGCGCGCTTGTGGCGGCGGGACTGAAGGTCGACATCGTGGCGCACAGCATGGGCACGCGCGTGACGCTGACGGCGCTGGCGGCGCTGTGCACACGGCGGCCGGCACAAGCGGCGGGCGAGTTGCTGCTTCTCGCGCCCGACGTCAGTGCCGAACACGACAACGACGATTTCGGCCATCTGCTGGCCAAGAGCGCGCCTTGCGTGCATCGCACCACGGTCTATGCCTCGGACAACGACCTGATCCTGATCACATCGGAGGGCGTGCATGGCGGCATTCCGCGCGCCGGCCGGGTGCCGGACAAGGACCTGCAATATCGCGACGGCCGTCACGGCAATGTGGACATCGTGGACGCGAGCGCGGCACCCGGCGATCCGTTCGGGCATGGCTATTTCGTCCTCTCTTACGAAATGCTGGACGAGATGACGTGGGTGCTGTCGGGACTGCCGATCGAGCGGCGGGCCGCGGCCGATGCGCTGGGCGGGCCGACCCTGGCTTGCGCGGCGGCGGACTGCGGCGATCATCGCTATGTGCTGCGCGTCGCGGCGGACCGCGGACCGGATTTCGAGACGCGCCTGCTCAGGAGGCTGTGGCCGCTGCTCTTTCGCGTTCAATGACTTCGACCTCGCCCGGATGGGCGATGAGCAGCGTGGTCGCGATGCCCACGAACAGGCCGTGCTCGACCACGCCGGGAATATCCGACAGGGCCTGCGCCAATTTGGCCGCCGACGTGATGGCGCCGAAGGCGCAGTCATAGATCACATTGTTCGAATCGCTGCGCACCAACGTTCCCTCACGGACGCGCAAGGTTGCCCCGAGGCCGTCATAACCGAGCGACGTCGCGGCGGCGGCGATGCGCGCGGCCGTGGTCCTGTGGCCGAATTCGACGACCTCGACCGGCAGCGGGAATTTGCCCAGCCGGGCGACGAGCTTGCTCTCGTCGGCAATGACGATCATCCGTTTCGACGAGGCGGCGACAATCTTCTCGCGCAAGAGCGCCGCGCCGGCGCCCTTGATGAGCGTGAGCTCGCGGTCGGCCTCGTCCGCGCCATCGACGGTCAGATCGAGCGGCGCCTGGTCGTCGAGCGGCGCCAGAGGGATGCCCAGCGAACGCGCCTTGGCCGCCGTCTTCTCCGACGTCGGCACGCCGACGAGGCTGAGCCCGCCGCGCACGCGGGGCGCCAGCAGATCGAGGAATATCTCGGCGGTCGAGCCGGTGCCCAAGCCCAGCTTCATCCCCGGCTGGATGTAATCGAGCGCCTTGGTGGCGGCGGCGCGCTTGAGGGCATTGGCGTCGGTGGTCATGGGGCGACTATAGAGATTCGGGCCAAGCCATCATATGCCATATCGGGTGGAACAGCATGAAGCGGGGATCATGACCGCGTACGACGTCGCCGTGGTCGGATTGGGCGCAGCGGGGAGCGCGGCGCTGAACGCGCTGGCGCGCGCCGGTGTGCGCGCGATCGGGATCGACCGGTTCGATCCGCCGCACGCGATGGGAAGTTCGCACGGCGAAACGCGCCTGTTGCGCACGGCTTATGCAGAGGGGCCGTTCTATGTCCCGCTGGTCAAGCGCGCCATCACGCTGTGGAAGGCGCTGGAACGGCGCAGCGGCAAGCGGTTGTTCGAGCAGACCGGAGTCGTCTATGCGGGACCGGCGGACAATCCCTTCGTCGCAAGTACGCGCGCGGCGGCGAATGCGAGGCAGGTGCGGCTCGCGCGCGCGCCGGGATTGGACGCATGGTTCGATCTGCCAATCGGATGGGACGCGTTCAAGGAGACGCAGGGCGGGTACATCTATCCCGAGCGCGCCATCGCGGCGTTCTTGGCCGAGGCGCGCCGTCGCGGCGCGACGGTATGGAAGAACTGTCCCTGTACGGCCATCGATCGTACGGGCAAGGCGATCGTGCTGCGCACCGCACGCGGCGATATCGCGGCGCGCCACGTCATCGTCACGACAGGGGCGTGGATCGCGGAATTGGTGCCGGCGTTGAAGCCGGTCACCTTCGTCGAGCGGCGCGTGCTGCATTGGTTCACCGATCCCGATCGCCGGTTCACGCGCAAGCGGGGCTTCAAGCCCTTCGCCTTCGGAACCGCGGACGGCCAGATGATCTATGGCCTGCCGGCCAATGCGAAGGGCGAGGTCAAGGTCGGCGAGCATTTGCGCGTGTCGCTGGTCGCTGCCCCGGACCGTCTGGACCGCAAGATCTCGCGCGCGGACATCGACGCCATCGCGCCGCTGGTGCGGCGTTACCTGCCTGGGCTCGGGAAACACGTCCGCTCGAGCGTGTGCATGTATCCGATGGCCGATGACGAGCGCTTCATCCTCGCGCGCCATCCGGGCGACCCGCGCCTCGTGATCGGCGCGGGCTTGTCAGGGCATGGCTTCAAATTCGCGCCGGCGATCGGAGAGATTCTCGCGAACCTGGCGCTGCGGCGGCCGCAGGCCGTGCCGATCGGGAAGTTCGGCTGGCCTATTCGACCGTGACGGATTTCGCGAGATTGCGCGGCTGGTCGACGTCGGTGCCCTTGGCGACGGCGGCGTAGTAGGCGAGGAGCTGCACCGGCACGGCATAGAGGATCGGTGCGATCAGCGGATCGGCGGTCGGCACCTCGATCGTGTGCCACACCTTGTCGCCGGCCTCGGCGATGCCCCTGGCATCGGAGATCAGCAGCACCTTGCCGCCGCGCGCCATGGATTCCTGCATGTTGGAGATCGTTTTTTCATACAGCGCGTCGTGCGGCGCGATCACGATGACCGGCACGTTCTCGTCGATCAGCGCGATGGGACCGTGCTTCATCTCGCCGGCGGCGTAACCTTCGGCGTGGACGTAGGAGATTTCCTTGAGCTTGAGCGCGCCTTCGAGCGCGATGGGAAAGCTCGGACCGCGGCCGATATAGAGCACATCGCTGGCCTTGGCGATTTCCTGGCCGAGCACCTCGATCTTCGCCTCCTGGTTCTTGAGGAATTCGGCGACGTGGCGCGGCGTCTCCAGCAGCGCGGCGCACAGCCGCTTCTCGTCCGCTTTGCTCAGCGTGCCCCGCGCCACGCCGGCAGCGATGGCGAAAGCGGCGAGCGCCGCGAGCTGGCAGGTGAAGGCCTTGGTCGAGGCGACGCCGATCTCCGGACCCGCGAAGGTCGGCAGAACGATGTCCGCCTCGCGCGCGATGGAGCTTTCGGCGACGTTGACGATGGCGATGGTGACCTGCCCTTGGGCCTTGGCGTCGCGCAGCGCGGCCAGCGTGTCGGCCGTCTCGCCCGATTGCGAAACGAACAGGGCCGCGCCGTCCTTCGGGTAAACGGCGTCGCGATAGCGCAGCTCCGACGCCACGTCGGATTCGACCGGCATGCGGGCCAGTTTCTCGAACCAATACTTGCCGACGAGGCCGGCATAATAGGCGGTGCCGCAGGCCGAGATCGTCAGCCGCGTGGCCTTGGTCAGCGCGGCGCGCAGGCCCACGCCCTGGTGCTGCACCACCGGTCCCGCGGGATCGAGATAATGCGCCAGCGTGTGGCCGATCACCTCGGGCTGTTCGTGGATCTCCTTCGCCATGAAGTGCTTCTTGCCGCCCTTGTCGACCAGCCCGGCGGACGCCGAGGTGATCTTGAGTTCGCGGTTGGCGGGGCGGCCCGCCTCGTCGTAGATCGCGATGCGCGGACCTTCGACCACGACGACGTCGCCGTCCTCGAGATAGGCGATGCGGTTGGTGAAGGGCGCGAGCGCAAAGGCGTCGGAGCCCAGATAACCTTCCGTCTCGCCATAGCCCACGGCAAGCGGCGCGCCCTTGCGGGCGCCGATGAGCAGGCCCTCATGATGATGGAAGATCATGGCAAGCGAATAGGCGCCGGTAAGCCGGCGCGCGGCCGCCAGCGCCGCGTCCTTGGGCGCCAGGCCCTGGTCGAGATATTCGGTGACGAGATGGACCGCGACTTCCGAGTCGGTCTCGGACTGGAAGGTGTGGCCCTTGGCGATGAGCTCTTCGCGCAACTCGCGGAAATTCTCGATGATCCCGTTATGGACGACGGCCACCTTGGCGGAGGCGTGCGGATGGGCATTGACCTCGGTCGGCTTGCCATGCGTCGCCCAGCGGGTGTGGCCGATCCCGGTATGGCCCTTGAGCGGCTGCAGCGCGAGCACGTCGCCGAGCTTGCCGAGCTTGCCGGGCGAACGGCGCCGCACGATCTCGCCGTCCACCAGCGTGGCGATGCCCGCGGAATCGTAGCCGCGATATTCCAGCCGCTTCAGCGCGTCCAGGATGACCGGCGCGACGTCGCGCGTGCCCGCAATGCCTACAATACCGCACATGCCTTATACCCTCGCGTGTGTCCCTCATCCTTCGACAAGCTCAGGATGAGGACATTTACAAAGACCTCATGCTGAGCTTGTCGAAGCATGCGGTCCGAACCCTGAACCACTGCTGAACGTCAGCCCTTCTTCTTGGCCGCCCGCTCGGCCTTCTTGCGGGCGCGGAATTTCTCCGCCCAGCCGGGTATGTCCTTCTGCTCGGCGCGCGTCACGCCAAGACTGTCCTTCGCCACAGTCTTGGTGACGACCGAGCCGGCGGCGACATAGGCGCCGTCGCCGATCGACACCGGCGCGACCAGCGCCGCATTCGAGCCGATGAAAGCGCCGGCGCCGATATCGGTGCGATGCTTGTCGAAGCCGTCGTAATTGCAGGTGATGGTGCCCGCGCCGATATTGGCGCCGGCGCCGACGTGCGCGTCGCCCAGATAAGTCAGATGGTTCGCCTTGGCGCCCTTTTCGACGACCGTGTTCTTCACCTCGACGAAATTGCCGATATGGACGTCCTCCTCGAGCCGCGCCCCGGGGCGCAGCCGGGCATAGGGGCCGACCAGCGCGCCCGCACCGACGATCGCGCCTTCGAGATGGCAGTGGGACTTGATCTCCGCCCCGCCCTTCACCGTGACGCCCGGACCGAACACGACATAGGGGCCGATATGGCAATCGGCTTCGAGCAGCGTGTCGTGGCAGAGAAACACCGTTTCCGGCGCCGTCATGCCGACGCCGGCCGCGAGCGCGCGCTCGCGCAGGCGGCGCTGCATCGCGCCCTCCGCCGCCGCCAGTTCGGCGCGGGAGTTCACGCCCATGACGTCGATCTCTTCCGCCAGCGTGATGGCGCAGGCGACGCCGTCGACCTGGGCGATCAGCGGGACTTCGGGGAGGTAGTATTCCTTCTGGGCGTTGTCGTTCTTGAGCTGCGCCGCCCAGGCGAAGAATTTGCGGGCGCCGGCCGCGGAATAGGTGCCGGCGCAGCACAGATCGACGGCACGTTCCGCCGCCGTCGCATCCTTGAATTCCACGATGCGGTCGAGCGTGCCGTCGGGGTTGGTGAGGACACGGCCATATTGCGCGGGATCCGCGGGACGGAAAGCGACGAGCGACAGCCCGGTCCGCTCGGCGCTCGCGAGCGATTGCTCCATCATCGCCGACTGGGCGAGCGGCATGTCGCCGTTGTTGACGAGCAGCGCGCCATCGAAGGTGCCCAGCACGCTGGCTGCCGCCAGCGCGGCATGGCCGGTGCCGAGCGGCCTGTCCTGCACCGCGTTCTCGGCGCCCAGGCTGGAGACATAGCCCCGCAGATCGTCCATGGAAGGCGCGCTCACCACCACGATGCGCTCCACGCCGGCGCCGCGAATGGCGGCGATGACATGGCCGAGGATCGGACGGCCGGCGATGGCATGCAGGACCTTGGGCTTGGCGGACTTCATCCGCGTGCCCTGCCCCGCTGCCAG
>CAZMHP010000120.1:0-8866 GCA_964566095.1 uncultured Rhizobium sp. | reverse complement strand
TTCTGGGGGACGACAACGCGCAAGTCGTCAAAGACCTGAAACGAATTCATCGCGGCAAGCCGCTCGCACCGGTGCTGCTCGTGCGCGGCGATGCCGTTCGCGGTCTACCGCTCGTCGTCGCCGACGGGTATCACCGCATTTGCGCGGTCTATCATTTCGACGAGGACACGCCGATCTGCTGCCGGTTGGCCGAATTTGAATAGTCGAACGATGTACCGAGAAAATGGCGGACAGGGTGGGATTCGAACCCACGAACCGCTTGCACGGTCTCCGCATTTCGAGTGCGGTGCCATCAACCACTCGACCACCTGTCCGCGGAACGCGATGAAATACCGGCGGCGCGGCCAATCCGCAAGGGCCCGCTATTGGCCCGCCAGCGCCGTCAGGGCAAATCGCGCGTCCTGCCCCAAAAGCGGCGTCACCTGCGCCAGCGCGGCCCGCAATTCCTCGGCGAAACCGAAGGGCGGATTGACGACCACAAGTCCCGCCGCCGCCAACCGCTCTTTGGCCCCCGGCTCCGGCTCGGGCGCGGCCACCGCGATATCGATGCGCACGGCTTTCTTGACGCCGGCGTTCAGCACCTCGCCGCAGAAGGCGTTGGCCTGCGGCGCCGATTTGATCGGAAACCACAGCACATAGATGCCCGTCGCGAAGCGGCGAAGCCCGGAGCGCAGTGCGGCGAGCGCGGCGGCGAATTCGTCCGCCGCCTCGAAGGGCGGGTCGATCAGCACCAGGCCGCGCCGCTCCGGCGGCGGCAACAGCGCCGCGAGCCGCGCATAGCCGTCACCTTCCTCCGCCCGCGCATTGCGGAAACCGGCAAGCGCGGCCGTGAGCAGCGCCACCTCGTCCGGATGTTTCTCGATCGCAACCAGCCGGTCCTGCGGCCGCAGCAACGCCGCCACGATCGCCGGGGAGCCGGGGTAAGTGCCGTCCCGCCGCGCCAGCGACAGGTATTCGCCGAGCGTACCGTCGCCCTTCAGATCGCCGAGGCGGCCGATGCCGTTCGCCGCTTCGCCGGTACGCAAGGCCGCCTCGCCCGTCAGGTCATAGAGTCCGCGCCCCGCATGCGTGTCGATGACCGCGAACGGCGCGTCCTTCTTGCGCAAGTGCAGCAGAATAGCGACCAGCGCCAGATGCTTGACGACATCGGCGAAGTTGCCGGCATGAAAGGCGTGGCGATAGTTCATCTATTCACAGAACACGCGGACCTTGGCGTGCTCGTGATCGACGTCGACCTCCAACTCGCGCAACTGCTCGACGATCTCTTCCAGGCTTTCGGGCGTCAGCTTGCCGATATCGACCTCCAGCCCCTCTTTCTTGAGCGCCGCGTTGACCTCTTCGCGCGCGCGCGGCGGAATGATCGAGGCGAGCTTGACCCCGGCGCGCAACAACTGCATCGGCACGCGCACATTCACCTTGGTCGATCCGTCTTCGCCGTCCAACGCATCGACCACGACGCGCAGATATTTGACCTTGTCCTGCTTGGCGCCGCTCGCCCCCCGCGGTTCGCGCTCCAGCGCCTGAAGCAGGCGTTCGGCCTCGTCGGCGGTGACCTTGCCCTGGGCGAGCATGTCGAGGATCTGGCGGCGGTTCTCGCTCATCTGTGCGGCCTTTCAGTACACATGAATGAAAAAACTGGCGTCGGGACTGTCGAGCTCGACATGCGTGCCGGTGAGGCTTCCCAGAACGGCCAGGAACGCGCCGAGCGTTGCGAAGGGAGCGATGTTGCTGACGGCGCAGACCACAAAATAAACCGGCAGCAGCACCAGCATGAATGGAAGCAGCAAGAGCCAGATCAGGAACAGCGGCACCCAAAGACGGATGCGCCGCCCGATGCGGCTGGGCCGGATATGCACGACGGCAAGCATCGGCGGCAGCATGGTCATGAGATGCCCTCCAATTCCTTGATGGCCTGCGCGGCGCTGATTGCGCCGCGCGCCAGGCGGTCGAGCACGTCGCCGCGCGACGGCCCGGGATCGGTCTCGACGAATTCGAGCTGCTGCGCGATCCGGTTGAGCCGCGCCTTCACGGTCGGGTAGCTGACGCCGAAGACCTGCTCCATCTCCTTGATCGAGCCATGGCTCTTCACGAAGGCCGCGATGAAGACCTGGTCCTCCAGGGCGAGCCGCGCGAGCTGCGGCAGCTCGAAGGCGCCTTCGATGGCGATGTCGCGGTCCGCCAGCCGCACGCGCTCCACGATCAGCGGCGCGCCCTGCGCGAGCGCGGTCAGCTCCTGCCAGTCCTTGCCCTTCATCGCCCACCTCCAGGCAATAAGGCATATATTTCAAGAAAATTGATATTTCAATGTATAAAAATTGATTTTATTGAATATAGTGATGGTTGTGACGGTGCCGTCATCGAAACGCAACCTATACCCAATTCAGGCATTCTGTACGGGTCGAGACTGTGGGAACCGAATGACCGTGGAGCGCACCCTGACATGTCCCCGCTGCGGCCAGATCGGCTCGGTTCGGCTGGAGCAGACGCGCACGCCGTCGGGCATGAAGCTTTTCATCGTCGGCATCGACGGCCGGTTCATCCGCTCGGAAAAGACCAATTCTCACGGCCAGCCGATCGTCCACTGCGATGTTTGCGCGACGGAAATTCCCGTCGAGCGGCGCAAGGGCGACGACGTTTCACGGCGCACCGCCCCCCCGGGCGCCGCGTCCGTCGACGCCGATAGATGGCGCGACTCGTAAACCGTCAGCGCGAGATCTCCTCGAGCGCGCGACCGCGCACCTTGGGTCCAAACAGTCCGATCGCGAGAACCACCACCGCCATGCTCGCGGCGATCAGCGCAAAGACCCCGCCGACACCGAAGCCGCGCAGCACGAAGGCGATGACAAAAGCGCTGAACACCGTCGACAGCCGGCTGAACGAATAGACGAAACCGACCGCGAGCGCACGGATGCGCGTGGGGTAGAGTTCCGCCTGATAGGCGTGGAACGAGAACGACATGATGTTGTTGGCGAGCGTGACCAACGCACCGAACGCGATCAGCGGCAGCGCGTCGCGCCCTTGAGCGAAAAGCAGGCCGAACACGGCGACCGCCGCTGCCGCGCCGGCGATCGCCCATTTGCGCTCGATGCGGTCGGCGAACAGCGCCGCCAGCAGCGGCCCGAAAGGCGCGGCGATGGCGATCAAGAATGTGTATCCCAGACTCTTGGTCACCCCGATGCCCTGGCTGACGAGAAAGCTCGGCACCCAGTTGTTGAAGCCATAGAAGCCGACGGTCTGGAACAGGTTGAACACGATCAGCATCAGCGTGCGGGCCAGATAGGGCGGTCGCCAGATTTCGGCGAAGCCGCCGCGCACGATCGCAAGCGCCTGCGGCGCCGGCGCGGCGAGCGGCCCGCTTTCGGCGATGGCCTGGGCCTCGAAGCCGGACACGAGACGATCGGCTTGCGCGACAAAGCCGTGCTCGGCGAGCCAGCGCGGGCTCTCCGGCACGGCGCGGCGGATGAACCATACGATCAGCGCGCCGGCGGAGCCCGCAAGCACCACCCAGCGCCACCCGTCCAGCCCCAGCGGCGCGCGCGGCACCAGCAGCCAGGCAAGCAGCGCCACCGCGGGGATCGCGCTGAACTGCACCACCTGGTTGATCGCAAAGGCGCGGCCCCGCACCTGCTTGGGCACCAGCTCGCAGATATAGGTGTCGATGGTGACGAGCTCGACGCCGATTCCGATGCCGGCGATGAAGCGCCACAAGTCGAGACCGAACGCGGTGGTCTGGAACGCCATGGTCGTCGCCGCGACGGTGTACCAGAGCAGCGAAACCGTGAAGATCGTGCGCCGGCCGAAGCGGTCGGCGACGAAACCGAACAGCGCGGTGCCGATGAACAGACCCATGAAAAACGCCGCGACAAATCCCGCCAATCCGGTCGTGCCGAACAATCCCGGCGTGGTGGGCGTCAGGATGCCGGCCTTGACCAGCCCCGGCCCGACATAGGCCGAAAGAAACATGTCGTAGAATTCGAAGAAGCCGCCGAACGACAGCAGCACGACGCGCGTCCACAGCGCGCGGCCCGGCGGCAGCCGCTCCAGCCGCGCGGCAATCGATGCGGCGGTGATCTCCATGTTTCCCCCAAGCGCTGCGGCGATACTCGCGCGAAACGGGACGTTAGCGCAAAACTCCTCAGGCGCTTGTCGTCAGATAGTCGGGCATGGCGCCGGCGGCGAGCGCGTCGAGCACGGCGCGGAAATCGGTGCGGCAGCGAAAGCCCATCCGTGCAAAGGCGCGCGCGGGATCGTAGACCCGGTCGATCCTGTCGAACATCGTCCAGCCGAGCCGCCCGTAGATCGCGGGAAGGTCGGGGAAGTAGCGCGCCACCACGGCCGGCGCGTTCGTCATCAGCGATGCGCGGTCGCTCGCCGCGAAGGGCGGGGCGGCGCAGATGATGAAGGTGTCGAAACCCAGCGCGGGCGCCTTGGCGAGCGCGGCGATATGGGCCTCGGCTGCGTCGGCGGCGGTGAGACGGCGGAACAGGAACTCGTTGGCCTTGGTGTTCGGCCCCGACTGCGCGATCGCGTGCGCCATGTCATCGACCTCGGGGAAGAACCGCGCGGTGCGCAGCACGACGACGGGCAGGCCGTGCAGCTCATGCGTCAGCCGGCACAGGTGTTCTGCCGCGAGCTTGGTGACGCCGTAGATGTTGCGCGGCATGGGGGCGAAGTCCTCCGTCATCCACACCGCCTCCGGCACGCCGGCGGCGCGAACCTCGCGCGATACCATCAGCGAGGTGGTGGAGGTGAAGACGAAACGCGCGACCTTCTGCGCCACCGCTTCCTCCAGCAGGTTGAAGGTTCCACGCACGTTCACCTCGAGGAAGTCCTCGCGCGCATGGGTTTCGATGTTCGGCTTGTGCAGCGCTCCGCCATGCACGATGGCGTCGATCCGATGACCGCCGATGGCCGCGCGCACCAAGGCGCGATCCGCAACCGAGCCGACGACGTCCGTCAACGCGCCGGGCCGCAGGTCGAGTCCGATCACGGCATGACCGTCCGCCCTCAGCCGTGGAATGAGCCACGTGCCGAGCCAGCCCGACGAGCCTGTCACCAAAACGCGCATGGCGATGATGTAGCCGGGCGCGACGGTTCGCGATATGCGACACCTGATGCGCGCTGGGCCGCTATTCCTCTTCGTCGAGGACCTCGCCCAGCCGGTCCAGCCGCTCCTCCCAACGCGCGCGGTGCTCGCCGATCCAGCGCTCCAGCGTCAGAAAGCCGGCCGGCGCGATGCGGCAGGTGCGTACGCGCCCCTGCTTGCGCGTCGCGGCCAGGCCGCAGGATTCCAGCACACCCAGATGCTGCGCCACGGCGGTGACGCTGATTGCCAGCGGTTGCGCGAGTTCCGACACCGAGCAGGGACCGTCGCTCAGCCGGTTCACGATGGCGCGGCGGGTCGGGTCGCCCAGCGCGTGGAAGACGCGGCCGACATCGCTCTTCGTTGCCCTCACGCGCCGAGCTCCGCGTCCAGCCGGTCGAAGATCGCTTCCCAGCCGCCGCGCCGCATCTGCGGTCCATCGGCGTTTTCGAAGAACGCACCCTGATGGGTGAAGGTGAGCGTCGTGCCGCCATCGGCCGAGGCCGCCAACGCGAAGGTGCAGAGCGAGGCCGAGAAGACGCGTCCGTCCATCGCCATCGACGATGCGACGACCACCCGCGTATCAGGAACGATATCGAGATGGATGCCTTGGCTCGTCAGGAGCGCGCCGGGAAAGGGCGTGGTCGCGTTCATGCGGTAGCGCGCGCGCTCGGCGCCGCCGACCCGGAATTCCATGTCGAAGGCCTCGACCTCATGGCTCTTGCCATCCGCGTACCAGCGTCGTTTCTTCGCCGGATCGGACAGCGCCGCGAAAACCTTGTGCGGCGGCTTGGTATAGGACCGCGCGATCACGAAGGTATCGTGGATGATTTCCGCCATGCCCAACTCCGAAATAGTGAAGTATATACTTCACTATCTATCGACTCCCGGAAATTGTCAAGTGGCCACTTCACCAATTTCCGTGGCATAGTCGAATGCATGGCGGGCGATTTTCCCTTGAGCGGCGAACTGCGCGCACGCGCGGGAGCCGCGCGGGCCGCAGGTACGCCCTTCATCATCGGCGTCGCCGGCAGCGTCGCGGTCGGAAAGAGCACCTTTGCCGCCGGCCTGCGCGACGCACTTGCAGACAACACCGATCCGCCACGCATCGAAAGCGTCGCCACCGACGGCTTTCTCTTTCCCAATGCGATCCTGGAAGAGCGCGGCCTATCGCTGCGCAAGGGATTTCCGGAGAGTTACGACGTCGATGCGATGCGTGTGGCGCTCGCGGGCGTGAAGGCGCGCCGGCGCGTCGCCCTGCCCCGCTATTCGCACGTCACCTATGACGTGGATGCGGCCGATCCGCTGGTGGTGGAGGGGCCGGACATCCTCATCCTTGACGGGCTGCATCTCGCGCAGATCGAGCGTCCCGGCGCGGCGCGGCTGATCGATTGGCTGATCTATCTCGACGCCGAGGTGGGAGCGATCGAGACCTGGTTCACCGAACGGCTGCTGCCGCTGATGATCGCCGGCCGCGACGACCCCGCCTCGTTCTACCATCGCTTCCGCGACTGGGGCGATGCCGAGCGCCGCGACTTCGCCCGCCGCGTGTGGCACGGCATCAACCTGCCCAACCTGCGTGAGCATATCGTCAAGGATCGCGACGCGGCGGACACGATCGTGACCAAGAACGCGGATCACTCCATCGCCGAGATCGCGTCGCGGCGCTGACCGCCCGCCGCCGTTGCGGCCGGCACGGCGATCGCGTCTCTGACAGTCGCGACCGTGGCGCTGCCCGGCAGCGACGGCCTGTGCAGGACCGCGCCGGCGACGAAGCGGACACCGGCGCTTCGCGTGCTGTCGAATTCCTGTTGCGTGTCGACGTGGTCCATGCAGGCGAGTGTGCCGTGCTGCGCGGCCGACCGCGCCAACCAGCATGCCTCCGCCTGCATGCCCTGATGGGGGAGCCGCGGCGGCATCGTCAATACCAGTCCCGTCGCATGAAGCGGTGCCGTCAAGCCGATGCGGCTGTCGGGCAGATGCAGCCATACGCGCGCGAGACCCGCGATCGTCGACGCGATCTCGCCGATGCGCTTGCCCGGCGTGCCGGGAGGAATATCCTCGATCTTGATCGCAAGCGTGCCGCGGTCCTGTGCATCCGCCGTGCGCAGCGCCGCCCGATAGGCCATGCGGCCGATCGGATCGCTAAGCGTGGCGAAGCTCACCGACGCGCCAACGCCGACGGCGATCCCGTTCGCCGCGAGCCTGCCGGCGAAGACGTGCGCGTGATGAAGGATGGCAATGTCCACCGCGGACCAGACGCGCGCGGTGAAAGCCGGGAAGGCGCGATGGCCGTAGATCGCATCGGCGCCCACGCGGTCGCAGACCGGCGTGCAGAACAACTCGGCGGCCGCGCCGCGCCGCGCGTCGAACACGGGAAAGAAGCGCAGGAGAAAGTCCTTGTGGTCCCAACTGCCGGCCTCGGCGAGATCGCCGAAGGACGGCAGGCGTTCCGGGCCGATGGCTTCGCGGCGGTCGGGCGGCGGCGTCAAGCGGACCCCCTCGCGTTGGTTGCAGAACGACTACGCGCGAGAAGCAAATTCGTCGAAACAATGATGGGAATTTGCGCAAACCGGTTAGCAAAGGGTTAGCGCGCCGCCGCGCCCTGCGCTCGCGCAACTGGCCGCGCCGCTTTCCCGCGGTGAGTGGTGCCCCTGGCCGGACTTGAACCAGCACGCCCGTGAAGGCAACAGATTTTGAGTCCACCTATATATACCATAACTTATTGTTTACACAAGGATATTTTTTAATTCATCATTTTATGTGTAAGTGAATGTGAAAGAAAAACGAGTATTTCTCAATTTATCTTTGCGAATCAATCACTTATCGTACACAAACCCGGCTTGGCAGTTTCCATTACCCAAGCCTTTTCAATCAGTTAGCGAGCGTCGGCGTCTTGCTCGCGCTTATGTCCAACGACCGATAGGTCTTTCTGATCGACAATCCGACCGCACCGATTGCAGACGTAAAGGTCATCCCAGCCGCTTCCTTTGGTGGGCTCAATCTCAACGCCATCTGCGTTGCAGGTGGCGAACCCGTCGCTGTCCGGCGTATTCCCGCATAGGCAAACCCAGGCGGTTTCGTCGTGGTCTTCGTGTGTAATCTTTTCCATATCGCTTCTCCAAATGGTTTGGCAGAACAAATCGAAAGCGTCTACCGAAACCGGCAAACGCTGCTTTCCCGTGCAGTTAGAACAACATCATCTGACGCGCCGCTTGCTGCTGCGCCTGCCATTCCGGCGTTGCTGCTTCCGCGTCTAGCCATGCGCGAACGTAACCGAGCGGCCCGCCCAACTCGGCGACCTCTGCCTCGCTCAGGAAGTGCGAGCGATAGCCGGTCTCGGTGATGGGTAGCTTTGATGTGCTTGGTTCAAGCACATGGATGGATAGGTGGGTCATGCCCCTCATGGTCGCGTAGTCACGCTCGCACGACACGGAAATGGTGATGCCCTGCCACTCCAGCATCTCGGTGGTGATGGGGTTTTCTGTTTTCATGACTAGCTCCATTGTGGTTTGCGCAATGCAAACCGAACTAGCCCTGCGGCAATGAGCGGGGTTAAGCCGTCACAGACCGCAGCGCGTGAATCTGGTGCGGGCCGGAGCGAAGCGACTACACGGTCACGCGCTGCGCTCGTCTTGGTCTTGACGGCAAGGGGCGCAGCCCCAGCTTCTCGGCCTTTAGTTTCGCCAATTGAAGACACTCAACGGCAAATTACACTTGAAGATCGGAATGAAGGGACTAAGCACGAGTAGGCCGTCTTGTAAGGCCAAGTGTGGAGCGAAC
>CAZMHP010000119.1:0-8878 GCA_964566095.1 uncultured Rhizobium sp. | reverse complement strand
TGCCGTTGACCGCCTCGTTGATCGTGCCGTCGCCGCCGACCGCGACGATCTCCTGATGGCCTTCGCGCAGCGCATGGCGCACCAGCGCCGTCGCCTCGCCCGGCGCGCGGGTGAAGCCGACGGCGAGACGCGGATAGACCTGGCCCAGGGCGCGCTCGATCGCGTGCCATTCGCGGCCGGTGCGGCCGCCGCCGGAGCGCGGATTGACGACGGCGAACGCGCTCATGCGGCCTCGCGCAGGCGGAAATTGGCGAGCAGGGCGTCGGTCTCGCGCGCCCGCCTGGCGGCATCCCAGCCGAGTTCGGCCGCCATGATGTTCGACACCGTGTCGACCGTCCGGGGCGTCGGCGCTCCCATCTGCCCGATGCAGGTGCGCCGCATGACGACGTCGCTCAGGGTCATCGCCATCTCCTCGCGCACCGCGAACAGCACTTGCGCGCCGATGTCGCCGGTCGTGCCCAGCGGGGCGCGCAGTTCCGGCCGGTTGCCCGCCGCAGCCAGCATGTCGTCGAGCCGCGTGCCGTACATCCGCGCGAGATGTTCGATGCTTTCCAGATCCGGATGTGCCCGGCGCTGCGCGCCGAGGAAATCGCCGAAGCAGCCGATATCGCCGCCCGCCGTGGCGTCGTGCGCGGTCTCGCTGGGACCGACGCGGCAATCGAGGAATGCCACGATGTCGCCGACCACGCCTTCCGCCAGATCGCGCGAGGTCGTCCACTTGCCGCCGATCGCGGAGAACAGGCCCGCGACGCCGTCGGTCTTGCCGTGATCGACGAGTTCGGAGCGCCGGCTCGCGCCATAGGTGTCGCCCGAACCGTCGTCCACCAGCGGCCGCAAGCCGGCATAGAAATGTTCGACCTTCGCCGGCGTCAGCGCGGCGCCGGGCAGATTGGTATTGATGAAGGCGAAGAAGCTTTCGATGTCGGCCGGGCTCACGCCGACGGTTTCGGGCGCGCCGGTGAACGTGGTGTCGGTGGTGCCGAGCAAGGTGTGGCCGTGCCAGGGCAGCACGAAGAAATGTCCGCCACCCGCCGCCACGGTCAGCGCGTTGTCCCGCGTCATCGACGGCACCAGCACATGGATGCCCTTGGAGCGCAGCAGCTTGTGTGACGACGGCTTGCCCAGCGCCGTCTCCAGAAAGATATCTGCCCACGGTCCGGTCGCGACCAGCGTCGCCTTGGCGCGCACCTCGAATGCCTCGCCGCCGAACACGTCGCGCATGCGGCAGCCCTCGACGCGGCCGTCGCGCGTCAGCACCGTCTGCGCCGCGACGTAATTCGCGAGCGCCGCGCCATGCGCGTCGGCATCGATCAGGCATTCGAGCGCGAGCCGCTCCGGCGCATACATCTGCGCGTCGTAATAGCGGAACGCGCCTTCGAGGCCCGGGCCCTCCAGCACCGGCTCGGCCGCAAGCGCCTCGGCGCGATTGAGCCAGCCATGATTGGGCAAGCGCTGGCCCGGATCGTCGAGCCATCCCTTGTCGAACGACAGAAGATCGTAGAGCGTCAGTCCCGCAGCCAGCGTCGCGCGCGCCTTGAAGCCGCCGCCATAGAGCGGCACCAGAAAGGGCAGGGGATGCACCAGATGCGGCGCGATGCGCTGCCAGATGCGCCGCTCCTTCAGCGACTCGCGCACCAGCCCGAGCTCGAAATTGCGCAGGTAGCGCAAGCCGCCATGCACCAGCTTGGAATTGTGCGCGCTGGTCGCGCCGGCGAAGTCGTTCTTTTCGACGAGCGCGACTTTGAGTCCGCGCATCGCCGCGTCGCGCGCCACGCAGGCGCCGGTCACGCCGCCGCCGACGATGAGCAGATCGAAGGTCTCATTGGCCAGTCGGTTCAGGGCGCGGCGCATGGCGCGCAACCTCCGGTCCGCTCCGGGACTTGTCAAGCAAGGCTCCGCCGTTAGAGTTGGTGGTGGATGATCTGAACTATCTCACCTCGTCATGGCCGGGCTTGTCCCGGCCACCCATGAACACATCTGCCGATTGTGTTTATGGATGGCCGCCACGGGGGCGGCCATGACGATTGGAGTATTTTAGGATTTCCACAGTTTGGACAAAACAGAGTCGGGTGACGACATGGCCAAAATCACCGCCAACGGCGTCGAGATCGAATACGAAGAATTGGGCCCCGGGGACGGCGCGCCGCTGCTGTTCATCAACGGCTTCGGCAGCCAGATGACCTCGTGGCCGGACGCGTTCTTCGCCGGCCTGGCCGATGCCGGCCTGCGTGTCATCCGCTTCGACAACCGCGATGTCGGCCTGACGCAGAAATGGCACGGCCAGATACCGGACATCGGCGCGGTGAGCCGGGCGGTGCGGGAGGGCAAGGCGCCCGAAATTCCGTACACGCTGGGCGACATGGCAACTGACGCTGCGGAACTCTTGACCGCGCTCGGCATCGAGACCGCGCACATCTGCGGTGCCTCGATGGGCGGGATGATCGCGCAGCTCGTGGCGCTCGATCACCCCGAGAAGGCGCGCTCGCTGATTTCGATCTTCTCGACGACCTCCGATCCGTCGCTGCCGCGCTCGAGCGCGGAGGCGCAGGCCGCGCTCACCACCCCGGCGCCGGCGACCGATCGCGCCACGGTCATCGCCCATTCGCTGAAAGGGCGGCGCACCTATGCCTCGACCGCGTGGCCGTTCGACGAGGAGCGTCTGGGCGCGCTGATCGGCGCGAATTACGACCGCATGTTCTATCCCGAAGGCGCGAGCCGCCATTACGCCGCGATCCTGGCGAGCCCGCCGCGCACCGAACGTCTGAAAGCGCTGAAGTTGCCCGCGCTGGTGATGCACGGCACCGCCGACATGCTGATCAAGGTCGAGGCCGGCCGTCACACGGCGCAGACGATACCGGGCAGCGAGTATGTCGAGATCGAAGGCTGGGGCCACGACATGCCGCTGCCCGCGATCCCGAAGATCGTGGACACGATTGCCGGTTTCGTGAAACGGGTGGAAGCGGCGCGCGGCGCGAAGGCGGCGGCGGAGTAATCTCCGACAGTGTCACCTGGGTGGCCCGCAGTCGCGGGCCATGACAGCGGCCTACTTGATCTTGCCTTCGTTGAACTCGACGTGCTTGCGCAGAACGGGATCGTATTTCCGGATCTTGAACTTCTCGGTCATCGTGCGCGTGTTCTTCTTGGTCACGTAATAGAATCCCGTGCCGGCGCCCGAATTGAGCTTGATTTTGGCCGTGGTGGGCTTCGCCATGGGGCGGGACTCCTGAAATGCCGTCGAGAGGGCGGGGAATTAAGCCGCCGGCCCGGCAAAGTCAAGCGCGGCGCGCCGGCCGCCCCGCCCGAAAGCCCAGGAAAATCAGCCGGATGGGCCTAAAGGTGCACCAGCGCCGTCTTGCCGTGCAGGAAGCGGAAGAACGGCACGGGCCGGTCGTGCTCGCCGCCGAGCCGCGCCTCCACCTCGGCGAGCACGGTCCGCGTGATGCCGGGCAGGTCGAGCGCGCGGGCCTCGGCGATGGTCAGCCAGGCCGGTGTCAGCAACTCCTCGTTCTGCGACACGTCGATCCGGTGCGCGATCGTTCCGGCATCGGCCATGAAGAAGCGCGCGTCGAAGCGGCGGGTGCGGTTGGGCGGCGTGATGGCGCGCGCGATCAACTCCAAGGCGTCGAGCCGGGGCAGGATCTTGTGCGCGAAGAATTTCGCCCAGGCCGGCGCGCGGGTGCGCGGCACCGCATCGGCGCGTTCGCCGATCAACATGCCGGTCTCCTCGAAGGTCTCGCGGATCGCCGCCAGCGCCAGCCCGCGCGCCCGCGCCGGACCGACGCCGGTGCGCAGGGCGACATGCGGCAGAAGCTCTGACGCGGACTTGATGCGTAGATCGCCGGGATCCAGCCGCCCACCGGGAAACACATATTTGTTCGCCATGAACGCCATGGAGCCGGGGCGCAGCCCCATCAGAACGCGCGGGACATCGCCGTCGCGCTTCACCAGCACGAGCGTCGCCGCATCTTTGGGACGCAGCGGCTGCGCGACGATCTTCTCATTGTCGGAATCGAAAATGGCCATGGGAAATACTCTAAGGCATTTTTCCGATGCTTTTCACACCCCACAATTGTCATGGCCCGCGAATGCGGGCCACCCAGTTGAAAGCGGCAATCCGCCGGGATGTTCGGGAGTTCTCAACCTTGCGGCAGTGTGCAGGGTGTCACCTGGGTGGCCCGCATTCGCGGGCCATGACAGCTCTGGAATAGGGACAACCCTACCGCCGCTTCTTCCCGCGATGCTGCGTCTTGAATCGCGGCTTGTTTCCGCGCGGTGTACTGGCCCCTTCCGCGAGATCGAAGCGCAGGCCGCCGGTCAGCGGCGCCGCTTCCGCCAGACGCACCGATACGATGTCGCCCAGCTTGTACGCGGTGCGCGAGCGCTCGCCGACCAAGGCATGCGCCTTCTCGTCATGCTTGAAGAACTCCGCGCCCAGCGCGCGGATCGGCAGCAAGCCTTCCGCGCCGGAGTCCGGCAGGCGCACGAACAAGCCGAAGCGCGTCACACCCGTGATGCGCGCGTCGAACGTCGCGCCGACGCGGTCCTGCATGAAGGCGGCGACATAGCGGTCGGTGGAATCGCGTTCCGCCGCCATGGCGCGCCGCTCGGTCATCGAGATGTGCTCGGCGATCTCGCTTAGGCGTAGCGCCTCGCGGTCGGTCAGGCCGTCGCCGCCGAAGCCGTGCGCCTTGATCAGCGCGCGATGCACGATGAGGTCGGCATAGCGCCGGATCGGCGACGTGAAATGCGCGTATTTGGCGAGGTTCAGCCCGAAGTGCCCGACATTCTGCGGCGCATAGACGGCCTGCGCCTGGGTGCGCAGCACGACGTCGTTCATCACCGCCTCATGCGCGCCGCCCTTGGCCTGGGAAAGGATGCGGTTGAACACGCCGGGCTTCATCACCTGGCCCTTGGCGAAAGCGATCCCGACGGTGCGCAGGAAATCGGTGAAGCCGAATAGCTTTTCCTGCGAGGGCTGCTCGTGGATGCGGTAGATCAGCGGCGTCTTCTTGTGCTCCAGCGCCTCCGCCGCGGCGACGTTGGCGAGCACCATGAACTCCTCGATCAGCTTCATCGACTCCAGCCGCTCGCGGAACGCGATGGAGGCCACCTTGCCGTCCGGCCCCAGCACGATGCGCCGCTCCGGCAGGTCGAGATCGAGCGGATCGCGCGCCTTGCGCTCCTGCGTGAGCGTTTGGTAGCAGTCCCACACGCCTGTCAGCGTTGCGCGCGCGATCGCCGACGTCTCGCGGTCCGGCTTGCCGTCGAAGGCGCGCTGCGCCTGCGCGTAGGTCAGCCGCGCCGCCGAGCGCATGATGCCGCGGAGGAATTCCTGTCGCCGCTTCTTGCCGTGCCTGTCGAACACCATCCGCACCGCGAGGCAGGCGCGGTCGACGCCTTCCTTCAGCGAGCACAGATCGGCCGACAAAGCCTCCGGCAGCATCGGCACGACGCGGTCGGGGAAATAGGCCGAGTTGCCGCGCTTCAAGGCTTCGCGGTCGAGCGCCGAGCCCGGCGTGACGTAATGCGCGACATCGGCGATGGCGACGAGGGCGATATGCCCGCCGGCATTGCGCGGATCGCTGTCCGGTCCCGCCCACACCGCGTCGTCGTGATCGCGCGCGTCCTCCGGGTCGATGGTGACGAGCGGGATCGCGCGCAGATCGGTGCGGCCGCTTAAGTTGGCAGGCTTCGCGCTCTCGGCCTGTTCGAGAACCTCCTTGGGAAAATCCGTCGGGATGCCGTGCGCATGGATTGCGATCAGGCTCACCGTCTTGGGCGCGTTCATGCTGCCCAGCCGCTCGATCACCCGCGCGCGGGCAAAGCCCTGCACGCGCCCGGCCAGGGGTTCGGCGAGCACCAGCTCGTTGTGCTCGGCGCCGCCGCGGTCGCGCGCCTCGACCGCGAATTCGGTGCGGCTCTTGCGGTCGATCGGCGCGATGCGCAGGCCCTGCGGCAGCACATGCAGAACGCCCAACACCTTGTGCGCGCTGGCGCCCAGCCGCTTGATGACCCGCGCCTCATAGCCGTGTTCGATGCGTTCGAGCCGCGCCAGGACGCGCTCGCCCGCGCCCAGCGCCGGGCCCTTGTCATCGCGCGACGGCACGACATAGATCTTCGGCGGCTCCTCGTTCGACTCCCATTTGAGCGGCCGCGCCAGGAGTTCGCCGTCGGCGTCCTGGCCGACGATCTCCAGCACGCCGACCTCGGGCAAGGTGCCGGGCGTCGCATAGCCCTTGCGGCGATTGCCTTCGATGATGCCTTCGGACTCCAGCTCTTTCAAAATGCGTTTGAGCGCGATGCGGTCCGAGCCCTGGATGCCCAGTTGCCGCGAAAGATCACGCTTGGTCGCGTGGGGCTGCTCGGCCAGCAGCGCGAGCACCCGCGCCTTGTCGAGACGAGGCGTGTTTCCGGACGGTGGTTTCTTCGCCAAGTTCTACTCGCCGGCCACCGGTTCGGGCTTCTTCTTCGCCGGCGCCTTCTTCTTCGGCGCGGCGGCGGGCTTTTCGGATTTGGCTTCGGCCTTCTTGGGCTTGGCGACTTTCTTCTTCTTGCCGCCGCCCTTGGCCGCGCGATCCGCGATCAGGACGAGCGCCTGCTCCAGCGTGATCGCTTCCGCGTTGTCGGCGTCGGGCACCGTCGCATTGGTGCTGCCGTCGGTGACGTAAGGCCCGTAGCGGCCTTTCATCAGCTTGATCGGTGTTCCCGACGCGTCGTTGCCCAGTTCCTTCAGCGCCTGCGGCCCGCGCCGTGTGCGCGGATTGGCCTTCTTCTCGGCGATCAGGTCGACGGCGCGGTTGAGGCCGACGGTGAACACGTCCTCGGGCGCCTCCAGCGAGGCATAGATGCCGTCGCTGGCGACATAGGGTCCGAAGCGGCCGAAATTCGCGGTGATCGGCTTGCCGGTCTCGGGATGGATGCCCACTTCGCGCGGCAGCGCCAGGAGCTTGAGCGCATAGGGCAGGTCGACGTTCTCGACCTCGGTGCCCTTGGGAATGCCCGAGCGCTTGGGCTCCTTGCCTTCGCCGAGCTGCACATAGGGACCGAAGCGGCCGCTGCGCAGCGAGACTTTCTCGCCGGTGTTGGGATCGAGCCCGAGTTCGCGCGGCTGCGCCGCCGCCGCCGCGTCGTTGCTCTGGCCGAGTTGGCGCGTGAAGCGGCATTCGGGATAGTTCGAGCAGCCGACAAAGGCGCCGAAGCGGCCGAGCTTCAGGCTGAGCTCGCCCTTGCCGCAATTGGGGCAGACGCGCGGGTTCGATCCGTCCGCATTGGGCGGGAAGATGTGCGGCCCCAGGATGTCGTTCATCGTGTCGATGACGTGGCTGATCTTGAGGTCCTTGGTGCCGCCGACGGCCGCCGAGAAATCGCGCCAGAAATCGCGCAGCAGCTGCTTCCAGTTCAGCTTGCCGTCGGACACCTCGTCGAGCTGCTCTTCGAGGTCGGCGGTGAAGCCGTATTCGACATAGCGCGGGAAATACTGTTCCAGAAATACCGTAACCAAACGGCCCTTGTCGTCGGGCGTGAACCGCCCGCGGTCCAGGCGCACATAGTTTCGGTCGCGCAACACCGACAGGATCGAGGCATAGGTGGACGGCCGACCGATGCCGAGCTCTTCGAGCTTGCGTACCAGGCTGGCTTCCGAATAGCGCGGCGGCGGCTCGGTGAAATGCTGCGCCGGCGCGACGTTTTCGACCTTCGCGTTTTCGCCGACCGAGACCTTGGGCAGTTTGGAACCGTCCTCGTCGGACTCGTCGTCCTTGCCTTCCTGGTAGAGCGTGAGGAAGCCGTCGAACAGCGTCACCGTGCCGGTGGCGCGCAGCACGATCTTCTTGTCGGCGCTTTCGACGTCGATGGTGGTGCGCTCCAGCTCCGCGCTTTCCATCTGGCTCGCGATGGCGCGCTTCCAGATCAGCTCGTAGAGCCGCGACGCGTCGGCATCGAGATATTTGCTCACCTCTTCGGGCGTGCGCTCGAACAGCGTCGGGCGGATCGCCTCATGCGCTTCCTGCGCGTTCTTGGCCTTTGACGTGTAGACGCGCGGCGCACCGGGCAGATAGCGCTGGCCGTATTTCGAGCCGATCACGCTGCGCGCTTCGGCGATCGCCTCGGGCACCATGATGATGCCGTCGGTGCGCATATAGGTGATGAGGCCGACCGTCTCGCCGCCGATGTCGGTGCCTTCGTACAGCCCCTGCGCGATCTGCATCGTGCGCTTGGCGCCGAAGCCGAGCTTGCGCGAGGCTTCCTGCTGCAGGGTCGAGGTGATGAAGGGCGGGGCGGGGTGGCGCTTGACCGGCTTGCTCTCGACGCTGCCGATGGCAAAGCGCTGCGCCTGGATCGCGGCGACCGCGGCGGCGGCGTCCGTCTGCGTCTTGAGCGACAGCTTGTCCAGCTTCTCGCCGTTCAGTTGCGTCAGCCGCGCCTTGAACGTGCCGCTCGGCACGCCCACGTCGGCGTCGATGCTCCAATATTCCTGGGCGCGGAACGCCTCGATCTCGATCTCGCGGTCGACCACCAGGCGCAGCGCGACCGATTGCACCCGTCCGGCCGAGCGCGCGCCCGGCAGCTTGCGCCACAGGACCGGCGACAGCGTGAAGCCGACGAGATAGTCGAGCGCCCGGCGCGCCATATAGGCGTCGACCAGCTCGTCGTTGATCTGGCGCGGGTGGGCGATCGCTTCCTGGATCGCGGATTTGGTGACGGCGTTGAAGGCCACCCGCTCGACCTTGGCATGGCCCAGCGCGTTCTTTTGTTTCAAGACCTCCAGCACATGCCAGGAGATCGCCTCGCCCTCGCGGTCGGGGTCGGTGGCGAGGATCAGCTTGTCGGCGGTTTTGACGGCGTCGGCGATGTCCTTCATCCGCTTTTGGGCGCGGTC
>CAZMHP010000118.1:0-8901 GCA_964566095.1 uncultured Rhizobium sp. | reverse complement strand
CCGATCTGCCGAGGTGTCGGCCGGCCCGGTCTACCGCCTGCTCGGCGCGCGCGATCTGGGCACCTCGCAGATGCCGCCGATGGGATCAGCGTTGACCGACGGCGATCTCGCCTTCCGCCAGCATGATGGCGGGCACACGCCGGAACCGAACTGGCCGGCCTTTCTTGCCTTCGCCCAACGCTATCTGGATAAATCGCCGTGAAGACACGCAAGCTGCTTGGTCTTCGCTGGTGGACGATCAGCCTGATCATGCTCGGTTCGATCCTCAATTTCCTGACCCGCAACACGCTGGCTGTCGCGGCTCCGACCGTGATGGCCGACCTGCACATCGACGCGCAGCATTATTCCTGGATCACCGGAGCATTCCAGGGTGCCATCATGCTCCAGCCGATCGCGGGCTATGTGCTCGACGCGATCGGCATGAAGAGCGGCATGGCTCTCTTCGCGCTCGCCTGGTCCGTCATCAGCATGGCGCATGGCCTTGCCTTCAACTGGCAGTCGCTCGCCGCGCTGCGCGGGCTTCTCGGTTTCGCGGAGGGCACCGTCAATCCGGGCGGCATGAAGGTGATCGCCGAATGGTTTCCGGCGCGCGAGCGCGGCTTCGCCGGCGGCGTCTACAATATCGGCGCTTCGGTCGGCTCGATGCTGGCACCTCCGCTCGTCGTCTGGGCGATCCTGACCTATGACTGGCAGAGCGCGTTTCTGATCACCGGCGGTATCGGGATCGTCTGGGCGGCGATCTGGTACTGGTTCTATGAACCGCCGCCGCGCCAGAGCCTGCTGAGCGCGGACGAGCGCGACTATATCGCGGCGGGTCAGGAGGCGGCACTGGCGCCCGATGGTGCGGCGCCGTCGATCCTGAAACTCGCCACGCAGAGAAATTTCTGGGGCATCGCCTTGCCGCGCCTGCTCGCCGATCCGACCTGGGGCACGCTGACCTTCTGGTTGCCGCTCTATCTCACCAGCGTGCGCCATTTCGACCTCAGGCAGATCGCGATCTATGCTTGGCTGCCCTTTCTTGCGGCCGACCTGGGTTGCCTGTTCGGGCCGGCTGTCGCGGCGATTCTGCAGCGCTGGGGCCTCGGCCTGATCGACGCGCGGCGCGGAGCGTTCACGCTCGGTGCCATCATGATGCTGGGTGTGGTGTTCGTCGGCCTTGTGGAGAGTCCCGTCCTCGCCGTCGCCTTGATCTGCCTCGCCGGCTTCGCGCATCAGACCTTGTCGATCACCGTCATCACCATGGCGTCCGATCTGTTCCGCCGCGGCGAAGTCGCCACCGTCGCCGGCATGGCCGGCACCTGCGGGAATTTCGGGGTCCTGGTTTTCTCGCTTCTGATCGGCGCGCTGGTCGCCCGTATCGGCTATGCACCGTTCTTCGTCGCGCTGGCCTTGCTGGACGTGGTCGGCGCTACTTTGCTGTGGAGTCTGGTACGCGCGCCGCGGGCAACGGCATGACCATCCGCAACCCCATCCTGCCCGGCTTCAATCCCGATCCCAGCATTGTGCGGGTCGGGGACGACTATTACATCGCGACATCGACTTTCGAGTGGTTTGCGGGCGTGCAGATCCATCACTCGCGCGATCTGAAGCATTGGCGCCTGCTGACCCGGCCGTTGCGGCGCGCCGGCCAGCTCGACATGCGCGGCGACCCCGATTCCTGCGGCGTGTGGGCGCCGTGCCTGACCCATGCCGACGGACAATTCTGGCTGATCTATACCGACGTGAAGCGCTACGGCCGCACGAGCGTCGGCGGCGCCTCCGGCGCGTCGCTGCGCGACTTCCATAACTACCTGGTCACCTCGCCGACCATCGACGGCGAATGGTCCGATCCCATCTTCATGAATTCCAGCGGGTTTGATCCCTCGCTGTTCCACGATGACGACGGGCGCAAATATTTCGTCAACATGCTGTGGGACCATCGCCCCGGTCACAACCGCTTCGCCGGCATCGTGCTTCAGGAATATTCGCATGCGCAGCGACGGCTGATCGGCGACCGCAAACTGATCTTCCAGGGAACGCCACTCGGCCTGACCGAAGCGCCGCATCTCTACAAGCGGGGCGGCTGCTATTACCTCGTCACTGCCGAGGGCGGCACGGGCTGGAATCATGCCGTCACGATGGCGCGGTCACGCCACATCGCTGGCCCCTACGAGCTGCATCCCGACATATATATAATGAGCGCGCGCAACCGCCCCGATGCACCGCTGCAACGCGCCGGCCATGCCGACCTGGTCGAAACACAAAGCGGCGAGACCTACATGGTCTATCTCTGCGGCCGCCCGTTGCCCAATCGCGGTCGCTGCGTCCTGGGCCGCGAGACCGCGATCCAGCCCATGGTCTGGGGCGCCGACGGCTGGCTGCGCACGCCGGACGGCGACGGCGTCTCCCACATCGAAGTCCCATCACCGAATCTTCCCGATCATCCGTTTGCCGCCGAACCGGTCCGCGAAGATTTTGACGGGCCGGCGCTCCCCGGCGCGTTCCAATGGCTGCGCACGCCATATCCAGACTCGATCTTCAGTCTCACAGCACGGCCGGGACACTTGCGCCTCTTCGGCCGCGAGACCATCGGCAGCTTGTTCACCCAGTCACTCGTCGCGCGTCGCCAGCAGGCGTTCTGCTACACCGCCGAAACGACCCTCGAATTCGAGCCCGAGCATTACCAGCAGAGCGCCGGCCTCGTCTGCTACTACAGCGGCGTGAAATTCCACTACCTGTACGTCTCGCACGACGAGGCGCTGGGCAAGCATATCCGCGTCATGTCGGCGCTGCCCGACGCGCCGCAGGCGGACGCCTTCAGCGCGCCCATCGCAATACCCTCCGGCAAGCGCATCCGTCTGCGCGCAGAGGTCGATTTCGAGCGGCTCTATTTTTCCTATCGGGTCGAAGGCGAGAGCTGGCGGCGCTTGCCGCAGACCTTCGACGCCAGCATCCTGTCCGACGAGGCGACCGCGCCCGGCAATCCGAATTTCACCGGCGCCTTTGTCGGCGTGGCCTGCCAGGATACGGCGGGAACCGCGCATGCCGCCGACTTCGACTATTTCGACTATCGCGAACGGGACTACCAACCGGGGGACACATCATGATGAGATCGATCCTGTGCGCTCTGTTCCTCCTTGCCGCCGCGCCGGCCGCCGCCGAAGAGGCGCCGCTGCTCCATGGCATGTTCGCCGATCACGCCATACTGCAGCGGGGCGCGCCGATTCCGGTCTGGGGGCACGCCAAACCCGGCGCGACGGTCACGGTTTCGCTCGCCGCCCATGCGATCACGGCGCAGGCTGGTGCCGATGGACGCTGGTCCGGCGCGCTGCCGGCGATGGACGCCGGCGGACCCTACACGCTCGCGGCGCACGCGGATTCGGGTGTCGAGCAAACCGTGCACGACGTGCTGATCGGCGACGTCTATCTGTGTTCGGGCCAGTCCAACATGTCGCTGCAGGTCGAACGCGCCCTGGATTCGTGGAACGAGATAAACAGTTCCGACAACGACGCGATCCGCATGGCGACCATCGACACGGCGGCAAGTCCGGTTCCGCGCGAGACCTTCGCCAAGCCTGTGCATTGGCTCGCGGCGTCGCCCGCGACGGTGCCGGGGTTCTCCGCAACTTGTTTCTATTTCGCCCGCGAACTGCAGAAGACCGTCAACGTGCCGATCGGCCTGGTCGTCTCGGCCTGGGGCGGTTCCTGGATCGAGACCTGGATGAGCAGCGCCGCGCTGCGCAGCGCCGGCGGCTATGATGCGAAGCTCGACATCGTCAAGCTCTATGCCGCCGATCCCATGGCCGGTGCAACGCGCTGGGGCATCGACTGGGAAGCGTGGTGGAAAAGCAAGTTGCCGGGTGCCGTCCCGTGGAGCGTGACGTTCGACGACAGCACATGGCCCATCGCGCCGCCGGTGCTCGGCGTGTGGGACAAATGGGGCGTGCCCGAATTGGTCAATCGCGCCGGCATGGTTTGGTATCGCACGCATGTCATGCTGACGGCGGAACAGGCGGCCCAGGGCGAGACGCTGACCATCGGCAAAGTCGATGAGATCGGGCAGGTCTGGGTCGACGGCCGGTTCCTCGCAGACGGCACGGACTCGACGCAGGGGCGCGTACTCCAATTGCCGGCGGGCTTGCTGCACGCGGGCGACAACAGTATCGCGGTGAATGTTCTCAACACCTACTCGCTCGGCGGCCTGACGGGCCCGCCGCAAGTGCAGGCGATCCATCTCAAGGGCGGCGGCGCCGTCCCGCTCCAAGGCCCCTGGCGCTATAGTCTGGTGCCGAAAACCGTCGGCGATCCGCCGCGCGCACCGTGGGAGCCGCTCGCCGGCATGAGCATGGCTTACAACGCCATGATCGCGCCCATCGCGCCCTATGGTTTTCGCGGCGTGGTTTGGTACCAGGGCGAGTCCAACGCCGGCCAGGCCGACGCCTATCAGCGTCTCTTGAGCGGCTTGATGGCGGACTGGCGCGGTGCGTTCGGCGCCAAGCTGCCCTTTCTCATCGTCCAGCTTCCCAGCTACGGCCCGCCATCGTCCACCCCCGTCGATCCGGGAATCGCCCGCTTGCGCGAGGCCGAGCGTCTCGCGGCGGCCGCCGATCCCAATGCCGGCCTTGCCGTCACCATCGACATCGGCGAACGCGGCGATGCCCATCCCGCCAACAAGCAGGACGTCGGCCGCCGCCTGGCACGGCTGGCGCGCCATGTCGTCTATGGCCAGGCGGTCATCGCCTCCGGCCCGGTGGTGCGAACCGTGCGCTGGGACAAGGGCCACGTCGTCGTGGAGTTTGGCGATGTTTCCGGCGGCCTGGTCGCCTACAGCGCCGACAATCCCATCGGATTTGAATTGTGCGGCGCCGCAATCGGAACCTGCCGTTTCGCCGCTTCGCATATCGCCGGCACTGCGGTCGTCCTGGTCGCGGCAAAAGGCTCCGTCCCCATTCGCCTACGCTATTGCTGGGGCGAGAGTCCCGTCTGCACGCTGTACGATCGCAGCGGCGCGCCGGCCGGTCCTTTCGAAATTGCCGTTCCGCCCGTCAAACCGCTGGCGAAAACCGGCAAGCCGCTTTACAAAAAGCGCTGATTTATCTAGTCTGATAGCGTTACCAAGAAAATCCGGCGGCCGCCCAGCGCGCGCCAGCACGGCATGAAAGGGGAGGGCAGCATGACGCTCCAACGGGCGGTTTCCAGCGCGGCCGTGGTGACGGCTGCCATCTTCGCGTTCGCGGTTTTCACCGGTGCCAAGCCGGTCGCGCCGCATCACAAGCCCGCTCACCCCGCCGCGCACGCGCCCGCCGCCAAGCCCAGCACGGCACCGCTCTACAAGGATGCAGCCGCGCCCGTCGCCGCGCGTGTCGAGGACTTGCTCAAGCGCATGACGCTGGAGGAGAAGGTCGCCCAGATCGGCACGATCTGGCAGAACAAGGACAGCATTCTCGATGCCGACGGCACGTTCGACGCCGTCAAGGCAGGCGCGCAGCTTCCCTACGGCATCGGGCAGATCGCCCGACCTTCCGATCTCGAAGGCACCAAACGCACCGGCCGCGCGCGCAACACGCGCGAGGCGACGGCGCTCATCGATTCCATCCAGCATTGGGCGGTGGAAAAGACCCGCCTCGGCATCCCCGTGTTCTTCCACGAGGAGGGGTTGCACGGCGCCGTGATCGTCGATGGTACCAGCTTTCCCCAGGCCATCGCGCTCGCCAGCACCTGGGATCCGGATCTGGTCCGGCGCGTCAACACCGTCACCGGTCGCGAACTCGCGGCGCGCGGCGTGAGCGAGGTGCTCTCGCCGGTCGTCGATGTGGCGCGCGATCCGCGCTGGGGCCGCATCGAGGAGACGTTCGGCGAGGATCCTTATCTTGTCGGCGAAATGGGCGTCGCGGCGGTCCAGGGTCTTCAGGGCGATGTGCTGCCGCTCGCATCGGACAAAGTGTTTGCGACCCTGAAGCACATGACCGGCCATGGTCAGCCGGAGAGCGGCACCAATGTCGGACCAGCGCCCTATGGCGAGCGCACCTTGCGCGAGAATTTCTTCCCGCCCTTCGAGGAAGCGGTCCACCGCACCAATGTGCGCGCCGTGATGGCGTCGTATAACGAGATCGACGGCGTGCCGAGCCACGTCAACACCTGGCTGCTGGGCAACGTGCTGCGCGGCGAATGGGCCTATAAGGGCGCCGTCGTCAGCGACTATTTCGCCATCGAGCAACTCACCGACATCCATCACGTCGTGCCCGATCATGCGGCCGGCGCTGTCCGGTCCCTGCGCGCCGGCGTGGACGTCGACAATCCCAACGGGGCCTCGTTCGGCACGCTGGTGGACTCGGTGAAGGCCGGAAAGATCACCGAGAAGGAGATCGACACGGCGGTGCGCCGCTTCCTGACGCTCAAATTCGAGGCCGGGCTGTTCGAGCATCCCTTTCACGACCCCGATGCGGCCGATGCGCTGACCGGAAATGCCGAAGCCGATGCGCTGGCGACTGAAGCGGCGCGGCGCGCCATCGTGCTCCTGAAGAACGACGGCACTTTGCCGCTCGGCAAATCGATCAAGACGCTGGCGGTGATCGGCCCCAATGCCGCCTCGATGCATCTGGGCGGCTATTCTGGCGTTCCGCGCCACACCGTGACGGTGCTCGACGGCATCAAGGCCAAGCTCGGCCCGAACGTCAAAGTCGTCACGGCCGAAGGCGTCGAGATCACCGACAGCAGCGAATGGAGCGCCGACGAGGTCAAGCTCGCCGATCCGGCCCAGAACGCGCGCCGCATCGCCGACGCGGTCAAGGTCGCGAAATCCGCCGATACCGTCATCCTGGTCGTCGGTGATACCGAGCAGACCAGCCGCGAGGCCTGGGCGGACAATCACCTGGGCGACCGCGACGATCTCAGCCTCGTCGGCCAGCAGGACGATCTGATCGACGCCATCGCGGCGCTCGGCAAGCCGATGGTGATCGTGTTGATCAACGGCCGACCGCTCTCGGTCGTGAACGCGGCGACCAAAGCCAATGCGCTGATCGAGGGCTGGTATCTGGGCCAGAACACCGGCACGGCCATGGCCGACGTCCTGTTCGGCGACGCCAATCCCGGCGGTCACCTGCCGGTGACGATCCCGCGCTCGGTCGGCCAGTTGCCGATGTTCTACAACTTCAAGCCCAGCGCGCATCGCGGCTATCTGTTCGACACCACCGCACCCTTGTTCCCCTTCGGCTGGGGCCTCAGCTACACGAACTTCGACATTTCCGCCCCACGTCTCTCCGCATCCACGATCAAGGCAGACGGATCGGTGACGGTATCCGTCGATGTGAAGAACACCGGGGCGCGTGCCGGCGACGAGGTCGTTCAACTCTATCTCCATCAGCAGGTCGCGTCGGTCACGCGGCCGGTGAAGGAACTCAAGGGTTTCAAACGCGTGACGCTCGCGCCGGGCGAGACCAAAACCGTAACCTTCACCATCGGCCCGCACGAGCTGCGCATGTACAATCAGCAGATGCAGCGCGTCGTGGAGCCCGGCCTGTTCGACATCATGGCCGGCGACAATTCGGCGACGCTGAAGACAACCGTGCTGACCGTGACGGGTTAGGGCGCATGCCGGCGATCAGGTCCGCGCGCGTCATCGTGTGTTCGCCGGGGCGCAACTTCGTCACGCTGAAGCTCGAAACCGAAGACGGCATCACGGGCTTGGGCGATGCGACGCTGAACGGGCGGGAGCTCGCCGTGGCGAGCTATCTGGCGGACCATGTCGCGCCATGTCTGATCGGCCGCGAGGCGCACCGCATCGAGGACACCTGGCAATATCTCTACCGCGGCGCCTATTGGCGGCGCGGCCCCGTCACGATGTCGGCCATCGCCGCGGTCGACATGGCGCTATGGGACATCAAGGCCAAGATCGCCGGCCTGCCGCTCTACCAGCTTCTCGGCGGCGCCAGCCGCGAAGGCGTAATGGTCTATTGCCATGCCAATGGCGAAACCATCGACGATACCATCGCGGCGGCGCGCAAATATCGGGCGCAAGGCTACAAGGCGATCCGCCTGCAATCGGGCGTGCCCGGTCTTGCCTCGACCTACGGCGTGGCGAAAGGCAACAAGCCTTATGAGCCGGCCGACGCCGATCTGCCGACCGTCAATGTCTGGTCGACGCAGAAATATCTGCGCTCCGTCCCGGATCTGTTCGCCGCCGGCCGCGCGGCGTTGGGCGACGACGTGCATCTGCTGCACGACGTGCACCATCGGCTCACGCCGATCGAGGCGGCGCGGCTGGGCAAGGACCTGGAGCCCTACCGGCTGTTCTGGCTCGAGGACGCGGTGCCCGCTGAAAACCAGGCCGGCTTTCGGCTGATCCGCCAGCACACCACGACGCCGCTCGCGGTCGGCGAGATCTTCAATTCGATCTGGGACTGCAAGCAGCTCATCGAAGAGCAACTCATCGACTATATCCGCGCCACTGTCGTGCATGCCGGCGGCGTCACGCATTTGCGCCGCATCGCGAGCCTGGCCGATCTTCATCACGTGCGAACCGGCTGCCACGGCGCCACCGACCTGTCGCCGGTCACGATGGCGGCGGCGCTGCATTTCGATCTCTCGGTGCCCAATTTCGGCGTGCAGGAGCTGATGCACCACACGGCCGAAACCGATGCCGTCTTTCCGCACGGCTACACGTTCGACAGCGGCACCATGCACCCCGGCGAGCAGCCCGGCCTCGGCGTCGAGATCGACGAGGCCCTGGCCGCGAAATACCCCTACAAGCGCGCCTATCTACCGGTGAACCGTCTCGAGGACGGCACGCTCTTCAACTGGTGAGGTCCCGATGAGCAGCGCATCCGATATGCCGGCGCCCGTGCCCGCCGCCGGCGGCACGCGCTGGATCGTCTGCGCGCTGCTCTTCGCCGCGATCGCGCTCAGCTATATCGACCGCCAGGT
>CAZMHP010000117.1:0-8923 GCA_964566095.1 uncultured Rhizobium sp. | reverse complement strand
GGACGACACGACGAAAATCACGAACTCGATAATGATCACTGCTGCTCCTGTCCTGGAACTGACGGCATTCTAACCGCATCGCCGCGGCGCGAAAGCGGCGACGGCGGCGACGGTGCCGCCCGCAAACCGCGGTAGTTCGGTGACCCGTCGCCGGCGCATGCCGCCTTCACACAGCCGTGTGTTGACCGCGCCGCGACAGCTCCCTTGGATCCTCGCCATTGAGTCCATTTTGGCCGTGACCCGATGCCGGCTTTCGCTTCCGTGACGCTCGGCCGTGAATATTGCGCGGCGGGCGGTTACATGCCGCGCCATCGCCATCGCGCCGGCTATGTCTGCCTCGTGCTGGCGGGCGGCTATGAGGAGGCCGGCGACCAGGGCCGCTTCCAGGTCCGCGCGGGCGATGCGGTGTTTCACGGACCCTTCGACGCCCATCTCGACCGGTTCTGCGGCACCGGCGCACAGACGCTCAATTTCGAGATCGCGGGATGGCAGGCGGACGGATGGGAGCACGTGCGCGTGCCCGATCCCGACTTTATCGCGCGCATCGCCGAACGCGATCCCGCCGAGGCGCGCGAGGCGTTGCTGGCTTCGGCCGCGCCCCTGGCGAACGCCTGCCGCGATTGGCCGGACGAGCTGGCGCGCGGCATTCGGCGCGATCCCGATATCAGTCTGGGCGATTGGGCGCGAGACCATGGCCTGGCGCCGGCGACGCTGTCGCGCGGCTTTCGGCGCGTCTTCGAGATAACGCCCAGCGCCTTTCGGGCCCAGACGCGCGCGCGCCGCGCCTGGCGCGCCATCCTGCGCGGGCGGCAGGCGCTGTGCGCGGTATCCTCCGCGTACGGATTTGCCGATCAGGCGCATATGACCCGCTCCGTCCTGCGGCTGACCGGCGCGACACCCGGGCAGTGGCGTGCCGGAAGGTCAAATGCATTCAAGACCTGACCGCCGATCCGGCCCACCCTGCTCGCATGAACAAGATCTCGACGGCCGTCTGTGCGGCAGGCGTCACGCTTTGGCTGACGGCGACGGCATCCTTTCCAGCGCACGACCGAGCCGCGCAGGTGCTCGCCGCCGCGCGGCAGGCCTATGGACGCGCCAACTGGAACACGCTGGGTCTTCTGGTGGAGACCGGCGCCGAGCACGCGTCGGGCCTCGACGGCCAGTGGCGCCTGGCCGAGGACACCGCAAGCGGGCGCCGGCACCTGACGGCGGATTTCAGCGTCTTCCGCGCGGCCGAGGTGTGGGACGGGCACGATCACTGGCGGCAGGACGCGTCGGGCGGCGTGCATGCGCTCAATTCCGTCTTCATGCGCGGCAACGCGGCGACGCAGATGTGGCTGGCGCGGCGCGACTTCCTGCGGCCGGGCGCCGGCGGCGCGCGGATCGACGACCTCGGCGCGCGGCAAGACGACCACAAGACCTATGACGTCCTGCGCGCGACTCCGCGGGGCGGACAAGCGGCGGAGCTGTGGTTCGACACGGCATCCGGCCTGCTGGCGCGCAGCATCTGGGAGATGCCGATCGACGACGTCACGGTTCGCTATGAAGACTATCGGCGCGTCGGCGATGCCCTGGTGCCGTTCAAGACCGCGACCCAGGAAGGCGACTCCGAACCCGACATCGTGACCGTCGCGCGCGCGGCGTTCGTCGCGCACGCGCCGAACGGCGAATTCGCGCCGCCGCAGACGCCCGACGATTCGACGGTCGATGGCGGCAAAGCGACCGTGCCCATGGCGGTCGACGGCTTCATCACGATCGCGGCCAAGCTGAACGGCAAGGGCCCGTTCAGCTTCATCCTGGATACCGGCGGCCACGACATCCTGTCGCCCGAAGCGGCGGCGGCGCTCGGCCTGCACGGCCAGGGGGCCGGCACGGCGGGCGGCTCGGGCGCCGGAACGCTGACCGAGCAATATACGCGCGTCGACCGCCTGGAGATCGGCGGCGTCAGCCTGCGCGATCAGTCCTTCGTCATCCTTCCCCTGCAGTACGACACGGTCGAGATGGGCGCCAAGCCGCCGCTTGCCGGCATCCTCGGCCTCGAATTGTTCGAGCGCTTCGCGATGGAGCTGAATTATGGCGCGAACACGCTGACGTTCCGGCCCTTGAAGAACGCGCCGCCCGGCCGCGGCGTGCCGGTGCCGATCAGCTTCAGCGACGACCAGCCGATCTTCACCGCGAAGATCGACGGCATCGCGGGCGACAACGGCCTGGACACCGGCAACGGCAACGCTTTGGTCGTGCAAGGACGGTGGGCGCAGCGCGTCGGCCTGGCGCCCCGCATGCGAAAGGGCCTGCCGACCGCGGGCTTCGGTTCGGGCGGCATCTCGCAGAACTGGGCCGTGCGCGCCGACGTCGAAGTCGCCGGCCGGAGGTTTGCGCGCATCGTCGCGAGCTATTCGCAGGACAAGAAGGGCGCGTTCTCCTCCCGCACCGAAGCCGGCAATATCGGCAACCAGATCTATCGCAACTTCACGCTCGGCTTCGACTATCGCCGGGGCACGGTGTGGTTCGATCCGCTGCCGGGTCCGCCGCTTGCGCCCGAGCCCTATTCGCGCGCCGGCATCGGCGTCTACAAGAAGACCGCCGATGCGTTCACCGTCGCGATCGTGCTGCCGGGCGCGCCCGCGGCCGAGGCCGGCATCGCGGCGGGCGACGATATCGTGTCGGTGGACGGCGTCGCGGCGCGCCAATTGTCCGGCGCCGACATGCGGCACATCCTGCGCCGGCCGCCGGGGGCCAAGCTTACGCTCGACGTCGTGCATGGCGGGCAGAAGCGGCCCGTGACGCTGATCCTGCGCGAATTGCTGCCGTAGCGGGGCTGACGCGGCGTTAAACGCTGAGCGGGCGCGACCGGGCGGCGGCCGAGCCGAATTCGCATGGCCGATCAAAGTGCTTAGAGCAGCTTCGGCAAGATAATTGTTTTCGAGTCGCGCAACGGAGCGTCCCGCGCGGCAGCCAAAAATATTTTTGCGCACCCGTGCTGAAGGGGCACTTATCGACACACCGGCGCGCGCCGACGGCACGTGCGGCGCCGCCGCGCGCGTCCCCGCAATACCGGTTTGCCCGCAATTTTGCGGTGTTTTTCGCGTTCGCGACCGTCTCATGTCGCCATTGTACCGCGGCGCGGACGCTGTTCGATACGTCAGCCCGACGTCCGCCGCATCGCGTCGCAGAGGGGGATCGCGGGCCATGATACTATTGTTTTTGTGAGCTTCGTCATCCGGCCCTTTCGCGCATCCGATCTCGGCGCGCTGTACGACATCTGCCTGAAGACCGGCGATGCGGGCGCCGACGCGCGCGCGCTCTATCGCGATCCGAGGATCCTGGGACACCTCTATGCCGGACCTTACGGAACGCTGGAGCCGCAGAGCTGCTTCGTGGCGGAGGATGCGGCCGGCATCGGCGGCTATGTCGTCGGCGCCGCGAACACCTCTGCGTTCGAAAAGCGGCTGGAGACGGATTGGTGGCCGGCGCTGCGCGCGGCGATCGGCGAACCGGACGCGGCAGCGGGCGATCCGGATTCGCGCCTGGCGCGGCTGATCCACCGCCCGCCGCGCACGCCCCGGCGCATCGCCGAGCCCTATCCCGCGCATCTGCACATCGATCTGCTGCCGCGCTGCCGAGGCATGGGCCTGGGCAAGCGCATGATCGACGTCTGGCTGGCCGCCATGGCGCAGGCCGGCGCCCGGGCGGCGCATCTGGGCGTGGGGCCGCGCAACGAACGCGCGGTCACGTTCTACCGCGCCTACGGCTTCCATCTGATCGAACAGGCGCCAGAACCGTGGAACACGCTGTGGTTTGGCATATCGACCGAACGCTGATAGAAGCCCGGCCGCGAGCCCCCGAGACGTCCGATGAAAAAGAAGAAATACGAGAAGCCGCAGCCTTTTGCGGCCGAGACGAAAGACCAGCGCTTTGCCGGCACCTTCGAGGTGCTGATCCCCGTCGATGGGCGCAACAAGCCCTTACGCGCGCCACGGCAATTCGACACGCTGCAGGCGGCCGAGGCCTGGATGCACAGCCCCGACGGCAAGGACACGATCGCCGAGATGGTCGAAGAGGAAATGAACGCGCGGGAGTAGCGCCGCAATCACCTCCCCCTTTGTGGGGAGGTCGAAATTCGCTTGGCTTCGCTCGATGTTTTTCGACCTCCCCACAAGGTAGGAGGTGTTATGCGCCCAGGCGGGTTGCAGCAGCG
Source organism: uncultured Rhizobium sp. (assembly GCA_964566095.1). Lineage (GTDB taxonomy): Bacteria > Pseudomonadota > Alphaproteobacteria > Micropepsales > Micropepsaceae > Rhizomicrobium. Next base: position 4,725 of record CAZMHP010000117.1, on the reverse strand, counting down.
CATGTGGTGAGCCACTTTCCGGCCGCCCATGACCGACACCACCGCTCCCAAAGCCGCCGCGCCGCTGCAGGTGCATTCGACCGTCTTCGCCGTGCTGTTCGCCGTCGGCTTCTGCCACGCGCTGAACGACATGATGCAGTCGCTGCTGCAGGCGATCTATCCCAACCTGAAAGAGACCTTCGATCTGGACTTCGCCCATATCGGGCTCGTGACCTTCGTGTTCCAGGTGACGGCGTCGCTGCTGCAGCCGCTGGTCGGGCTCTACACCGACCGCCGCGCCGTGCCCTATGCCCTGCCCGCCGGCATGGTGTTCACCTTTTTCGGATTGATCGGATTGGCGCTGGCGCCGACCTATCCCTTGCTGCTCGCCGCCGCCGCGCTGGTCGGCGTCGGCTCCTCGACCTTCCATCCGGAAAGCTCGCGCGTCGCGCATCTCGCGGCCGGTTCGCGGCGCGGGCTGGCGCAATCGATGTTCCAGGTCGGCGGCTCGATCGGCGGTGCGCTCGGGCCGCTGCTGGCGGCGCTGGCGATTAGGCCCGGGCAGCGCGACGGCGTGGCGTTCTTCTCGGTCGCGGCGCTGATCGCCATCGTCGTTCTGTGGCGCGTCGGCGCGTGGTACGCCAAGAACCGCACGACGCGCGCGACGCATCACGGCCATCTGCACCAGACCGAGGCGCTGACGCCCGGCCGCGTGAAGGCATCGATCGCGATCCTGGTGACGCTGATCTTTTCGAAGTTCGTCTACATGGCGAGCATCGGCAGCTATTTCACCTTCTACCTGATCCAGAAATTCCATGTGAGCGTGCCGTCGGCGCAGCTTCACCTCTTCATGTTCCAGGCGGCGGTGGCGGTGGGCACGATCAGCGGCGGGCCGCTCGGCGACCGCTTCGGGCGCAAATATCTCATCTGGTTCTCGATCCTGGGCACCCTGCCCTTCGCGCTGGCGATGCCGTACGCGAATTTGTTCTGGACCGGCGTGTTCAGCATGGGCGCGGGGCTGGTTCTATCGAGCGCGTTTCCGGCGATCGTGGTCTACGGCCAGGAGCTCCTGCCCGGCCGTGTCGGCATGGTGAGCGGGCTATTCTTCGGCCTGTCGTTCGGTATGGGCGGATTGGGCGCCGCAGCGCTCGGCATCCTCGCCGACCACACGAGCATTTCGTTCGTGTATTTCGTGTGCTCGTTCCTGCCGCTGATCGGCGTGTTGGCGGTGTTCCTGCCGGATTTAAGAGCGCCGAAGGGAGCGGCGGGCCGAACGGTCTCGTCTACGCCGCCGAGACCAGCTTGAGCTGAATCCGCCGGCCCACGGCGTTGGCGTAGCGCTCCAGCGTTTTCAGGTTCGGCGGATTGCGGCCGCTTTCGATGCGCGCGACGACGGACTGGGTGGTTCGCATCTTCCGCGCCACATCCGCCTGAGTCATGCCGGCTTTCGTGCGCGCCGTGATGAGCGCGAGCGCCAGCGCAAATTCCGGCTTGAGAAGATCGTATTCGGCGCGGAACGCCGCGTCCTTCATCCATTCGTCCTTGAGCTTCTTGAACGGGATCGTCATCACTCCAACTCCTTTGCCCGCTGCAGCGCGAGGCGAATGGCCTGCGGCGGCGTCTTCTGCGTCTTCTTCACGAAGGCGTGCAGGATCACGACTCGCCGCCCGCGCGCCGCGACGTAAATGGCCCGAGCAATACCGTCGCGGCCGCTCATGCGCATCTCCCACAACTTGTCGCGCAGCGGCTTGACATGCGGCGCCCGCATCCGCTCAGGGCCGACCGCGATCATCATGTCGACGATATGCGTCAGCCGGGCTCGGATATCCCGCGGCAACGCCGCGATCTCGGCCCGCACGATGTCGTTCAGGACTTCGACGCGCCAGGTTTCCATTGCATCAATATATAGCAATCATGCGATAATATCAAGACGGCGCCCATCACACATGATGCCCGCCCTTGATGTGCAGCTTCCTCCTGCGCTCGCTGCGTGGGCTTCGGAGGGCAGACGGCGCTACACGTGTTGACCTCCGTTGATGTGCAGCTCCGCCCCCGTCACGTAGCTCGATTGGTCCGTGCACAGATAATAGATCGCCTTGGCGACTTCTTCGGGCAGGCCCAGCCGCCGCAGCGGGATGGTCTCGACCAGCTTGTCGGTGCCGGGGCTCAAGATCGCGGTGTCGATCTCACCGGGCGCGATGGCGTTGACGCGCACGCCCAAGGGTCCGAAGTCCGACGCCATCTCGCGCGTCATCGCGGCGAGCGCCGCCTTGGACACCGAATAGGCCGCGCCGGCGAAGGGGTGCACGCGGCTGCCGGCGATCGAGGTCACGTTGACGATGGCGCCGTGCGCGGCGGCGAGCTCGTCGATCAAGCCGCGCGCCAGCCACAGCGTGGCGAACAGATTGACCTCGAACACCTGGCGCCAGACCTGCTTGGTCGAGTTCATCACGCCCAGCCGCGCGCCGTTCTCGCCCTTCGGCGAGATGCCGGCATTGTTGACCAGGGCGTGGAGCTTGCCGTCAGGCAGGCGCTCGCGCATCTCGGCGATGGCGCGGTCGGTGTCGTCGGGGTCGGAGAGGTCGACCTGGATGTGGTCCTCCGGCCCCGCCGCCCAAGGGCAGTTCTCCGGGAAGGCGTGGCGCGAGCAGGTGATGACGCGCCAGCCGGCGCTGGAGAAGCGCTTGACCGTGGCATGGCCGATGCCCCGCGAGGCACCGGTCAGGATCAGCGTTTTTTGTTCTTCGTTGGTCTGCGGGGGTTTGGAGCCGGGCATGGGGGGAGATTAGCAGGTCTGGAACGGATTTGGACCGAATTGAGATGCGTGAGACTCATGACTTCGATGGGCCCACGCGGAGGCGCGGAGACGCGGAGTTTCAACGCCTCCGCGTGCTCCGCGCCTCCGCGTGAATCCCTGGTGCCGGCTGCGGTCGCGGGCGTGAACTGGGTGGCCCGCATTCGCGGGCCATGACACAATTGCGCGGGAGGAAGGCATTCCATGGACGACCTGACGGCCCTGGCCTTGGTACTCGCCGCCGCGGTGATCGCGGGGCTGGCGATGAACCGCGTGCGCCTGCCCGCCGCCGCCGGGTTCATCCTGGTCGGCGTCCTGCTGGGCCCCACCGGGTTCGGCATGATCGAACATTCGGCGCAGGTCGAGACGCTGGCCGATCTCGGCGTGCTGATGCTGCTGTTCATCATCGGCATGGAGCTGCGGCTGGCCGCGTTCCGCCGCCTCCTGCCACTCGCCGTCGGCATCGCGGTGGCGGAGATCGCGGTCTGCACCGCCTTCACCGTGGCGCTGGCGCAGCTCACCAGCGGCGAGACGACGAGCGCGGTGGTGATCGGCTTCATGCTGGCGATCTCCTCCACCGCCCTCGCCTTCAAGATGATGGAGGATTCGGAGGAAGCCGAGACCCGCGCCGGCAAGCTCACCATCGCCATCCTGGTGGCGCAGGATCTGGCGGTGGTGCCGCTGCTGCTGCTCACCAACGCGATGGCGCCGCACGCGCCGGCCGACGCGCTGGCGCTGGCGGGCGTGAAGCTCGGCCTGGCCGTGCTGCTGCTGGTCGGCTTCATCGTGATGCTGACCAGGATCAAGAGCTTTCGCTTTCCCGCCTCCTCGTTCCTGATGAAGGACGTCGATGTCGGCACGCTGGGCGTGCTGGCGGTGTGCTTCGTGGCGGCGGCGCTGTCGGGGCTGTTCGGCCTGTCGCCGGCGCTGGGCGCGTTCCTGGCGGGGCTGGCGGTCGGCCATTCGACGCTGCGGCGCACCGCGCTCGCCCTGGCGCAGCCGGTGCAGAGCATCCTGCTCTTCATCTTTTTCCTGTCGATCGGCCTGCTGATCGATCTTTCCTATGTGCTGCATCATCTGTGGCTGATCGCGATCGTGCTGGCGGTGGTGACGATCGGAAAGTCGGCGCTCAACCTCGCGCTGTTGTCGCTTCTGGGCCAGCCGGGCGAGGTGGCGTTTCCCGCCGCGCTGTTCCTCTCGCCGGTCGGCGAATTCTCCTTCGTGCTGGCGACGGCCGGCATGACCGTCGGCGCGCTGACGCCCGAAGGCCACAAGCTCGCCATCGCGGTGATCGCGTCGTCGCTGCTGGTCAGTCCCTTGTGGTTCGTGGGCGCCAGGCGCGCACATGCGCTGGCGCTGCGCGGCATCACCGAGGCGGACTCGCTGTTCGAGGAATCCTATGCGCGCGAGCTTCTGTTCCTGCGCCATTGGGGCCGGCGCGCGGCGGATGCCGGCGCGCGCGCCGCCGCGGCGGCGGTGGCGGTGGGGAGCGAGGTCGTGCGGCAAAGCTCGCCCGAGACGCGGCGGGTCGAGCCGACGGTCGCGACGGAGGCCGACGCCTATCACGAGCCGTTCGGCGACATCGCGGGACCGGGGATTTTGCCGACCAAGCGGGACGAGAAACGCTAGCCGGATTTTCCGGCGCAAGGGGGAGCGCAACATGGACTTCGCGAGCACCGATCTGGCCTTCGCCATCGGCCATCACCTGTTGATCTTCGCGCTGGCCGCCGTGCTGGCGTTCGAGATCGGCGCGATCAAGCCCGGCATGACGGGCGCCGACGCCGCGCGCGTGGGCAAGGTGGACCTGTGGTACGGCATCCTGGCGGCGCTCATCATCGCCGTCGGATTCTCGCGCGCGGTGTTCGCGGCCAAGGGCTGGGACTATTATTCGCACAATCATTTCTTCTGGGCGAAGATCGGCGCCTTCGCGGTCGTCGGCCTGCTGTCGATCC
>CAZMHP010000116.1:0-8996 GCA_964566095.1 uncultured Rhizobium sp. | reverse complement strand
AAGGCCGCGGCTTCGAGATCGCGCAGGGCCGCCTCGGCCCGGGCCGCATCCATCATTGCATGCGCACCATCGGCGTCGCCGAGCGGGCGCTGGAGATCATGTGCAAGCGCCTTCTGACCCGCGAGGCCTTCGGCAAGAAGATCGCCGAACACTCGGTGTGGGAGCAGCGCGTCGCCGAGGCCCGCATCAACATCGACATGTGCCGTCTCTTGACGCTGAAAGCCGCCGACATGATGGACAAGGTCGGCAACAAGGTCGCGCGCACCGAGATCGCGGAGATCAAGGTCGCTGCGCCGCGCATGGCGCTCAAGATCATCGACGATGCGATTCAGGCCTGGGGCGGCGGCGGTGTGACGACCGATCCGGGTCTGGCCAAGATGTATGCCGGCCAGCGCACGCTGCGCCTCGCCGACGGTCCGGACGAGGTCCACTGCCGCACCATCGCACGCCTGGAATTCGGCAAGCACGCCGAGATGCCGAGGCGCCAGGCGGCGGAGTAGCGCACCGCGGAACTTATTCCCCGCCCGGCCGTATAGTCAGCGATACCGCCGCCGGGGGAACCGCATGCGCGCACTGGAAATCGTCATCGCGATCGTCGTCGCGGTGGTCGTCTTCTTCGTCCTGAAGATCCTGGGATTGCTGCTCAAGATCGCCCTGATCGGCGCGGCGCTGGGCTTCTTCGCCGGCTTGGCGATCGCCTTCATGTTTCGCCGCCGCAGCTAAGCCGCGGCGCGCTGCGCCGGCTTCAACGCCAGCGTCACTGTGACGTCCGTCCCGACATGCTCGGTGCTCTCGATCCTGAGCGTCCCGCCATGCATCTCCGACAGCGCCCGCACCAGGGCGAGGCCGAGCCCCGTGCCCGCCTTGGCGAGTTTGGGATCGTCGCACACCTGCTCGAACGGTTTGCCGAGGCGGCCGATCTGATCCGGAGGGATGCCGATGCCGGTGTCCGACACGGTCAGGCGCACGAATTCGCCGTCCTGCGCCGCCGCGATGCGCACTTCGCCGCCGCTCGGCGTGAACTTGATGGCGTTGCCCACCAGGTTGATGAGGATCTGCTTCATGGCGCGCCGATCGGCCAGCAGCGAGGTCCTCTCGGCGCCGTTTGCGACGAGCTTGAGGCCGGCCATGCGCGCGCGGTCGTCGAGCAGCCGCACCACGTCGCCGATCGTCTCGGCGAGATCGACGCGCTCGAAGTTCAGCTCCAGCTTGCCGGCCTCGATCTTCGCCATGTCGAGCATGTCGGTGATGAGATCGAGCAGCAGTTGCCCGGAATCGTAGATCAGCGCCGCATAGCTTTCATAGCGGTCGTTGCCGAGCGGACCGAAGGCCCGCGATTTCATCAGATCGGCGAAGCCGATGATGGCGTTGAGCGGCGTGCGCAGCTCGTGGCTCATATTGGCGAGGAATTTCGACTTCGCCAGGTTCGCGGCTTCCGCGCGCTGGCGCGCCTCCATCGCGGCGATCTCCTGCGTCTTGCGCGCGGTGACGTCGCGACCGACGCTGATATAGCCCAGATAGGTTCCGTCGGCGGCATAGCGGGCGCGGGTGTTGACCTCGAGCCAGACGTAACGGCCGTCGCGGTGCAGCAGGCGGTAGGACGCGGTGAACGGCTCGCGCTGGCGCGGCGGCAGTTCGAGCTTGAGAAGCGGCCCGATGTCCTCCGAATGGACGAAGCGCAACCAGCCGCCGTTTTCGATCTCGGCGACGGTGCGGCCCATCACGCGCTCCAGCGCCTCGGAGGCGAACAGGATGCGGCGGTCGGGGCCGAACAGCAGGATGACGTCCGAGGCCTCGGTCGTCATCACGCGGTACATCTCGTCGGCCTTGCGGCGCGCCTCTTCCGCGGCGACGCGGGCACTGACGTCGCGCGAAACGCTGATGACGTTCTTGGGTTCGCCGGTCGCGGCGTCGTAGACGGTGCGGATCGTCGTTTCGAGCCAGATATAATGGCCGTCGCGATGCATGATCCGCCAGGTCGCGACCACGATCGCGCTGTCCATCGGGCGGCTCATCATCTTTTGCGCTTGCTCGTAGTCGGAAGGATGGATGAAGCGCTTGTAGCCCCCGTCGCGGATGTCCTCGACCGTGCGGCCGGTCAGCCGCTCCAGCGCCTGCGACGCGAACACGAGTTTTCCGTCGGTCGAATACAGGATGATGATGTCGCCGGACTGCTCGGTCATCAGCCGATACATCGCCTGCGCGTCTTCGCGTTCTCGCTCGGCGCGCACCTGCGCGGTGACGTCGTGGCAGACGGCGATGAGCGAGGCGACGCGGCCGTCGTCGTCGAGCTCGACCTCGCCCTGGGTGTCGACGATCTGCGCCGCGCGGCTCTCGTGCCGCGCATAGGTGCGATAGGAAAAGGGCGAGCGGGTGCGGATCGCCTCGGCCATGGCCTTTTCGATGACCCGGCGCGAGTCGTCGGTCATCTGCGAGAAGAGCCAATCGACGTCCGGCGGGCGCGCGCTGGGATCCTCGTCGAGCAGGCGATAGAGACCGGGGGACCAATAATAGGTATTGGCGGTCAGGTCATAGCGCCAATGGCCGATATGCGCGGCGCGCTCGGCGAGATCGAACTGCGTGCGGATACGCTTCAGGCGCGCGGCCCGCTTGGCGTCGTCGTCTTCGCTCATGCCCTTCCTCGTGGCGGTCGAACCGCCGACCGGGAAGGCTAGCGCGGCCAAGGTTAAGGACCGCTTGCCTGGCCGCGACAATGCTCGCGGCCGTCCGTTAACGGATCCTTCAACCGATGGCGCCGGCGCGCTGCGCGAAGAACCAGGCGCGCTCGGCCAGCGGGCGCACCGCGGCGGCGGTTGCCGCAGCGTTGGCGTTCGCCGCGGTGCCGTCGCGCACCCGGCCGATGATCCCTTGCAGGATGCCGGCGAGGCGGAAGAAATTGTATGCCGCGTAGTAGTCCATGTTCGGCGTCTCGCTGCGCCCGGTGCGCTCGCAATACATCTTCACATATTCGTCCATCGTCGGGATGCCGAGCGCCGGCAGATCGAGCGTCAAAAGGGTCTGCGTGCCGGCCGAGGTGCCGCCGGGCATCATCTGCCACTGCATCAGGTGATAAGTGAAATCGGCCAGCGGATCGCCGATCGTCGCCAGTTCCCAGTCGATCACCGCCAGCACCTTCGGCTCGGTCGGGTGCAGGATCATGTTGTCGAGGCGATAGTCGCCATGCACGACCGAGGGCCGCCCCTCCGCCGGCAGGTGCTTGGGCAGCCAGTCGATCAGCTTGTTCATCTCGTCGACCGTCTCGGTCTCGGAGAGTTGGTACTGCTTGGTCCAGCGCGCGATCTGCCGCGCCACATAGGCGGTCGGCTTGCCGAATTCCTCCAGCCCGATCTTGCGGTAGTCGAGATTGTGCAGCCGCGCGAGCGTCTCGTTCATCGCGTCATAGGTCGCCCAGCGCTGCTTCTTGTCCATCTCGGGCAGGGACGATTCCCACAGCACGCGCCCTTCCACGCAATCCATCACGTAGAACATCGTGCCGGCGACGCTTTCGTCCTCGCACAGCACATAAGGCTTGGCGACGGGAAAGCCGGTGGGATGCAGCGCCGAGATCACCCTGAACTCGCGGTCGACCGCGTGCGCGCTGGGCAGGAGCTTGCCCGGCGGCTTGCGGCGCATCACGTATTTCCTGTTCGGCGTGACGAGCTGATAGGTCGGATTCGACTGCCCGCCCTTGAACTGGCGCACCTCCAGCGGCGTCTGGAATCCCTCGATGCGCTCGGCGAGATAGGATTCGAGTTTCTTGACGTCGAAAGCGTGCGCGGCGCCGACCTCTTTGGTGCCGGAGAACGTCTCCTGGCGGCTGGGCTCGCTCATCGCCTCAAACTCCCGTTCGGATTTCTTGTTGGCGGCATTGTTGACTGCGGTGCGGGGCCGCACAAGCCGTTACGGGGCGTCAGCCTTCGGCGCCCCAGCGCGCGCCAACCCCGTCAGCGCGCCAGCGCGCGCCAACCCCGTCAGCGCGACAGCGCGCGCCAACCAATATCGCGGCGGCAGAAGGCGCCGTCCCAATGGATCAGGTCGACCGCCGCATAGGCGCGCGTCCGCGCCTCGGCGACGTCCCTGCCGGTGGCGGTGACGCTCAGCACGCGGCCGCCGGCGGCGACGATGCGGCCGTCGCGCCGCTCGGTCGCGGCATGAAAGATCTGCACCCCCGGCAGCCGCGCCGCCGCATCGAGCCCGCTGATGACCTGTCCCTTCTCATAGGCGCCGGGATAGCCCTTCGATGCCATCGCCACCGTCAGCGCCGCCTCGTCGCTCCAGCGCAAGTCGATGTTCTTGAGCTGGCCGTCGCGCATCGCCAGCAGCGCGGTCAAAAGATCGCTCTTCAGGCGCGGCATGAGCACTTGCGTTTCCGGGTCGCCGAAGCGGCAATTGTATTCGACGAGCTTGGGTCCGTCCTTGGTGAACATCAGGCCCAGATACATCGCGCCCATGTAGGAAAGTCCCTTGGCGCGCATCGCCGCCGCGGTCGGCCGGATGAAACGATCCATGACGTCCGCGTACATTGCCGGCGGCAGTACCGGCGCGGGAGAATAGGCGCCCATGCCACCCGTGTTCGGCCCCTTGTCGCCGTCGAACACGCGCTTGTGGTCCTGCGCCCCGGCCAGCGCGACCACGGTCTCTCCGTCACTGAGCGCGAAGAAGCTTGCCTCTTCGCCCTCCATGAACTCCTCGACCACCACCGCATGACCGCTGTCGCCGAAGCCGCCCTCGAACATGAAGTCGATGGCCTTGTGCGCCTCGGCCTGGGTCTCGGCCACGATCACGCCCTTGCCCGCCGCCAGCCCGTCCGCCTTGATCACGACCGGCAATCCCAGCGTGTCCGCGAACGCCCTGGCCGGCGCCGCCTGCGTGAAACGCCTATAGGCGGCGGTCGCAATGCCGTATTCGGCGCAAAGGTCCTTCACGAAGCCCTTGGAGCCCTCGAGCACCGCGGCCGCCTTGCTTGGGCCGGTGGCGCGGATGCCGACCGCCTCGAACGCATCCCACAGCCCGCCGACCAGCGGCGCGTCCATGCCGATCACCGCGAAGTCGATTTTCGCCTCCTTGGCGAAGGCGACCAGGCGCGGAAAATCCATCACTGGGATCGGCACGCACTCGGCCACCTGCGCGATCCCGGCATTGCCCGGCGCGCAATAGAGCTTGGTGAGCAGGGGGCTGGCGGCGAGCGCCCAGGCCAGCGCATGTTCCCGGCCGCCCGAGCCGACGAGAAGGACGTTCATGTCATTTGTAAATCACGAGTCGATGTGTAAAGCTATGTGTAAGGAGTCACACATGGCGACGAACCTGTCCATCGATCCTGATTTGCTTAACCGTGCGCTGAAGGTCAGCGGCGAAAAGACCAAGAAAGCGGCCGTTACGAAGGCGCTGGAGGAGTTCGTCCGCCGGCGGCAGCAAAAGCGTATCGTGGAGTTGTTTGGCAAGCTCGAGTGGGACGACACCTTCGACTATAAAGCAGAGCGAAGCAGATATTGAACCTGTTCGTCGACACGAGCGTCTGGTCGCTTGCATTTCGCCGAGACCACCCCGCAGGCGATGAAGTCCAGCTTCTCTCACGCGCGATGGGCGGTGAACATACGGTCGTCACGGCTGGGTTCGTGTTGCAGGAACTGCTGGAGGGGTTTTTAGGTCCCAAAGCACGCGCGGGCATTCTGGAAAGCTTTGGCGCGCTTCCCTTCCTGGAGCCAAGCCGGCGCGACCATATCGATGCCGCGGACCTTCGCAATCATTGCCGCCGCAACGGCGTTCAGATCGGAACCATCGACAGTCTATTGGTCCATCTCTGCATCCGCCACGATCTGGTGATGCTGTCCGCCGACCGCGATTTCAAGCACGCAGCACGGTACTGCCGGCTCAAACTCTGGCAGGCATAGCCGGCAGGTTTCTTGTATTCTTACGGAATCATGTCCGAGCCCGCCACCCGACCCGTTCCCAACCTGCCGGAATTCTCGGTCACCGAGATTTCCGCGGCGCTCAAGCGCACCGTCGAGGACGCATTCGGCTTCGTGCGGGTGCGCGGCGAGATCAGCAACCTCAAATTCCATTCCTCCGGCCACATCTATTTCGACCTGAAGGACGAGAAGGCGACGCTCAACGCCGTCGTCTGGCGCACCGGCGCCGGCCGGTTGCGCCAGAAGCCGCAGGCCGGGCTCGAGGTCGTGTGCACCGGCAAGATCTCGACCTATGCCGGCTCCTCGCGCTACCAGATCATCGTCGAGCAGGTCGAACTCGCCGGCGCCGGCGCCCTCATGGCGCTGCTGGAGGAGCGGCGCAAGAAGCTCGCCGCCGAAGGCCTGTTCGCGGCCGAGCACAAGAAGGCGCTGCCCTTCCTACCCGAGGTGATCGGCGTCGTCACCTCGCCGACCGGCGCGGTGATCCGCGACATCATGCACCGGCTTGAGGCACGCTTTCCGCGCCGCGTTCTGCTCTGGCCCGTGGCTGTCCAGGGGGAGCGCGCGGCGGCCGAGATCGCCGCCGCGATCCGCGGCTTCAACGCGATCGAGCCCGGCGGTGCCGTGCCGCGTCCCGACGTTCTGATCGTGGCGCGCGGCGGCGGCTCGATCGAGGACCTGATGGCGTTCAACGAAGAGATCGTCGTCCGCGCCGCGTTCGACAGCGCCATCCCGCTGATATCCGCGGTCGGGCATGAGACCGACACGACGCTGATCGACCACGCGGCCGATGTCCGCGCGCCGACGCCGACCGCGGCGGCGGAGCTCGCCGTGCCGGTGCGCACCGAACTCATCGGCCAGACGCTCGACTTCGCGCGCCGCCTGCTGCGCGGCTTTTCCAAGGCAATGGACGATCGCCGCCGGCATCTGGCGCAGCTCGCTCGCGTGCTGCCGCGCGCCGATCAGCTCTTCGCCGCGCCGCGCCAGCGTCTCGACTATGCGGGCGAGAACCTGGGCAAGGCGCTGCGGCGCAATCTCCAGGTCCATGACCGCCGGCTGACCAAGGCGTCTGCGGCGCTGCGGCCCGGCGAACTCAAGCGCCATCTGCGGCGCGAAGCCGAGCGCGCCGACCTCCTGGGCAAGCGCCTGACACGGGCCGAGCGCGCGCGGCTGACCGAACTTGCCAAGCATCTGGACTCGCTCGGGCGCGTCCTGGAGGGAACCTCCTATCGCTCGGCGCTGGAGCGCGGCTTCGCGCTGGTGCGCGGCGAGGACGGCAAGGTCCGCCGCCGCGCCGCCGCGATCGCGGCCGGCGAGCGGCTCACGCTGAGCTTCGCCGACGGCGAAAAGGCCGCCACTGCCGACGGCACGTCGGCGCCCAAGACGAAAGCCAAGCCCTCCAAGGGCGGCGGGCAGGGGAGCTTGTTTTGATCCCATGACGGTTGTTGGTTGATGAATTTTTTCGCGAACCCCTCTAAACTCCCCTCATGAACAAGATGGACCGCGATTTCCGCCCCGACGGCGAGGCCGTGCTCGAATATCTCGACGGCGAATTCCGCGTCGTGAAGGCGGGCGCCTATGTGACCTGCGCGGCCACCGGCGTTCACATCCCGGTGGAGGCGCTGCGCTATTGGAGCGTCGATCTGCAAGAGGCTTACGCCAATCCGGTCGTCGCGCTGAAGCGCATGCAGGAAGCCGGAAAGACTCCCCAGGGTTCCAATAAGTGATCACCCGTCGCGTCGCGCTCGCGAGCGGGATGACCGCAGCGTTCGCGCCCGCCTTCGTCCGCGCCGCCACGGCGCGCCTCGCATTGTCCGGTTCGATGGAGCAGGGCGGGTTGGTCGTCGGTCGGGGTGAGCCGGGCTCGCGCGTGACGCTGGACGACAAGGACTTGCGGGTGTCACCGGAAGGGTTGTTCGCCTTCGGTCTTGCCTGGGATCAAACGCGCCCCGCCCATCTCGCCGCGACTTTTGCCGACGGTTCGAACGAGACGCGCGATGTCGCGCCCGTCCTGCGCCAGTACAATGTCCAGCACGTCAACGGCCTGCCGCAGAACACGGTGACTCCGCCGCCGGAGGTGCTCGAACGCATCAAGCGCGAGCACGCCCGCCTCGGCGAAGCGCGCAAGACCGACAGCGAACACGCCTGGTTCGCCGATCCGCTCGATTGGCCGGCGCCCGGCATCATGAGCGGGGTGTTCGGCAGCCAGCGCATCGACAACGGCACGCCCATGGCGCCGCATTTCGGCGTCGACATGGCCAATGTCGAGGGCACGCCGATCCGCGCCCCCGCCGACGCGATCGTTCTGCTCACCGATGATTTCTATCTCGAGGGTGGCTTCACGCTGCTCGATCACGGTCACGGCGTCTCGACGCACTACATGCATCAGAGCAAGCGGCTGGTGAACGAAGGCGACGCGGTCAAGCGCGGCGACGTGATCGGCCATATCGGCAAGAGCGGCCGCGCCACGGGACCGCATCTGCACTGGGGCATGAACTGGTTTCAGGTGCGGCTCGATCCCTCGCTCTCGACCCGCACGCCCGCGCCGCCGAAGGGGTGATCGGCAAGCTTCAATATTCCTGTCATCCCGGACGGGCCGCAGGCCCGATCCGGGACCCATAGCGAAGCGGCACGATGGGTCCCGGCTCGGCGCGATGCTCGCGCATCGCTTGGCCGGGATGACAGGTGTTCGAAATGCAACGCCTAAACCGGTTCGTCCCTGAGCGCCTGAACCGACCGTTTGCCGCCGAGCTGGTCCTGCGCCCGCGTCGTCGGCCAGCGGCGGTGGATCCACAGCCATTGCGACGGCCGCTTGCGCACCATCATCTCCACCGTGTCGTTGATCAGGCAGGTGAGCGCGTGCACGTCGCGATCCTCGTCGCCGCTCGGCGTGAATTGCAGCGGTGGATAGATCGTCATGCGAAAGCGCGAACCGGGCAGCCGCTCGTTGGAGGCGGGCAGCAGGATGGAGCCCAGCTTGAGCGCCAGCATCGCCGGCGCCGGCGTCGTCATCGCGTCGCGGCCGAAGAACGGCGCCGCGATGCCCTCATTGGTCTTCTGGTCGGTCAGCAGGAAGATCGCCTTGCC
>CAZMHP010000115.1:0-9007 GCA_964566095.1 uncultured Rhizobium sp. | reverse complement strand
TCGTCGGCATGGTCGTGACGCATGCCGAGCCCGGCCTGATGCGCGCGCGCATGGCGGTCAAGCACGAACTCGTGGCGCCGATCGGCTTTCTGTTTGCGCCCGCGCTGGTGACGCTGGCCGACACGCTCTGCGCCTATGGCACGACGCTGCCGCAAGGTGCCACCGGCTTCACCACCGCCGAGCTCAAATGCAATTTCATGAGCACCATCACCGAGGGCGCGGTGCTCTGCGAAGCCCGCCGCGTCCACAACGGCCGCACCACGCAAGTCTGGGACGCCGAACTGAAAGCGGAAGCGACCGGCAAGCTGATGGCGCTGTTCCGCTGCACCCAGATCATCCTGTGGCCGAAGTGACGACGACACGGGGCGCAGGCCCTCCCAGATGGAATTGCTCAATCGGGGCCGGTGATTGAATATCCCAGCGGTCGGCCGTCCAATATGGGTGGACCCCAGCCGAATGGAATAATGAGGCACGCGCCCCTGTTCCCGTGTTTCTCATCGGCCCGCTTCAGCAGCCAGACGACGGCGGAAGCAATCGCCGAAATGACAGGTCCCCCAAGTCCCGGAATTGCAAAAGAAGCGATAAGGTTTGCAAGAGCAATTGCAGGAGATGCTGCACTGGCGATCTGCTGAATCTCATCATGGGAAATATAGATCTTGATGTGACTTAGCGCACCGAGCCAACCTTTCTTAATTAGTTCCCACCGCTTCATTCTGCCCCCGTTTGTCCGACTGGCTGATTGAACTATGTCTTATGGTCGAACCGGCTGGCTTGCGTCTACGACGAACACTCTATACTTTCCGCCGCCTTCCGCCCGGTCTAACGCTGATTTGCGCCCCTTCGCGCAGCTAAGACCCTGAAAGACAAGGATTTCCATGGCACGCGTCACCGTTGAAGATTGCGTCGACAAGGTCCCGAACCGCTTCGATCTGGTCCTGGTGTCGGCGTTCCGCGCCCGCCAGCTCTCGGGCGGCGCCGAGCCGCTGGTCGACCGCGACCGCGACAAGAACCCGGTCGTCGCGCTGCGCGAGATCGCCGCCAAGGTGGTCAAGCCCGACGAGACCAAGGAGGACTACATCAAGTCGCTCCAGAAGCACGCCGATGTCGACGAGCCGGAAGAGGCGCGTCCCGACACCGACGACACCCGAGAGGACGCCGCCTTCCGTGCCGTCACCGAGGAAGAGCTGCTGCGCGCCCTCACCAGCGAGGCCCAGCGCCGCGCCGAGCCGCAGCCCGAGCCGGAAGCGGACTACGAAGAGTAGCGCGCAAGATCGCCGAGACGAACGTCAAAAAGGGGCGGTGCCATCGGCGCCGCCCCTTTTCGCTTTAGTCGGAGCGCGCCGGATAGTCGCCCGACATCGCGATGCACCAGATCGCCGTATGTTGGTCCCTCTTGAGCGGCCATATGGAGGGCGCCAGGTTTCGATAGTCGGGCAAAGCAAACTCTTTGTGGTCCCCGCCGTAGCGGTTTCCGATCAGCGAATACAGCGCCTGATTGTCCTGGACCCGCAGCTTGTGGCCGTCGGCGAGTACCCAATCGTGCGGGCAATAAGTCCCCGTAAACAGGCGCAGCTCGCTGATGTAAACCTCGGCGCCCAGCGCGGGCGAGGCCGCGCTGAACAGGGCCACAAGCGAAAACGCCGCGAAAACGCGTCTCATGAAATCCCCCTTCCAAATGACCGCGGGCTCGAGCCCGCGCGGGCGAACCCTAGCCGAGCGCCGCGCGCGCGTCTTCGCACTCAAATTGGGTCATTTGCGGCTTGTAATCGTTTTCGAATTTTCGAATTTCGCGCATCTCTGCCTATATTATGCGTCATGAGCATACCGGCCGCACCCAAGACCGACGGGGCGGGGCAGACGCCGTCTGCCCCGGCGGCTCCGGCTGTGCCGGCGGCGCCCGTCGCGCCGCAAGGCGCGCCCCAAACAAAGGCGCGGCGCCGCCTGATGCGCCAGACCGAGCTGGTCGATCGCGTGAAGGCCTACGATCCCGACGCCGACGAGGCGCTGCTCAACAAGGCCTATGTCTACGCCATGAAGGCGCATGGCAAGCAGTTCCGCGCCTCCGGCGATCCTTATTTCGCCCACCCGCTCGAAGTCGCCGCGATCCTCACCGATCTGAAGCTCGACGTCGCCACCATCGTCACCGCGCTGCTGCACGACACCATCGAGGACACGCTCGCGACCTATGACGACATCAAGGCCAATTTCGGCGAGGAGATCGCCAATCTGGTCGATGGCGTCACCAAGCTGTCCGCGCTCGAACTGGTCAGCGAGCGCACCAAGCAGGCGGAGAATTTCCGCAAGCTGATGCTGGCGATCACCTCCGACATCCGCGTGCTTTTGGTCAAGCTCGCCGACCGGCTGCACAACATGCGCACGCTCGGCTTCATCCCCAAGCCCGAGAAGCGCCGCCGCATCGCCCAGGAGACGCAGGACATCTACGCCCCGCTCGCCGGGCGTATCGGCATGCAGAACATGCGCGAGGAGCTGGAAGACCTCGCCTTCGCCGAACTCAACCCCGAAGAGCGCAACTCCATCGTCACGCGGCTGACGCGCCTGGAGGGCGCCTCGGGCGACCGCATCGGCCGCATCGCCGACCAGATCAAGCGCAAGCTCGCCGAGCATGGCATCGACGCCTGGGTCTATGGCCGCGCCAAGCGGCCTTTCTCGATCTGGCGCAAGCTGCAGAACAAGCAGCTCAACTTCGAGGCGCTGTCCGACATCTTCGGCTTTCGCGTCATCGTGAAGAGCGAGGACGATTGCTACCGCACGCTCGGCGTGCTGCACCAGAACTGGCAGATGGTGCCCGACCGCTTCAAGGACTTCATCTCGACGCCCAAGACCAACGGCTATCGCTCCATCCACACCACCGTGATCGGGCCGGAGAAGCAGCGCGTCGAGGTCCAGATCCGCACCCAGGCGATGCACGACGTCGCCGAGCGCGGCGTCGCCGCCCATTGGCGCTACCGCGAACACGTCGCGTCGGAAGGCGACGACCGCGCCTATGGCTGGCTGCGCGACATGGTCGATCTGCTCGAACGCGATAGCGCCGAGGATTTCCTGGAGAATTCGCGCCTCTCCATGTATCAGGATCAGGTCTTCTGCTTCACGCCCAAGGGCGATCTGATTTCGCTGCCGCGCGGCGCGACGCCGATCGATTTCGCCTATGCCGTGCACACCGATGTCGGCAACAGCGCCGTCGGCGCCAAGGTCAACGGCATGCATGTGCCGCTGCACACGCCCCTGCGCAACGGCGACCAGATCGACATCATCCGCACCAAGGAACAGACGCCGTCGCCGCTCTGGGAGCAGTTCGTCGTCACCGGCCGCGCCCGCGGCGAGATCCGCCGCTTCCTGCGCCATGCCCAGCACGACGAGCACGTCAAATTCGGCCGCAACATCCTGCAGAAGATCTTCGCCGACGAGGGCGCCGAGCTGACCGAGAAGGCCATCGCCGGCGTCGCCAAGAAGCTCCACGCCGCCAAGGCCGAGGACGTCTATGCCGAGGTCGGGCGCGGCGCGCTGCGCGGCCACGAAGTGCTCGAAGCCGTCTTCCCCGAGCTCAAGAAGGATCCGGAGAAGCGCAAGCGCGCCGCCTTCGCCGAACCGGGCGCGCGCAAGCCCGTCTCGATCCGCGGCATGACCGAAGGCATCGCCTATCGGCTCGGCCAGTGCTGCCATCCGCTGCCCGGCGACCGCATCGTGGGCCTGCGCACGCCCGGCGAGGGCGTCGTCATCCACACCATCGATTGCGCCGAGCTGGAAAAGGCCCAGGACTCGATGGAGGACTGGATCGACGTCTCCTGGGGCAATTACGCGGCGGAGGGCGGACCGTCGGTCGCGCGCGTGGCGGTGCGGGTGAAGAACGCGCCGGGCTCTCTCGCCGCGGTGATGAACGTCATCGCCAACAACGGCGGCAACATCTTCAACATGAAGGTCACCAACCGCAATCCGCTCTATTTCGAGTTCACCGTGGACATCGAGGTGCGCGACTTGGCGCATCTGCAGAACATCCTGGGCGCGTTGCGCGTCAACACGGCCGTCGAGTCGGTCGATCGTGTGCGGGAGAAGGAAGAGGCGTAAGGCCGGATGAAAAAAGCGGGCCGAAGCCCGCTTCCCTCAAGGATCGGTTAGAACGTGACCCACAGACCTTGGCGATAGTAGCCGCGGCCGTCGTGATTCTCGCGCCAGGCGTAGTGATCTTTGTCGTGGTCGCTGTCGTTGAGGCGTTCCTGGTCGTGATGGGTGGTGCGATAGTCGTCGCCGTAGAATTTGACGCCGAGCGTCGCCGGGTATTCGTATTGCGTGCTTTCGTGCCAGCAGTCGCCATCGCTGTTGCAGACGGTACGTGCGCCGGCCGCCGAAGATGTGACCGCCAGTGCACCGACGCCGACCAGAGCCGCCATGGCGCCCGTGGTCAGCAGTTTGCGAATATTCATCATGAGGATGTGTCCAAGGTGGATATGACGCAGCCCTTACGCTCAGAACGGACCGCGCTGCGTCCCGTTCCCGGAACTTCAGGCCTTTCGCGTATCGGGATCGTCACGGCAGCCCTCTTGCTCCTGCTGGCCGCCGCGCCCGCCGGCGCAGCCGACGACAGCGGGATCGCGCGCATGGTCACCTGCCGGGATTCTTGGGCGGACTGGCAAAAATCCGGCGACGCCCGGCTGAAGCAGCTCGCCGACCATTTGCGTTCCGCCTATGCGCCCCACGGCAACGACGCGTACCTCGTTCCGACGTCGAGCGTGACGGTCGTGGGCTTTCGCGTGCTTCAGCTCTATCCGGACAGCGTCGGCATGGGCGTGGGCATTTCCGTAGCGGTCGACGCCCCGTTCGACACGGTCCGCAAGAGTGTCGATCGGATGCTCGGCGAGCCGCTGCGCCATTGCGACACCAGCGACGGCATGCGGACCTGCGAACTCCGGCTCGCCGATACGCGCACGGTCACGCTGATGGCGGGAGACGGGCCGAAAGACACCTCGACCTTGCTCGGTTGTTACTATTACTACGAAAAGTAGGGCGGGGCGGAGACGGAAGAGGCCGCCCGGTGGTCAGGACTGAATTGCGTTCAAGAAAATCAACAACTTGTCATGGCCCGCAACAGCGGGCCATCCAGGTGACGCAGCCTCGATTGTCTGAAGAATAAGTACACCAGCTGGATGGCCCGCTCTGCGGCGGGCCGTGACAATGGGTATGTTATTTCCAGTTGAGTACGGACCCTGGCGGTCCCTGCGCTATTCTTTCATTTGTCAATCTGTTTATAGTTTCGAAGAATTAATTGGAGATAAGTCGCAACTCTATTTAGACGTCATTGACCGTCTATTGGACAAATACTGGTTTTCGGGGGGATGCATGACGATTGTTCAAGCATGGTCCGTGGCAACGGATGTACAAGTCACCGGCTGCGACAACGAGATCCACATCTACGCGACGACTCTGGGGTCGAGCGTCGAAGTCCTCAGTCTGGTCAATACTTTGAATCAGCCGGTGAACACGACAATTCATTTGCCGTCGAAGTTGCAGGGTGGTGGCAACTTCACGTTTCTCATTGTGGGTCTCAACTGGGGCGGACCATGGGAATTCAAGGTCGCCTTCAAGAACGGCAACCAGGTTGTTTGGCAAGCGTCTCCGTCGTCGCCCATTCCCACCAGCGCCGACGCGCCGCCGGGTGTCGCTTGGACGGCCTCACTCGGTTTTGCGGTCCCCCCCTTCCATTTTCCCGAAGGGACGCTGCGCCCAAAAGCCTGACAGGCGGCGCATCCGACTTTGCACTCGACCCACCGGCGGCGCGATGCTACCGCTCGCGCACCATGACACCCGAACAAGTTCTCTCCGAATTCGAAAAGGCCGGCGCCCTGCTCAAGGGCCATTTCATCCTGTCCTCCGGCCTGCACTCCGACATGTTTCTGCAAAAGGCGCTGGTCTTCCAGGACGCCAGGCGCACCGCCAAGCTGTGCAAGGCGCTGGCCGCCAAGGTCCGCGAAGAGGTCAAGACGCCGTTTACCGCCATCGTCTCGCCGGCGGTCGGCGGCATCGTCCCGGGCTACGAGATGGGCCGCCAGCTCGGCCTGCCCGCCATGTATGTCGAGCGGGTCGAGGGCAAATTCCAGCTTCGCCGCAACTTCCACCTGACGAAAAACCAGCCGGTGCTGATGGTTGAGGACATCATCTCAACCGGAGTCTCATCGCGCGAATGCATCGCGGCGATCCGCGCCGCCGGCGGCAAGCCGGTCGCCGCCGCCTGCCTGATCGACCGCTCGGGCGGCAAAGCCAAGGTCGGCGTCAAGCTCGTGGCGCTGACGGCGCTGAAAGTGCCGGCATGGGAGGCCGACAAGTTGCCGCCGCACCTGCGCAACATTCCCGCCGTCAAACCCGGAAGTCGTGGCCTGGCTTAGACTTGCGGCGCGCGCCCTTCCGCCATGCGTCCGAACTTATCGAACAGCGCCAAAACCGGCGTACAATCGCGCCATGAGATGTGATCGCGCCTCCCTGATCCTACCGCCCGTGGTCGCCGCCGCGCGCGTTCGCGCGCCCCGGCATTTGCGCAAGGCGCGGCCCTCCACGCGCGGTGTCGAAAACAATTATATTGCCGAAAGTCCCGTAAGACATGGAAAGAAAAAGATAAATCGCAAGAGGCCGGGTGCGCCTCTGGGCAACGTGAACGCCCTGAGACATGGCGCCCATCGCGCCGGCGCCCGCGCCATCCGCGCCGAGGTGTGGCATCTCATCCGCACGACGCGGCTGCTGCTCAAGATGCGAAAGGTCTTCGTCGAACTGCAAAAGGTCGCGCCATGACCCATCTGCGCCTGGGCGTGAACATCGACCATGTCGCCACGGTGCGCCAGGCGCGCGGCACCGCCTGGCCCGATCCGGTGCGCGCCGCGCTCCTGGCCGAAGCCGCCGGCGCCGACGGCATCACCGCGCATCTGCGCGAGGATCGCCGCCACATCTCCGACAGCGACATCGATCGGCTGTCGCGCGAACTCAAGATACCGCTCAACCTCGAAATGGCGGCGACCGACGAGATGCACATCATCGCGTTGAATGCCAAGCCGCATGCCGCCTGCATCGTGCCGGAGAAGCGCGAGGAGATCACCACGGAGGGCGGGCTGGACGCGGCGCGCCAGCACAACCACCTTTCGCCCATCGTGCGCAGCCTCGGCGACGCCGGTATCCGCGTCTCGCTCTTCATCGAGCCGGCGAAGGAACAGCTCGACGCCGCCAAGTCGCTCGGCGCGCCGGTGGTGGAACTCCACACCGGCGCCTATGCCAACGCGGAAGGCGCGGCCCAGGCGCGCATCCTGGAGCGATTGCAAAAGGCCGCCGCCTATGGCGCCTCCATCGACCTCGAAATCCACGCCGGCCACGGCCTCACCTACGAAAACGTCAAGCCCATCGCCGCCATTCCCGAAATCCGCGAGCTCAACATCGGCCACTTCCTCGTCGGCGAGGCGATCTTCATCGGCCTCGAGAGCTCCATCCGCCGCATGCGTGCGCTGATGGACGAGTCGCGCGCGGTATGACGGCTTTGTCGAAGCGCCTGCGCATCGCGATCGGCGCGGTCCTCATCCTCCTGGGCATTTCAACCATCGGTATCGTCGAGTGGCGCTACCTGCCGGCCGCGACCCAGCCGGTGAACGTGCCGTTGACGCTGCGCGGCCCGGCACAGATCGCGCCGCCGCCCTTCGCGATCGACCGCGACGGCACCTACGAGATCTGGCTGCAGGTCGATCACGCCGTGGGGCTGCTGAATTTCGGCTGCCTCACCGCCGAACCGGGCTTCGAAAAGCCGTGCCGGCCGCGCCAGCCCGAACTCGACACCGACTGGTCGCTGTCGTCCGGCGGACTCGTGCGGGCCGCGGGCGGCCGAGGCGCGGCCGCGTGGGAGCAGCGCAGCGCCGCTGTTCCGGCGTCGGATGCGGCGGCGGCCCGCCGCCATTTCCAGGCCTATTCCGACCGCAGCGACAATCCGTCCGACGAGACGCCGTTCTATCATCGGCTCGGAGCGTTCCGCGCCGCCGCCGGGCGGTCCTATCTGTTGACCCTGGGCGTCTATCGCCCCGCGCCCACCCTGGCCAGGCTGCATCCGCGCCTGATCGTCGGGCTGACCGCCTCCACCGCCCGGCTCGGCGCCTGGGCGACGCTGTTTTGCGTGTTGTGCCTGTCGCTGGGCGGCTTCATTCTCTTGCGCACGCTCGTTCCGCGGAAGACAACGCCATGATCATCGGTCTGGGTTCCGACCTCATCGACATCCGCCGCGTCGAAAAGTCGATCGAGCGCTTCGGCGACCGTTTCCTCGACCGCATCTTCACCGACGTCGAGCGCGCCAAATCCGACAAGCGCGCCCAGCGCGCCGCCTCCTATGCCAAGCGGTTTGCGGCCAAGGAGGCGTGCTCCAAGGCGCTCGGCACCGGCCTGCGCAAGGGCGTGTTCTGGCGCGACATGGGCGTGGTGAACCTGCCCGGCGGCAAGCCCAGCCTGAAGCTCACCGGCGGCGCCTTGGCGCGTCTGGAGCAGATCACCCCGCCCGGCCATGCCGCGCAGATCGATCTGACCATCACCGACGATTTCCCGCTCGCGCAAGCGATCGTGATCATCTCCGCGGTGCCGCGCGTTTAAGCACATTCGCCCCGCCGCCTTGACCTTGCCCCTCCGCCCCAGCACAAGACGCCACCATGTCCGACGACGCCGACGACCCCAATAAGCTGATCGACGAACTCATCGCAGAGCCCGCGGCCGGGCTGCCCCTGGCCTCGGATCAGCCGGCCGAACCGGACGTTCCGCCGCCGGTTCCTCCCCCGCCGCCGCCGGTGGAACCGCCGTCGCCGGCACCGGAGGGAAACCCCGCCAAGCAAGGCGACTCCTGGCCCGAGACCGTCAAGACCGTCGTCTACGCGCTGCTGATCGCGCTGGTGATCCGGACCTTCCTGTTCCAGCCCTTCAACATCCCTTCCGGCTCGATGGAAGCGACGCTGCTGATCGGCGACTATCTCTTCGTCGAGAAATT
>CAZMHP010000114.1:0-9011 GCA_964566095.1 uncultured Rhizobium sp. | reverse complement strand
CTGGTGCCCAGAAGAGGACTCGAACCTCCACGCCTTGCAGCGCTAGTACCTGAAACTAGTGCGTCTACCAATTCCGCCATCTGGGCCGATGGAAGGGCGGGATGTTTAGGGGCGCGGCCCGGTCCTGTCAACGAAGGCCGCGCCCGCGCGATGCGCGGTTCGGCGGCCTTCCCCTGCCGCCGCGCCTTGGCTAAGAAGCAGGCATGAGCAGCTCCCTCGTCACCGTCTTCGGCGGCACCGGATTTCTGGGCCGCCACACCGTGCGCGCCCTCGCCAAGGCGGGCATGCGCATCCGCGTCGCCGTGCGCCATCCCAACAAAGGCTTCTTCCTGCCGCCGATGGGGACCGTGGGGCAGATCGCACTGGTCAAATGCAATGTGTGCGAGCCCGAGCAGGTGGCGACAGCCGTGGCCGGCGCCGACGCCGTCGTCAATCTCACCGGCATCCTCTATCAAAGGGGCGAGCAAAGCTTCGAGGCATTGCATGTCGAGGCCGCCGAGGCGATCGCCAAGGCCGCGGCGGCGGCCGGCGCCAAGACGCTGGTCCATGTCTCCGCCATCGGCGCCGACAAGGATGCCGAAAGCGTCTATGCCGCCAGCAAGGGCGAGGGCGAAGAGCGCGTGCGCGCCGCCTTCCCGGGGGCCGCGATCGTGCGGCCGTCGCTGGTCTTCGGCCCGGAGGACGATTTCTTCAACCGCTTCGCGGCGCTGGCGCGCGTGCTGCCCGCCCTACCCCTGATCGGCGGCGGCCACACCCGGTTCCAGCCGGTGTTCGTGGGCGACGTCGCGGCGGCGATCGCGCGGCTTGGCGCCGACCCGGCGCTCGGCGGACGGGTCTACGAGCTCGGCGGGCCCACGATCTACACGTTCAAGGAGCTGATGCAGATCGTACTGCGCGAGACCGAGCGCAAGCGCCTTCTGGTGCCGGTACCCTTCGCGCTGGTGACGCTGAAGGCGCTCTTCCTGCAGCTTCTGCCCAGGCCGCTGCTGACGCCCGACCAGGTGACGCTGCTGAAGTCGGACAATGTGGTGACGGGCGGCGACGCGCTCGCCAGCCTCGCCATCGCGCCGGCCTCGGTGGAGGTGGAGGTGCCGGCCTATCTGTGGCGCTTCCGTCCCAAGGGTCAGTACGAGGAATTCGTCCGCGACCGCGTCAGTACAGCGCCAGCACCGCGATAAGGGCGAGGCCCGTCGCGATCCGGTACCAGCCGAAGGGCTTCAAGCCATAGCGGCTGATGAAGGCGATGAAGCCGCGCACCACGAACAGCGCCACGATGAAAGACACGACGAAGCCGATGGCGATGTCGAGACCTTGCCCGGCATCCAACCCGGCCCGGTTCTTCCACAGATCGTAGACCGAGGCGCCCAGCATGGTCGGCACCGCGAGATAGAAGGTGAAGGCCGCGGCGGCGGCGCGGTCGACGCCGATCAACTCCCCGCCCAGGATGGTGGCGCCCGAGCGCGAGGTCCCCGGAAAGACGATCGCCAGGATCTGCAGGCAGCCGATCTGGAATGCGGTCCAGAACGGCAGGCGGTCGCCATCCAGATGGCGCGGCTTGGGCGCGATGCGCTCCAGGACCAGGATCAACACGCCGCCGACGATCCACGACACGGCGATGACCGGCAAGGCGATGGCGGGGCTGTCGAGAACCTTGTCGATCCAATGCTTGAGCAGGACTCCCGCCACGACCGACGGCAGGAAGGCGACGAGGATGGTGGCCGCGAAGCGTCGCGCCTCGGCCGAACGCGGCAGCCCGATCAGGACGTTCCAGAATTTGTGCCAATAGACCCACACCACCGCCAGGACGGCGCCGAACTGGATCACGATGGTGAACACGTCCCATTTCTGGGCCGGAAGCTGCAGCATGCGCTCGGCGACGAGCAGATGGGCGGTCGACGACACCGGCAGGAACTCGGTGAGACCTTCGACGATGCCCAGGATCACCGAATTGACTATATCCGTCATGGATGGTTTTCGCCCCCTGTGCGCCGGCGTCGCGAACCGCGGCGGCGCGCCGCGACCATTGCATTCCATTCTCACCGAATTCAATTCGAATTCGCCCGGCCCGTGTAAATTCGCCGCAAGATTTTCGCGCCATGCTGACGGTCATGCCGGACCCGCGTCGGGCCGGCGGATTTGGAACGGACCTCGACATGACCAAGCAGGTCGCAACCTTCCTGAACGACAATTCGGGCGCCACAGCCATCGAATACGGACTGATCGCCGCGCTGATCGCGGTGGTCATCATCGGCGCGGTGGAGCTTGTCGGCACCAACCTGTCCGGCACGTTCAACACGGTCGCGGGCAAGATCAAGTAGCCGCCCGGCTTGCGCGGGCGTGGCAAAGCTTTGCTATGCTCGCGCCCATGTATGGGGACGACGACCGGAAGGGGGCCGAGCGGTTGCGGGATTTCTTCCGCTGGCTTTGGCACGGACATGAGGGCCGCAAGACACCCTGGGTGCGGCGCATCCTGTCCGTGCTTTTCTTCTTTGCCCTGCCCGCCCCGGTGCTTGCGCTGCTGATCTTCCGCTTCGCTCCGATCCCGTTCACGCCGCAGATGGTCCTCGACCTCGCGACCTTCCACGAGGTGCATTACCATTGGCGCGGGGCCGACGCGATTTCGCCCTATCTGGGCCGTGCCGTGATCGGCGCGGAGGACCAGGGGTTCTGCGACCATAACGGCTTCGACTGGAAGGAGATGCAGGACGCCTGGCGGGATTATCGCTATCGCCACAAGCCGCTGCGCGGCGCCAGCACGCTCAGCCAGCAGGCGGCGCGCGAAGTGTTCCTGACGTCGTGGCGCAGCTTCGTGCGCAAGGGCGCGGAGGCCTGGCTGACCGTCCTGATGGAAGCCCTTTGGCCCAAGAAGCGCATTCTGACCGTCTATCTGAATGTGGTCGATTGGGGTCACGGCAATTACGGCGCCGAAGCCGCCTCGCAGAGCTATTTCGGCATCGCGGCGTCGCAGCTCAATCAGGCGCAGGCGGCGCGGCTGGCGGCGATCCTGCCCAATCCCGGCAAGTGGAAGGCGGTGCATCCGGGCCGCTACGTCCGCCACCGCACCGGCACGCTGCTGTCGCGCCAGAACGACGTGGTGCGCGATGCGCTCGACTGGTGCCTCAAATGATGCATTGCCGCACCGAAATGCTTTAGATTGGCGCGCCATGCGCAAACTGATTCATCTTCCCCTCGCCCCCAGCTCGCGCCTGGCGCGGCTTCTGGTGGGCGAAAAGCGGCTGACCTGCGATCCGGTCCTGTCCGACGAGGCCTTGGCGCACCTGCCGGCGCTGGTGGAGCGCGACGGCACGACGCTGCGCGGCCTATGGGCGATCGTCGATCATCTGGAAGGAAACTATCCCGAACATCCGCTGATGCCCGAAGAGCCGGCGGCGCGCGGCGAGGCGCTGCGCTGGCTCGACTGGGCGCTGGGGCCGCTGCACGACCAGGTCACGCGCCGCATCCTGTTCGAGAAGGGCGCGCAACGCTATACCGGCGCGCCGCAGCGGGTGGCGCCGGATATGAACGTGATCCGCCAGGGGCGCGAGGCCTTGCGCGCGGCGCTCGCGCTGATCGGCGCCGCGGCGGAAGCGGGCGGAAATCTGGCGACGCGCGAATGCACCATCGCCGATCTGGGCGTCGCGGCGCATCTGTCCAGTCTCGACTATTTCGGCGAAATCCCTTGGGCCGAGTTTCCGCCGGCGCAGGAATGGTATGTGCGCATCAAATCGCGGCCTTCGTTCCGCACCCTGCTGGGCGACCGCGTGCCCGGCCAGCCGCCGACCGCGAGCTATGCCGAGCTCGATTTCTGACGCCGGCCTCGGCGAGGCCATCCGCGCGCAGGCCTTGGCCGAGGGCTTCGACGTCGTGCGCTTCGCGCGCGCCGATGCGCCGCCCGCCGCCTCTCAGCGGCTGACCACCTTTCTGGGCGAAGGCCGCCACGGCACGATGGAGTGGATGGCGCGCAACGCCGAACGCCGTGCCGATCCGGCCGTGCTGTGGCCCGCGGCGAGGAGCGTCATCGTGCTCGGCCTCAACTACGGTCCCGATGGCGATCCGCTCGCGATGCTCGAACGGCGCGAGGTGGGTGCGATCTCGGTCTATGCGCGCGGCGAGGACTATCACGACGTCATCAAGGCCAAGCTCAAGCGCCTAGCCGGTGAGATGGTCCGCCGCTTCGACTGCGAGATGAAGGTGTTCGTCGACACCGCGCCGGTGATGGAAAAGCCCTTGGCACAGGCCGCCGGCGTCGGCTGGCAAGGCAAGCATACCAATCTGGTGAGCCGAGAGTTCGGCTCCTGGCTGTTCCTCGCCTCGATCTTCACCACGCTGGACATCGCGCCCGACGCGCCCGAGTCCGATCATTGCGGCCAGTGCACGCGCTGTCTCGACGTCTGTCCGACCGCCGCGTTCCCCGCGCCGTATCAGCTCGATGCGCGCCGCTGCATCTCTTATCTCACCATAGAGCACAAGGGTCACATCCCGCGCGAATTCCGCGTCGCAATCGGCAATCGCATCTATGGCTGCGACGATTGCCTGGCGGTGTGCCCCTGGAACAAGTTCGCGCAAGCGGGGCACGAACAACGCCTCGCCGCACGCGCCGAGTTGGAAGCGCCGCCGCTCCGCGCGCTGGCGGCGCTGGACGATGCGGGATTTCGTGCCATGTTCCGCAAATCGCCCGTCAAGCGCATCGGCCGCGACCGTTTCGTTCGCAATGTCCTGATCGCCATCGGCAATTCCGGCGACACCGCTTTGGCAGCCGACGCGGAACGCCTGCTGGGCGATGCCTCACCGCTGGTGAGGGCGATGGCCGTGTGGGCGCTGCGACGATTGGGCATAACCCCGCCACGACCAAGACCGGATGAGGACTTTGAAGTATTGTCGGAATGGAACTCAAATAATGTGACGCATGAAACGAAGAATGTTGATCTGCCTGATGCTCACCGCGAGCACGCAGGTTAGTGCCGCGCAGAGCCCCGCGGTCAACTCTTACATTTGCGACAATTCTTGCCGATTTGTAGCGTCCGCGCCTGCCAGGCCCGTAAAACCATTTATTCCAAGCTACCCAACCGACTGGCGGTCGCGCGGTGTCGAAAGTCTCGTGGCTCTCACTTTCGACATCGGCGCCGACGGCCACACCTCGAACATCGCCCTCGAGACGCTATTTGGGCCGAAGGACTTCGCCGACGCAACAATTGAAATTGTCCGGGGGGTTCTTTACGTGCCACGTTCCGAAGACGGAGTCCCAGTCGTCACGCACCGGCAATTAAGGCTAGATACCTTCCAATTGCGCCCTAGAGTTGCCCATCCAGATTTCGTAGCAGCCGTCCAATATGGACAGCATCTCCTGGCAGCGAGACGGCTTCAAGAGGCTGCAGAGGCATTTAAGAAAGCGCTGGAAATTCCCGCGAACTTGGAGGAGTACGCGTCTGCTACGCGCGACCTGGCCGATATCTACATGCAGATGCACCAGTCCGACCTCGCCTTGCGCACGTTGCAGTCGGCTGAGTTGATCGCGCGCACAGGAGCCCTTGGCGATGCTTTGAAGGCGGAGATTGCACGCGAGCATATGATGGCCGCCGCTGCCGAGCACTATTATTCGGAAGCCGCCGACTCTTATGCCGAGATTCAGAGTCTCTGGTTATCGACGCCGGACGACAACAAAGCGTTCGTTGATATCAAATCGGAGCTTGAAGGCGCCGAGCCGATAACGATCCACGTGAACGGACCAGGCGCGGCATGGCAATATAGTATCATTCGAAATCGGTTCTCCATTGGAGGCGTCCATGGGTCAATCAACTACTTGACCGTATACTGCAAAGAGTATTCGGCCTCACTTCCGAGTGGCAACATGTTGCAGCTTCAATTACCGGCCGGATGGCATGGGTGTCGGGTCCACGTCGATGCCGCTCCGGGTACCACATTCGACCTGATCGACGGTTGAATTGCCTTCCGTCTTGGTTGCACTGCAAAGCCCCTAGCGGTCACAATGCAAGCGATCGAAGTGTGCGCCGTTCCTCAGAACCTGCGCGCAAATCACATGCGCGCAGGTTGCAAAACTAATGACCCGTGCCGTCGGTCAGATGCTGCCGCGCGCTGTCGGCGGCGGGGCTGGACGGTGCCGCGGCGATCGCGGCCTGCCAATCGGCGCGCGCCCCGGCTGCGTCGCCGGCCTCGAACTTCATTGTGCCGCGCTCCACCAGCGCATCGGCGTTGCCGGGCTGGAGCTTTAAGGCATGGTCGAAATCGGCGCGCGCGTCGGCCTTGCGCCCCAGAGCGTGACGGGCACTGCCGCGCAGCACATAGAGATCGGCGCGATCCGGATTGACCAGCAAGGCGACGCCAAGATCGGACTCCGCCTTGGCCCAATTTTGCTTCATCGCCAGCGCACGCGCGCGATCGGACAGAAGATCGGCATCGAAGGCGTCGGCCGCCAGACCGGCCGAGAACGACGCGATCGCGTTGTCCGCGCGGCCGGCCAGCAGCCAGGCATTGCCGGCCTGGTCGAACAACGACTTCTTGCGGAAGGAGTCGGAGGCGAACGGGCTCTTGGCCAGCGCGTCGAGCTTGACCGCGGCTTCCGCGAAGCGGCGCAGCCCCGTAAGCGCGACGGCGGCACAATGCTCCGCCGCCTCACCGCCACTCGTTCTCGCCCAGCCGGTCGCCAATTGCAGCGCCGTCGCCGGGTCGGATTGCGCGAGCTCCAGACAGCCATCGTAGGTCACCGCCGGCGCGCCGCGCGCGGCCGGGCCGATCGCGGCGGCGAACAGCGCCGTCAGGAAAAGGCGGGTGGGCGGGCGAAGCATCATGCCCCCGGTTAGCACGATCCACGGCGACGGAAGATGTTCTTTTTTCCATCCGGCAGCATCGCGTCCAGCGTTTGCAGGACGACCGCCAGTTCGTGCGGCCTGGACAGGCGATGATCGCCATCCTTGAGGAGCGCGATCTGCGTCGCGGGACCAAGCGCCTCGACCAGGCGCAGCGCGTGCGGCCAGGGAACATCGGGATCGGCCATGCCCTGGACGATCCGCACCGGGCAGCCGATCCCGATCGGGCCGCCCAGCAACAGGTGTTTGCGGCCGTCCTCGATCAGGGTTCGGGTGACCGGATAGGGCTCGGCGTCGTATTGCGACGGCCAGAGATATTCCCCGGTCTCGACAATCTGCCGCTTCACGTTTTCGGGATAGGATTTCCACAGAAGCGCCTCGGTGAAGTCGGTCGCCGGCGCCAACAACAGCAAGCCCAGAACCCGGTCGGGCCGCGCCAGCGTCGCGAGCAGCGCCAGCCAGGCACCCATGCTGGAGCCCACCAGGATCTGGGGGCCGTCGGTCAGCCCGTCGAGCACCCGCAACGCATCGTCCCGCCAGCGTGTGACGGTTCCGGCGCGAAAATCGCCGCTGGACTGGCCGTGCCCGAAATAATCGAAACGGACGAAGGCCTGGCCGCGCCGCCGCGCCCAGGCATCGAGAGCCTGCGCCTTGGTGCCCGCCATGTCGGATTTGAAGCCGCCGAGCCACACCACGCCCGGCCCGCGACCATCGCGCTTCGCATAGGCCAGACGTTCGCCGTCGGGGCACGTCAATTCGGTTTTCGCGGTCATCGCGCCGTCGCATAGCCGACCCGTCCCGCGCGCGCAAACTGGCATGGCCGGCGCCTTCTGCTAGTCTCCCGGCGGGAGGAATTCATGGCAAAACGTTTGGTGATCGCGGCGCTCCTGGCGCTGGCGTGTTTTCTGTGGAGTGAGGCGGCTTTCGCGCAGTCGGGCGGCCCCGCGGCGGCGCCGACCAGCGTGATCGACACGCGGACCCTTCCGCCGATCGCGGCGGGCGCGGCCTTCGATCCGGTCAAGGCCACCAATGCCTATCTCGCGCGCGTGAGCGGTGCGGCGCGGAGCCGCTCCGATTCCTATGCCGAGGGCGGCTATGTGCTGATTCTCGTCGATGCGCTGTACGCGGTGGCGGTGGCGGCACTGCTTTTGTGGGGGCGCATCTCGGCCAGCCTGCGCGATTTCGCGGAACGCCAGACGCGCACGCGTCTGTGGCAGGTCCCGCTCTATGCCGGGCCCTATATTCTCCTCACCATCGCGCTGAGCTTTCCGCTCACGCTGTATGAGGAGTTCTTCCGCGAGAAGGCCTATGGCCTGATGAACCAGAGCTTCTTCGCCTGGTTCGGCGATTTCCTCACCTCGACCGGCCTCACGCTGATCGCCGGCACGATCGTGCTGACGGTGCTCTATGCGGCGATCCGCGCGGCGGGCCGCGATTGGTGGATGTGGGCGACGGTCGTGTTCGCCGCCTTCGCCACCATCCTGATCGTGATCTCGCCGGTGTTCGTGGAGCCGCTGTTCAACCGCTACACGCCGATGCCGCAGAGCACGCTGAAACAGGACGTGCTGTCGCTGGCCCGCGCCAACGGCATACCCGCGACCAACGTCTACGTCGTCGACGCCTCGCGGCAATCCGACCGCATCTCCGCCAACGTCGCCGGCCTGTTCGGCACGACGCGCATCGCCATGAACGACAACCTGCTCAAGCACGGCACGCACGACGAGGTGCTGGCGGTGCTCGGCCACGAGATGGGCCACTACGTTCTGGACCATGCCATTCGCCTTCTGTTGTTCATGTCGCTTGTCGCGCTGGTGGGCTTTGCCTTCCTGAACGGCGGCTTCCAGTTCCTGACCGGGCTGTTCGGGGGCAATTGGGACGTCCGGCGGATCGACGATCCCGCGGGCCTGCCCGTGCTCGCGGCGCTGGGCGCGGTGTTCCTGCTGCTGGCGACACCGGTCACCAACACGATCAGCCGCACGACGGAAATCCAGGCCGACATGTTCGGCATCAATGCCGCGCGCAAGCCCGATGCCTTCGCGACCGTGGTGCTCAAACTGGCCAACTACCGAAAACTCGATCCGGCGCCGTGGGAGGAAGCGATCTTCTACGATCACCCGTCCGGGCGCACCCGCATCTGGGAGATGATGCGCTGGAAGGCCGAGCATCTGAACGATCCCGACATCAAGG
>CAZMHP010000113.1:0-9025 GCA_964566095.1 uncultured Rhizobium sp. | reverse complement strand
ACCAGCGTCAGGAACATCGTCACCTGTTCGACGAAGCGGCGCAGGCCGGGCGCGGCGTCGGAGCGGTCGCGGATGTCCCAGCCGCCGTCGGGAAACGCCGCTATGGCGTCGTGCTTGAAGGCCTTGATGTCGGCGCTCGGCGGCATCACGACGTGATAATTGTAGTCGATCAGGCTGCCCAGCGTGACGAGGCCGGTGCGCGGCAGCGCGGCGGTGGAAACGAGAATGTGCGGACCGAGGCTGAAGCCGCCCGAAATGCGGTCGGGCTCGCCGGCGAGAACGGCGGTCACGCGAAAGCGCTGCGTGCCGATGCGGATGAGGCCGCCGGGCTTCAGGTTCAGCCGGTCGAGCAGGGTCTGTTCCGCCACAGCCCCGCACGCGGATGCGTCGCAGGCGAGCGCCTTGCGCAGATCGATAGCCGGCGACAGCGCCACCGCGCCGAAGAAGGGATAGGCGCCGTCCACCGCCTTGAGCTCCACGAGCTGGCGCTCGTCCACGCGGCCGTTCTTCAGCGCATAGGCCATCGCGCGCAGCGACACCGTCTGCGAGACGCGGCCGCGTTCGGCGAGCCAGGCCAGCTCGTCGGCGGTTGCCTCGCGGTGCACGAGATGCACGACGACGTCGCCGCCCAAGAGCGTGCGGCCTTGCTCGGCAAGCCCCGTCAGGAACGCGGCGGAGAGCGACTCCACGCCGGCGATCGCGGCGACGCCGAGCACCAGGCAGGCGACGAAGATGCGAAAGCCGGCCAAGCGCTGGCGCATCTCGCGCCGCGCGATGCGCAAGGCGAGCGCGATCCGGCTCATGCGGCCTCACCCTTCGCCGAGTTCGGGGTGAGGACATTTTCCAATCTCCTCATGCCGAGCCTGTCGAGGCATCGTCGGCCACGATCCGGCCATCGGCGAGGCGCACGATGCGCTGGCAACGCCGGGCCAGCGACTCCTCGTGGGTGACCAGAAACAGCGTCGTCCGCGCCCGCGCCTGGAGCGCGAAGAGCAGATCGGCGATCTCCTTGCCCGTCGCACCGTCGAGATTGCCGGTCGGCTCGTCGGCGAACAGAACCTGCGGCTGCGGCGCGGTGGCGCGCGCCAGCGCCACGCGCTGCTGCTCGCCGCCGGAAAGCTGGCCCGGATAGTGATCGTGCCGGCCGCCAAGGCCGACGGCGCCAAGTTCGTCGCGCGCGCGATCGAACGCGTCTTGGACGCCGGCCAGCTCAAGCGGCACGGCGACGTTCTCGAGCGCCGTCATCGTGGGAATGAGATGGAAGGATTGGAACACGATGCCGATGCGGCCGCGGCGAAAGCGCGCCAGTCCGTCCTCGCCCATGCGCGTGATGTCCGTGCCCGTGATGGTGACGCGGCCCGACGTCGCCGTCTCCAGGCCGGCCGCGACCATCAGCAGCGACGACTTGCCCGAACCCGAGGGGCCGAGCAGGGCCAGCGCCTGACCCGCCGGCACGGCGAGCGTCACGCCGTTCAGGATGTTCACCGGCCCGGCGACGCTGGACAGCGTCAGCCTCACATCTTCCAAAACGATGGCGTCTGGGGGATTGTGCATCGATGACTCGGGCGAGACCTTACAGGCGATATGGGATGGGTGCCGCCCGTTGCAATAGCGCATTGTCACCTCCCCCTTGTGGGGAGGTCGAAAAACATCGAGCGGCGCGAAGCGACAGCGCGCGCGCGAGGTGTTTTTCGGGTGGGGGACCGCTCCATCCGCCCGGCACCGCCCCCCACCCGAAAAACCGCTGCGCTCCGCTTCGCGATTTTTCGACCTCCCCACAGAGGGGGAGGTTGTTCCTTGCATTTGTCATCGGTCTGTTGCTTGTCGCGCTTCCCGCCACCGCGGCGCCCCTCAAGATCCTCGCGCTGGGGACTAGCCTGACCGAAGGCTATGGCGTGCCGCCGGGGCAGGACTTCACCGCCGTGCTCGAAGCGCGGCTGAAGGCGGGGGGAAGCGACGTCAAGCTGATCAATGCCGGCGTGTCGGGCGATACCTCGGCCGGCGGGCTGGCGCGGCTCGACTGGTCGCTCGCCGATCATCCCGATGCGGCGATCGTCGAGTTGGGCTCGAACGACGCCTTGCGCGGCCAGTCGCCGCAGCAGACCGAGAGCAACATCGCCGCCGTGCTGACCAAGCTGAAGGCGGCGCATATTCCCGTCCTGCTCGTGGGCATGAAGGCGCCGCGCAATCTGGGTCCCGAATACGCCGCGCAGTTCGATCCGATCTATCCCAAGCTCGCCAAGCGATTCGACGTGCTGCTCTATCCCTTCATCCTCGACGGCGTTGCGATGAATCCCAAGCTCAACCAGGCCGACGGCATCCATCCCAATCCGGCCGGCGTGAAGATCGTCGTCGCGCGGATGTTGCCGATCGTGAAACAGCTCGTCGCGCAAGTGAAACATTAGATGTTCAAGCGCCTCCTCTCGGTCGGCGGGTTCACGCTGCTGTCGCGCATCGCGGGCTTTGTGCAGAACATCGTCATGGCGGCGATCCTGGGCGACGGACCGCTGTCCGACGCCTATTTCGTCGCGCTGCGCCTGCCCAACAGCTTTCGCGGGATTTTCGCGGAGGGCGCGTTCAACGTGGCCTTCATCCCGCGTTATGCCGCCTTGCGCACGCGCGAGGGCGACGGCGCGGCGACGCTGTTCGCCGACCGGGTCTTCTCCTGGCAGATGGCGGCGCAGATCGCGCTTCTGGTCGCGGCGCTGGTGTTCATGCCGCAGATCGTTGCGGCGCTGGCGCCCGGATTCGCGGCGCATCCGGGACAGATCGCGCTCGCCATCGACTTCTCGCGCATCACCTTTCCCTACCTGATCCTGACGGTGGTGGCGGTGCAGCTTTCGGCGATGCTGAACGCGCATGAGAAATTCGCCGCCGCCGCGGCGTGGTCGATCTTCCTCAACCTCGCCATCATCGGCACGCTTCTGCTGTCGCGCTGGTTCGCCAATGCGGGCTATGCCGCGTCCTGGGGCGTGCTGCTTGCCGGCGTGGCGCAGCTGTTCTTCATCGTCTGGGCGGCGGCGCGGGCGCAGATCACGCTGCGCCTCGCCTGGCCGCGTTGGTCGGCGCAGATGAAGGAATTCTTGTGGGCGCTGGGCGCCGCCACGCTGGGTTCGGCCAGCGTGCAGATCGGCCTTTTCATCGACACCATCATCGCCAGCTTCCTGCCCTCCGGCGTGCTGACCGCGATCAACTATGCCGACCGCATCAACCAGCTTCCGCTCGGCACCATCGCCATCGCGCTGGCCACGGTGCTCCTGCCGGAGATGTCGCGGCGCGTCGCGCTGGGCGACCGCGCCGGCGCCGATGCGGCACAGAACGATGCCGCGGCACTGGGATTGTTCCTGACGCTGCCCTTCGCCGCCGCGTTCTTGGCTGTGCCGCAGACCATCATGCGCGGGCTGTTCGTGCACGGCGCGTTCTCGGTCGCAGCCGCCGATATCTCGGCCAGCGCGCTGGCCGCCTATGGCGTGGGGTTGCCGGCCTTCGTGCTGGTGCGCGTCGTCGCCGCCACCTTCTATGCGCGCGGCGACACGGCGACGCCGGTGCGCGCCACGGTTCTGGCGGTGGTCGTCAATATCGGCATGAAATTCCTCCTGGTGTGGGGATTCCATCTGGGCGCGGTGGGCGTGGCGCTCGGCACCACGCTCGGCTCCTATGCCAATGTGGGACTGCTTCTGTTTCTCGCGCTGCGCCGGGACCTGTTGACGGTCGAGTCCCATTTCACGCGCGCTTTGCCGGCGATCGTGCTGGCCGCCGTCGCGACGGGCGCCGCGGCGTTGGCCGGCGTCTGGCTGGTGGAGCGGTATGGACATCTGCACCGTTTCCACAACGAAGCGGTACTGGCGGCGGCGATCCTGCTGGGCGGGCTGGCCTATGGCGTCGTCACGCTGCTGTTCCGCCGCACCCTGCCGCTGGGGCGCCTGGCGCGCCGGACAGCCTGAATGCCGCGCCTGTTCGCCGCTCTCGCCATTCCCGACGACATCGCGCCGTCGCTCGCGCGGATTCAGGCGGGCGTGCCCGGCGCGCGCTGGCAGACGCGCGAGCAGCTGCATCTGACGCTGCGTTTCATCGGCGAGGTGGACGGGCGCGGTGCCGCCGCGATCCACGATGCCTTTCAAGGCATCGAGGCGCCCGCCTTCGAACTGGCGCTGCACGGCACCGGCGCGTTCGGGGCCAAGCATCCGCATGCGCTGTGGGTGGGGGTGCGGCCGAACGAGGCGCTGCTGCATCTGCAACGCAAGATCGAGACGGCGGTGCAGCGCGCGGGGCTGGCGCCGGACCGCCAGAAATACACGCCGCATGTGACGCTGGCGCGGCTGAGAGGCGCGCCGCTCGGCCGCGTGATGGATTATCTGACCGACCACGCGCTCTACGACTCCGCGCCGTTCGCAGTGAACGGGTTCATTCTCTATTCCAGCCTGCTCACCAGCGACGGCAGCATCTACCGCGCCGAGCATGCCTATCGGCTGCGTTAGTCGGCGGCGTCCTCGATCGCATGCATGTCGGCGTCGGAGAGGCCGAAGTGGTGGCCGACCTCGTGGATCAGCACATGGCGCACGATGTCGCCCAGCGTGTCGTCATGCTCGGCCCAGTAGTCGAGTATCGGGCGGCGGTAGAGGAAGATCATGGTCTGATGGCCGTGGACATGGCCGGCGATCTCGTCGGCGAGGCGTGGACCGTGGAACAGGCCCAGGATATCGAACGCGCTTTGGAGGCGCATGTCGCGCACGACGTCGTCGCTCGGAAAGTCCTCGACGCGAAAGACGATGTTGCCGGTGAGGGCGCGAAATTCCGCCGGGAGAGCGTCGAAGGCCTGCCGCGCCAAAGCCTCGATATCCTCGAGCGAGGGCGCCTCGATGTCGTTCCAATCCATGGCGCGATACGATAAAGCGAACCGAGGAGGAAACCTATGGCCAAGCTGACCGACGCCGCGCGGACTGCCGCGCTCAAATCCCTGACGGGTTGGAAGACGGTCGCCGGGCGCGATGCCATCGCCAAGAGCTTCGCGTTCCAGGATTTCAACCGGGCTTTCGCCTTCATGACCCGCGCGGCGCTGCTGGCGGAAAAGATGGATCACCATCCCGAGTGGTTCAACGTCTACAACAAGGTCGATGTGACGCTCGCCACGCATGACGCCGGCGGGGTGACGCAGAAGGACATCGATATGGCGCGCGCGATGGACGCCTACGCCGCGTCTTAAGCCTCGAAGCGGTAGAAGGCGGATCACCGCACCAGGCTGCCCCTCAAGGCGCTTGAATCTTGAGAGGCGTCGCGCGGCGCCGATGAAAGCACCGCGCGATCGTTTGTTAAATCGGAAGCCGCACGATGTGCGTGGCCACCGCGGCGACCGCCGCCGCCACGATCAGCAGCACGACGCTGTTCAAGATCGGATGACGGAAGGCGCGGGTGTAGAAAGCGGTGCGGTCGAAGCGGGTTTCAAGCCGGTTCGGTTTGACCAAAGGACCAACGATGGACGACATGGCATCAGTTCCTTCTCAAAGCGAGGGGCCTCAAACGAGGGGCGCGGCTTATGCGCGCATTCGCACCATAACGCAATAGAGAATTTCACGCACGCGGCGGCGACCGACCGCGCGCATCCGTCGTCTTCGTCGCGCGCGTCAACGCCTGGCGTTCTTCACCAGATCGGCGACCACGCCGGGATCGGCCAGCGTGGAGGTGTCGCCGAGGTTCGACGTGTCGCCTTCGCCGATCTTGCGCAGGATGCGCCGCATGATCTTGCCCGAGCGCGTTTTGGGTAGGCCGGGCGCGAACTGGATCACATCGGGCTTCGCGATCGCGCCGATCTCCCGCCCCACCCATTGCTTGAGCTCGGTGTTCAGCTTGTCGGAAGGCTCGGCGCCGACCTTCAGCGTCACGAAGGCATAGATGCCCTGGCCCTTGATGTCGTGCGGAAAGCCGACGACGGCGGCCTCCGCCACGTCGTGATGGGCGACGAGCGCGCTCTCGACCTCCGCGGTGCCCAGGCGGTGGCCGGAGACGTTGATCACGTCGTCGACGCGGCCGGTGATCCAGTAGTAGCCGTCTTCGTCGCGGCGGCAGCCGTCGCCGGTGAAATACTTGCCGCGATAGGTCT
The DNA here is from genome assembly GCA_964566095.1 of uncultured Rhizobium sp. GTDB lineage: Bacteria > Pseudomonadota > Alphaproteobacteria > Micropepsales > Micropepsaceae > Rhizomicrobium. The sequence goes on along the minus strand of CAZMHP010000113.1, from coordinate 2,928 downwards.
TGAAGTACGTGTCGATGAAGCGCTGGTGGTCGCCATAGACCGTGCGCATCTGGCCCGGCCAGCTATCGAGCAGGCAGAGATTGCCGCTGGTGGCGCCCTCCAGCACCTTGCCGTCGGCGTCGACCAGCTCGGGCCGGATGCCGAACAAAGGCTTGGTCGCCGAACCGGGCTTCAGATCCGTCGCGCCGGGGAGCGGCGAGATGAGGATGCCGCCGGTCTCGGTCTGCCACCAGGTATCGACGATCGGGCAGCGCCCGTCGCCGACCACACGGTGATACCACAGCCACGCCTCCGGATTGATCGGCTCGCCGACCGAGCCGAGCAGGCGCAGGCTCGCGCGGCTGGTCTTCTTCACCGGTTCGTCGCCTTCGCGCATCAGGGCGCGCAGCGCGGTCGGTGCGGTGTAGAAGATGTTGACCTTGTGCTTGTCGATCACCTCCCAGAAGCGCGAATTGGAGGGATAGTTCGGCACGCCTTCGAACATCAGCGTGGTCGCGCCGTTGGCGAGCGGGCCGTAGACGATGTAACTGTGGCCGGTCACCCAGCCGACATCGGCGGTGCACCAGTAGATGTCGCCGTCGTGATAGTCGAACACGTATTGGTGCGTGAACGCGGTGTACATGCAGTAGCCGCCGGTGGTGTGCAGCACGCCCTTGGGCTTTCCGGTCGAGCCCGAGGTATAGAGGATGAAGAGCGGATCCTCGGCGCCCATCTCTTCCGGCGGACAGTCGGCGGAGACCTTCGCCGCTTCGGTGTGGTAGTAGAAATCGCGGCCCTTGTGTTCGAGTTCCGGATGCCCGGTGCGCCTGACGACCAGCACGGTCTTCACGTCCGGGCAGCGGGTCAGCGCCAGATCGGTGTTCATCTTGAGCGGAATGGGCTTTGCGCCGCGCAGGCCCTCGTCGGCCGTGATGACGACCGTCGACTGGCAATCGAGGATGCGCCCGGCCAGGCTCTCCGGCGAGAAGCCGGCAAAGACCACCGAATGCACCGCGCCGATGCGGGCGCAGGCGAGCATGGCGTAGGCGGTCTCCGGGATCATCGGCAGATAGATCGTGACGCGGTCGCCCTTCCTGACGCCGTGCGCCTTCAGGACGTTGGCGAAGCGGCAGACCTCGCGGTGCAGCTCCTCATAGCTGATATGGCGGCTGTCCTTCGGATCGTCGCCTTCCCAGATGATCGCGGTCTGCTTGGCGCGGTGGGGCAGGTGGCGGTCGACGCAGTTGACGCTGACGTTCAGCGTACCGTCCTCGAACCACTTGATGTGCAGATCGTCCGGGTTCCACGAGACGTTCTTGACCTTGGTGAAGGGCTTGATCCAGTCGATCCGCTTGGCCTGCTCGCCCCAGAAGCCGTCCGGATCGGAGATCGACTGCGCATACATGGCGTCGTATTTGGCGCGGTCGATAAGGGTGCGCTCTTTCCATTCCTGCGGAACGGGGATCAAGGTCTCTGACATGGCGTTTCCCGGGCTTATTGTGGTCCGATATTGGCTGGGGAGGGCGGTGGCTTCAAGAAGACCGCCGTGGTTTTGGCGGCCAGTCGCGCGATGTGTGATGGACGCGGAGGATTTCGACCGACTGCTTGAGGCGGCGATAGATCAGAATATAAGGCAGGTTTGGGACGATCAGTTCGCGCGTTCCGGACAATCGGCCACGGTGCCCGAGCGAAGGATAGTCGGCGAGCATGTTCGCCGAATTGCGAATGCGTTCAGCCGTCCGGTCGGCGGCGTCCAGATTGTCCGCCGCAATATAGGTCCAGACTTCGTCCAACTCGGCTTCGGCAACACTCGTCCAGGAGACGATCATGCAGCCTTCTTGGCCATGGCGCGCCGCCGCGCGGTCGATTTCTCGCGTAGCTTGCGGAATACCTCCTCATGCGGAACCAGTTCGCCGCGATTTGCGGCGTCGATGCCCTCCTGGACAGCCTTCACGATGGCGATTTCACCATCGACATAGCGGTCGAGGATGTCCTCGACGACCCAGGATCGTGTGCGGCGAGCCGCCTTGGCATAGGCTTCCAATTTCTTCGCAAGCGACGGCTTGACGCGCGTCGTGATTGTCACCGATTTGGTCGCAGACATAGATACGCTCCGTATTCAGTTGTACACATTATATATAAATTTGGTCCGAAACGCGATCTATTCCGCCGCCTTGGTTGCTTTTCCGACCCGCCCCAGCACCGCCTCGGTGCTCGCGCCCGGCGGCTCCGGCTCGCGGCGCACGCTGGCCGGGGTCTTGGAGAATTTGACCGGCGCCTTCATCGAGCGCCACTGGCCTTCCGTGGGGTGCGACCGGACTTCAAAGAACCCGACCGCCTTCAGGTGCGGATCGTCCAGCACGCCGTCCATCGTGTTGGCGCGCATGATCGGGATGCGGTGGCGCTCGCCCAATTCCATCCATTCCGCGGTGGTGTGCGCCAGCGCGGCCTGCCGCATCGCCTTGTTGTAGAGCGCGACCTTCTCCTTCGCCGATTTCGCGGCGACGAAATCCTCGCCGTTGTAGAAATCGGCGATGCCGCCAAGCTTCATGAAGGTGTCCGCGCCCTCGCGGCCCGACGGCATGGTGGCGATGAAGCCGTCCTTGGTCTTGAAGCAGGCGCGATCGGGCGTCAGCGCCGGCGTCGATCCGACATGGCCGACCGGCGGCTCGAACGCCGCGCCGTAGAGATGCTCGACCATCAGGAAGCTCGTATAGCTCTCCAGCATCGGGACTTCGACGAACTGCCCCTCGCCGGTGCGCTCGCGGTGAAAGAGGGCGGCGAGCGTGGCGTAGAGCGCGTGCAGACCGCTGACCTTGTCGGCGACATAGGACGGGAACATGCGCATCGTACTCTCGCCGTCGGGGCCCAGCAGCATGTCGGCGCCGCCGGATGCGGCCTGCACCAGATCGTCGAACGCCTGACGCCCGCCATAAGGCCCTTCCGAGC
>CAZMHP010000112.1:0-9026 GCA_964566095.1 uncultured Rhizobium sp. | reverse complement strand
TAGGAGCGGTCCCAGATCGCGCCCTTGCGCAGCTCGGGCGTCAGCACCAGTTCGGTATATTCCTTGGTCGCCTCGCGCCGCTCGCGATCCTGGTCCATGCCCTGGGTGAGCTCGTTGCCGGTGCGCCACAGCGCGCGCCATTGCTGGATGAGGCGCGGCTCGCAGGTCTCGACCGCCTCCAGCGCGTTGAGCCCGTGCTGCAGCACCTTGGCCACCGCATCGTTGGATTCGAGCACGACCCGATAGGAGCGCAGCAGCTTGAGCACGTCGGCGCAGAAGGCGCGATACTCTATCGGCACGAGCTGCGAGCTTTCGGCTCCGAAGGCCGGCGCGCGCGCCGCGATCTGCGCCTGGGTGTTGCGGGTCAGAAGCTTGTCGAACTCGACGAAGCGATCGACGAAATGGAAGGCGAGCTTGGAGCCGAACACCGTGTTCTCGGCACGGCAGACGCGCGCCTGACTCTCGAAGATCGGAAGGCCCGATTGCTGGATGCTCAGCGGAACGGTCTCGCCGACCTCCGGCAGGTCGTCATGCCCGTGCTTGGACAAGGCCGATAGTCCACCGAGGCTGATGTCGTGCAGCCGGTAAGCGGTGGCGCGTATGCGCACGCGCGGTGCGAGGGAAGGAAAGATTCGCTTGGCGTCGTAACGCGGCGCGCGAAAGCGGATCTGGCGGCCCGACGATCCTTTGAGCTCTTCATACGCAAGCATGCGGTACCCCTGTGAGAACGGACTGGTCCTCTTCCTGGCGGCACCCCGGCGCGACCGGCTTCGGCCGCGCAATCTCCCAAAACCCCGGTGCCGATCTGTTGAGTCGGTCGATCACCGTTCAATGAGTTAACAAAGTCTTAATAGCGGAAAGATTCAGAAGATTCAATTGGATACTCTCCCCTCATTTGTGGGGAGAGACATCATTCCGCATTAACCTTCGTAAATGTGCGGGAACCGATTCAAATTCCTACGCAATTTGAATCGGTTAACGGCCGGCGCGGTGGGCGCCGTTGGTCCGCCGATCGCTAAAATTTTCCCGAAAGCTCCAACCGGAACTTAGACGGTTGGCGTGCATTCTTGTGCTTACCAGGATGGTAACGCAGAAAGGCGTGACATGTTTCTGTACCGTGTGAAGATCGAAGAGCGCGATGCGACGCGCCTCGTCTTGCTCCGCAAGGATATCGCGGACAGCGAAGCGCTGTTGCGCGCGCAATGCCCAATCCTGGAAATGAGCCTCGTGACGGAGGCCGACAAAGAGCTCGACGTTTATCTCGCGCTCGAGGATGTGATTGACAGCACGCAGCTGCGCAATCTGGTCGGCGAACTGAACACGCTGCTCGAGGGCGGTCACGCCCGCGTCAGCTCGGAACTGATCCACATCTGAATTGGCGGACGCATTTGCGGGCGGATCGCCCGGCCGAAGGCGGCCGGCTGTGGTTTTTTGCGCGCCGTCCCGTCGCGATGTAACCTTCGATCCGGCTCTCACGAATGTGATGTGAAAGGCGCCCGATTGGTCGAGGCGGAAGCGGAACTGAAGGCGCTGATGGTACGGTCGCTGAAGGGCGACGGCGCGGCCTATGGCGAACTGCTGCGCAAGCTGCAGGGATTTTTGCGCGCCTACTACCGGCGGCGGATCGGCCGCGCCGCCGAAGCGGAAGACCTGTTGCAGGAAACCTTGATTGCGATGCACACGCGCCGGCAGACCTACGACCCCGAACGCCCTTTCACCGCCTGGCTGCACGCGATCGCGCGTTACAAGCTGATCGATCATTTCCGCCGCCACAACCGACGGGCGGAAGACCCGCTGGACGATGCCGGACAGCTCTTCGGCGCGCAGGATGCGTCGGCGGTGGAGGCGCAGCTCGATGTCGAACGCATGCTGCGATGGCTGCCGGAAAAGACGCGCGCGCTGATCCGCTCGGTGAAGATCGATGGGTTGTCGACGGCGGAGGCCGCGGCCCGCCATGGCCTCTCCGAATCGGCGGTGAAGGTCGGCGTGCATCGCGGCCTCAAAGCGCTTGGGCAAAAGGTCGGAGACGGCCCATGAGGACCGACGATCTGATCGATGCGCTGTCCGCCGAGCTGGAGCCGGCGCCGGCGCGCGCGGTCGGCAACCGGCTGGCGCTCGGACTTGCGATCGGCGCGGTGCTGTCGGTGGCGGTCATGGTGTTGTGGCTCGGCGTGCGGGCCGATCTGATGCATGCCATGCGCACGGGCCCGTTTTGGATGAAGTTCGCCTATGCCTTCAGCGTGGCCGCGCTCGGCTTCGGGCTGATCGATCGCCTGGCGCGGCCCGACGGCGAGGGCGGCGTGTTCGGACCGCTGATCCTGGCGCCCCTGGCAATGATGATCGCGCTGGCATTTTATCAGATGATCGAGGCGCCCGACGATCAGCGCATGGCGCTCATGATGGGCGGGTCGAGCCAGGTGTGTGCCCGCAACATCGTTGTCCTCTCGCTGCCGATCTTCCTCGGCCTGTTCTGGAGCTTGCGCGAGCTGGCGCCGACACGGCTGACGCTGGCGGGCGCGGTGGCGGGCGTCGTGGCCGGCGCCGTGGGCACCGTCGTCTACGCCCTTCACTGCACCGAGAACGCCGCGCCGTTCGTGGCGATCTGGTACACGCTGGGCATCGCCGCGATGGGCGCCTTGGGCGCGCTTTTGGGGCGGGCGCTGCTGCGCTGGTGAATGATCCGCCGCGCCATTGTAACCGTATCGGCCCTTGCAGCGAATGGATTGGCAGACCTGAGGAGGTATCCATGTTCCGCTCCGTCCGCACGACCTTGCTCGCCGCCGCCGGCGGCGCGCTCTTGAGCCTGTCCGGCGCCTGCGCCGATGCGATCGACAAGCCCGTTCCCGCCGCCGCCGTGGATGAAGCCAAGGCGGGCGCGCCGGCAGCAGAGACCGCGGTGCTCGCGGGCGGCTGTTTCTGGGGCCTGCAGGGCGTGTTCGAGCATGTGAAGGGCGTGACCAAGGTCGTTGCCGGCTATTCCGGTGGCGCCCGGGCGACCGCGATCTACGAGCTGGTCGGCACCGAGACCACCGGCCATGCCGAGTCGGTGCAGATCGCCTTCGATCCGCGCGTCGTCTCGTATGGCGATCTGCTGCGCGTCTATTTCTCGGTGGCGCATGATCCGACGGAGCTCGACCGCCAGGGACCGGATACGGGCACCAGCTATCGCTCGGAGATTTTCTTCGCCTCGCCGACGCAGGAAAAGATCGCCCGCGCCTATGTCGCCCAGCTTGGCGCCGCGCATGTCTTCGCCGCGCCCATCGTGACCCGAATCGAGCCGCTCAAGGGCTTCTACGAGGCCGAGGGCTATCATCAGGACTTCCTGATCCACAACCCGACCTATCCCTATATCGTCTACAACGATCTGCCGAAGATCGATGCGTTGAAGCGTGTCCTGCCGGCGCTTTATCGCGACAAGCCGGTGACATTGGCGGCGGCACGGTAGGCGCTGGCGGTAATTGGGCTCGCGCGGGGTCCTCATCCTTCGACGGCCTCAGGATGAGGACCTTGTCAAAAGTCCTCATGCTGAGCTTGTCGAAGCATGAGGAGCTCCATCACCCTCGGTCATGGCCACGGCCCGTCGGGTCCCATGGCATTGCTGACACAAATGAGGGAACTTTCCTGCTACTGTTCCCGTTGACCACTGGCAGCAAGGGCGCAACTCCATGGCGAAAGCGGCGACGTCTCCCCCCGCGGCCCCCACAGAGCTGACCGCCGCGCTGCTCGCCGACTACGCTCAAGTCCGCCGCGCCAGCGAGGCGCTGGCCGCGCCACTGTCGGTCGAGGACCAGAACATTCAGTCGATGCCGGACGTCAGTCCCACCAAATGGCATCTGGCGCACACGACATGGTTCTTCGAGGCAGTCCTGCTCGGCAAATTCGCGCCTCAGTACCGGCCTTTCGATTCGGCTTACGCCTATCTGTTCAATTCCTATTACGAGGGCTTGGGCCCGCGTCATCCCAGGTCGCAGCGCGGCCTGTTGAGCCGCCCGCCGGTCGCCGACATCCTCGAATACCGCTTGCACGTCGACGAGGCGATGGCGCGGCTGATCGAAGAGCGCGCCGCCGAAGTCGCGCCGCTGGTCACGCTGGGCCTGCATCACGAGCAGCAGCATCAGGAATTGATCCTGACCGACATTCTGCATGTCTTTTCCTGCAGCCCCTTGTTTCCGGCCTATGCGCCGGGGCCCGGCGCGATGGCAACGGCCGCGCCGCTGGACTGGATCGATCATCCGGGCGGCATCGTTGAGATCGGACATGCGGGTGAGGGGTTCGCCTTCGACAACGAAGGCCCGAGTCACAAGGTCCTTCTCAATCCATTTCGCCTCGCCTCGCGGCCGGTCAGCAACGGCGACTATCTCGCCTTCATCGCCGACGGCGGCTATCGCCGGCCCGAATTCTGGCTGAGCGACGGCTGGGCCTTCGTGCAGCGCGAGCACCTGAACGCGCCGCTCTATTGGCTGGGCGAGCCGTCCGGCTGGCGCGGCTTCACGCTCCACGGCATCGGCGCGCTCGATGAGAACGCGCCGGTCGCGCATGTCAGCTTCTATGAAGCGGCCGCCTATGCCGCCTGGGCTGGCGCGCGTCTGCCGACCGAGTTCGAATGGGAAGCGGCGAGCGCGCGGATCGGCGGGCAGGGCCGGGTATGGGAATGGACACGCTCGTCCTACGATCCCTATCCGGGCTACCGCCCGTTCGACGGCGACGTCGTCGAGTACAACGGCAAGTTCATGAGCGGACAGATGGTCCTGCGCGGCGGCTCGCTCGCCACGCCGCAAGGCCACATCCGACCGACCTATCGCAATTTCTTCCCCCCTTCGGCACGCTGGCAGTTCAGCGGCCTCCGTCTGGCAGGTGACGCATGAGCCCCTTGGCGCTGGTCGCACGCGACCAATACGGCGACGACTCGTTCCGCGAAGATCTCCTGGAAGGCTTGTCGCAAAGCCCCAAGCGCATCGCGGCGAAATATTTCTACGACGCGGCGGGGTCGGAATTGTTCGAGCGCATCACCGCGCTGCGCGAATATTATCCCACGCGGACCGAGCTCTCGATCCTCAAGACCCATGCGGAGAAGATCGGCGCCTTGATCGGGCCCGATGCCGAGCTGGTCGAATTCGGCGCCGGTTCGCTGCGCAAGGTGCGTATCCTTCTCGATGTGCTGAAGACCCCGCGTGCCTATGCTCCCATCGACATCTCCGGCGACTACCTGCTCGCCGTCGCGGCGGCGCTGAGCGGGGATTTCCCCGCCCTTCGGCTGAGGCCCGTGATCGGCGACTTCACCCGCGTCCTGGCGCTGGGTCCGCTGAGCCCTGGCGCCAAGCGCCGCGCCGGCTTCTTCCCGGGCTCGACCATCGGCAATTTCACCCGTCCCGATGCGGTGCAGTTCCTGCGCCATGCCCGCCATACGCTGGGCGGCGGCGGACTTCTGGTCGGCGTCGATCTCGTCAAGGATCCCGCGATCCTGCACGCGGCCTATAACGACGCGGAGGGCGTGACCGCGGCGTTCAACAAGAATCTGCTTTTGCGCGCGAACCGCGAAGCGGATGCCGATTTCGACGTCGATGCCTTCGCGCATCACGCCTGCTACAACCCCCTGGCGCAGCGGATCGAGATGTATCTCGTCAGTTTGAAGGAACAGCATGTGCGTGTCGCCGGGCAGACTGTTCGGTTTGCGAAGGGCGAGGCGATCCACACCGAGGATTCGCACAAATACACGGTCGACGGCTTCCACGCCCTGGCGGCCGAAGCCGGCTATGTCCCGCGCCGCGTGTGGACCGACGATGCGGCACTGTTCAGCGTGCAGTGGCTGGAGCCGCATTAGAGCAATTCCAGGAAAAATGCGGCCGATAGCGTCAGCGTCTTCGGCGCCTTCCGTTCGGGATTGCGACCGAACAATAACTTAGGGCGGATCACCGATTCCATGAAACGGTGATCCGCTCTAGCCGCGCGGCGTCACCAACATATGACTGGAGCCGGTGGCGAGCAGCCTGCCGTCCTCCGACCAGACCCGCGCCGTGCCGTGGATGAGTCCGTTGCGCGCGGTCGGCGTATGCACGTCGATGAACAGCCAGTCGCTGTCTTGCGGGCTTTCATGGAACCAGGCGGACACGTCCAGGCTCGGCGCGATGTAGTTGGGATAGCCGGCGCGGAGGCCGCGGTGATGTGCCGGCCAGAGCAGCGTGTCGATCAACAGCAACGGCCGCGCGCAATCGGCGAAGACGTCGCCGCCGCTGTCGAAGCCGGGAAAGCGATACCATTCCTGGATGACCGCGCCGCCCGGATGCGGTGCCTCGCGGGTGAATATCTTTAGCGGCTTGACGTCGAAATTGTCGAAGAATTCCCGCTTGTCGCTCTCGCGCGGCACGAGCTCACGATAGGTCTTCAGCGCCGAAGGCCGCGGCACGTCCGGCATCGCCAGCTCGCTTGTGTCCGGGCCGCTGCTGCGATCCGTTGTCCATACCTGCGCCTGAAGAAAACGCCTGCCCTCCTGGACCAGCGCGACGTTGAAGCAACAGGCGGACCGTCCCTGCTTCACCGGTTCGACGATCGCTTCGGCTTCCGCGAATTTTCCGGCGGCGAGATACTGGACCGAGATCGTCGCCGGCCGGTGTCCCTGCGGGGCGCGCTTGCCCGCCGCGCGCAACGCGATGGCGGAGACATAGCCGCCATTTGGTCCCCAAATTTCCCAGTCGCGGGACAGCGTCGCGAAAAGCCGTCCGTCGCGTTCGCTCAGCGCGGTGTCGTCCTGAAGCTTGCCCATCGGTCCCTCGCGGCCGGGAGAGTATAGATTGGGCGACTTCGTTAGAAGCGACCGCCTTCAAATTCCCCCGTCGAGGAAGTCGAACACGCTCGCCTTGAACAGCGCATGCGCGATAATGGAGAAGTGATCGACGCCGGGCACGCGTACGGCGCGGCCATCCGGAAACACCTTGGCCAGCGGATGGGGATCGCCCGCCAGCGAATCCCGCGCGCCGGCCACGACCAGGACAGGCACTGGCAATCCCGCGAGCCGATCGCGCGCGATCGGCGTTTCCTGGGCGCGCGCCAGCGCCGCGAGCGCGAGGCGGTCCTCACCTTGGGCATCGGCAAATTGGCGAAAGCTCTTCAGCATCGGCTCGGCGATGCTCTGCGCGTCGGCGGCTTCCATGGCCTCGGCCATCGGGTGGCCGGCGGCGGCGCGCGGCTCGAGCAGCGTCTCGCCGACCCCGCCAAGGCTGAGCGTGGCGAAGCGTTCCGGCGCCTTCAGCGCCGCGGCCAGCGCCACGCGCGCGCCCAGCGAGAAGCCCAGGATATGCGCGCGGGCGATGCCCAGATGATCCATCAGCGCCAGCACGTCGCCGGCCAGGGTCTCACGGCCGTACAGCGTCGGATCGTGCGGCTTTGCGCTCTCGCCATGGCCGCGCAGGTCGAGCGCGACGGTGCGCATGCGCCGGCGTTCCAGTGCGCCATACCAGCCCAGCCGGCGCCAGTTCTCCGCGCGGTTGGTGGCAAAGCCGTGGACCAGGATCATCGGCCGGCCGTCGCCCGGGCCCGCGATGTCGTCATAGGCGATGGTCAGGCCGCAGACGTCGAAGGTGCTCATCGGCCCATTGTGGCGACCGATTCCCCTCGCCGAAAGGGGCAGGTCAGGCGGGTTTGAAGTCCAGCGCCAGGCCATCCATGCAGTAGCGCAATCCCGTGGGCTTCGGCCCATCGTCGAACACATGGCCCAGATGGCCGCCGCAGCGGCGGCAATGCACTTCGGTGCGGGATTCGATCCAGCTGTCGTCGGTCGTGGTCTCGACCGCGCCCGGCAGCGGCGCCCAGAAGCTCGGCCAGCCCGTCCCGCTGTCGAATTTCGTCGTGGACGCGAACAGCGGCAGCGCGCAGCCGGCGCAGGTGAACGTTCCCTTGCGGTGCTCCTTCAAGAGCGGGCTGGAGAAGGGCTGCTCCGTCCCTTGCTCGCGCAGGATATGATAGGCCTGCGGCGACAGCAGCTTGCGCCACTCCGCTTCGGTGTGATGCACCTCGAAGGTCCTGGCGAAGGCGGGCAGCGCACCCAGACCCGCGCCGGCGGCGCCGAGCAGAAGCAGCTGCATGAGATTGCGCCTGGTTGTCATCGCGGGTCTCCGAAATCGGTCGCACGTTATACGAGACTTCGCCGCGCGCGGATTTTGGTTACAGCCGGCGGTTCCCGTCCAGGGAAGATATTTTGCCTGGAACCGAGCGGAACGGCCCGCTGAAGGGCACGTTGTCTAGGGGCAGCAGCTACGGAGTTTTCCATGGACAAGGATCGCATCGACGGCATCGCCAATCAGGCCAAGGGCGCTGCCAAGGAAGGCATCGGCAAGGCCACGGGCGACGCGAAACTCAAGGCGGAAGGCACGGCCGACAAGGCAAAGGGCAAGGTTCAGAACGCCGTCGGCGGCGTGAAGGACGCGGTGCGCGATCTGCGCGACGCCTAGAAATTCGCCCTCTTCCTCACGAAGGGAAAGGTCCGGCCAACCGCCGGGCCTTTCTTTTTGAATTGTGCACCGGCAAGGGTCTGCGGAATTACCCTTTGAAACCAATGCCATGGGAAATTCTCGGTTGGCCAGCCCGCACGTGGCGGTTGGTCTTCCTTCATGGGCTCCCCATATGATTCCGACCCACCGTCCGGTCGTCGAAAGGGAACTCATCCATGATCGCATTTCTCCGCTGGGCCAAGTCCGTCGCGCTTGGTGCTCTGAACAGCATCGCCAAATTTGCGCTTGTCCTGATCTTGCTGGTCGCGGCGTTGCTTGTGATCGGCCTGCTGCGCGGCGATGGCCTGCCCGGCAACATGGTCTTGGCGCTCGATCTGCGCGCTCCGATGGTGGATTCCGCCAGGCCGGCGTTCGATTTCGGGCCGCGTCCCGTCACCGTGATGGATACGGTGCTCGCGCTGGATGCCGCCGAGCGCGATCCGCGCGTCAAGGGCGTTCTGCTGCGGCTGGGTAGCGCCAATCTGCCGATCGCGCAGGCCGAGGAGATCGGCGCCGCGCTCAAGAAATTCCGCGCCAGCGGAA
>CAZMHP010000111.1:0-9154 GCA_964566095.1 uncultured Rhizobium sp. | reverse complement strand
GATCAACGGCCAGAAGGGCTATCACGGCGTCGCCGTGCTCTCGAAGATCCCGTTCGCGAAGAGCGAGGTGCAGGCGTTCTGCCGCGAGGGCCATGCGCGGCATATGTGCGTCCAGCTTGCGAACGGCGTGGAGATTCACGACTTCTATGTGCCGGCCGGCGCCGACATCCCCGATCCCGACGTCAATCCGAAATTCGCGCACAAGCTCGACTTCCTGCGCGCGATGGAGCGCGACTTCGCGCGGCGCAAGGACCGCAGCGGCGCCGCCGCGATCCTGGTCGGCGATCTGAACGTGGCGCCGTTGGAGCACGATGTGTGGAGTCACAAGCAGCTCCTGGACGTCGTCAGCCACACGCCGGTGGAGACCAACCTGCTCGGCGAGGTCAAGGCCGCGTTCGAATGGACCGACGTGACGCGGCAGTTCGTGCCGGAGGATCAGAAAAGCTATTCGTGGTGGAGCTATCGCGCCGCCGACTGGCAGCTGAGCAATCGCGGCCGGCGGCTCGATCACATCTGGGTCAGCAAGGCGCTGAAGGGCGGGCTGAAAAGCCAGACCATCGTGACCAAGATGCGCGGCTGGCAGAAAGCATCGGATCACGTGCCGGTGGTGGCGGAGATCGAGGTGTAGCGAATAGGGAGTAGCGAATAGCGAGTAGGGCGAGCGCCCCCTATTCGCTATTCGCCATTCGCTATTCGCTGTAACATCCGAACCAGAACCATAATTCGCAATCCGTTGGAGCCATCCCATGGCCGATCTCTTAAAGCTCTCCAGCCGGTTCATCGATACGGGCGTCGCCGACGAGCCGGCGAACCGGCTGAACGGCGAGATCTCCGAGATTGCCGACGGCGTCGCGATGATCGAGGCGTTCAGCCATGTCGTGCTGTTCAAATCGGAGGATGGGCTGGTGCTGTTCGACACCAGCCTGGAATCGTTCGGCGGCCAGGTGGTGAAGGCGATGCGCGGCTGGACCGACGATCCGGTGCGCGCCATCGCCTATACCCACGGACACATCGATCACATCGGCGGCGCCGCCGCCATCGTGCACGAGGCGACCGATCGCGGCCGGGCGCGGCCGCAAGTGATCGGGCACGAGAACGTGCAGCCGCGCTTCGCGCGCTATCGCCTCACCAACGGCTACAACGCCGCGATCAATGCGCGGCAGTTCGGCGGCGGCGGCGGCAAGAGCCGCGTCTCGATGTCGACCGCGCCGGACCAGTTCGGGCCGAAGGAATGGATCGAGCCGGACACCGCGTTCTCGGAACGCATGGGTTTTGCCAGCGGCGCGCTGCGCTTCGATTTCCAGCACGCGCGCGGCGAGACCGACGATCACCTCTGGGCCTATGAGCCCAGCCACAAGGCGGTGGTGGTCGGCGATTTTCTGACCTGGGTGTTTCCCAATGCCGGCAATCCGCAGAAGGTGCAGCGCTATCCGCTCGATTGGGCGGTGGCGCTGCGCGAGATGGCGGCGCTGGAGCCGGAGCTGCTGCTGCCGGCACATGGCCTTCCCATCGCGGGGCGCACCCGCATCGCCAGGGTGCTGGACGAGGTGGCGTCGGCGCTGGAATCGCTCGTCAAGCAGACACTGGAGATGATGAACCGCGGCGAGCGGCTGAACGCCATCCTGCACGCGGTGAGCCTGCCCAAGGAGATTTTGGAAAAGCCGTATCTGAAGCCGGTCTATGACGAGCCGGAATTCGTGGTGCGCAACATCTGGCGGCAGTTCGGCGGCTGGTATGACGGCAATCCCGCGAACCTCAAGCCCGCGCCGGACGCCGCGGTGGCGCATGAGGTGGCGCGGCTGGCCGGCGGCGCGGCGTCGCTGGCGACGCGGGCGCTGGAGGTGTCGGAGGCGGGCGATCATCGCGTCGCCTGTCACCTCGCCGAGATGGCGGTGCTGGCCGATCCCGATTCGCGCGCGGCGCATGCGGCGCGGGCCGACGTCTACGAGTCGCGGATGAAGAGCGAGCTGTCGCTGATGGCGCGCGGCATCTATGGCGACGCGGCGCGGGGGAGCCGCGCGGCGGCAGGGAAGAATGCGTGAACCATTCCGTCATGGGCGGCCCTGAGCCGCCCATCCATCTGGCGCGCGTCGGCGCGCCAATGGGTCTCTCGCGCTCGCAGACGCGAGCGCGATGGGTGGCCGGGTCAAGCCCGGCCATGACGGTTTTTGTTATCGCTTCATCGGCGCGATCATGATCGTGGCGGTGGCGGTGGCGATCACCTTGCCGTCGGCGCGGGCCAGCGTGGCTTCGAGAAAGCTGACGGCGCGGCCGCGCTTGATCACTTTCGCCTCGGCGATGTGAGGGCCGGCAGCACCCTGGTTGAGATAGCTCACCTTCATCTCCAGCGTCGGCGCGATCTCGCCCCATTGCGCGACGAAGCCGGCGGCGACGGCCAGCACATCGTCCATCACGCAGGCGATGGCGCCGCCATGCAGCGCGCCAAAGCGGTTGAAATGCGGCTGCCCAAGGTCGTAGCCGATCTTGACCCAACCTTCCTCGACGTCGACTTCCAGCAATTCCTGGTTCAGCCAAGCCGAGCACGGCGCTTGGCGCTTGAAAATCGCCTGGACGTTGGGCGGAAAATCTTCCGGCTTGGTTTTGTCGACGACGCGGCGCATCTCATTCCAATTTCTGATATCGATGCACCCATCGTGCATGAACTTCGAAGGAAGACAAAGTGCGCATCGCATTGCTGCGGCACGGGCCGACCGCGTGGAACGAAGAGGGCCGCATCCAGGGCCGTATCGACACGCCCTTGTCGGACGCCGGACGCGCCAAGATGGCGGCACTTGCCCCACCGACAGGTTTCGAACGGGCACGGGCCTTCACCAGCCCCTTGCGGCGCGCGCGCGAGACCGCGGCGCTGCTCGGCTTTCCCGACGCGGTGCCCGACGTGCGGCTGGCCGAGCACCATTGGGGCGACTGGGAGGGACTGACGCGCGCGGAAATCCTCAGCCGCGACGGCGCCGATGCGTTCTTGCGTGCCGGCAGCGCCATCGACTTCACACCCAAGGGCGGCGAGAGCACGCGCGCGCTTCTGGCGCGGGTGGCGGATTTCCTCAGCGATGCGGCGCGCGAGTCGAGCGATGCGATCGCCATCACCCATCGCGGCGTGCTGCGCTCCGCCTACACGCTGGCGACCGGCTGGGACATGGCGACGGCGATGCCGGAGAAGCTGGACCTGTCGGCGGCGCTGATCGTGGAAGCGGAGCCGAGCGGCGCCGTGCGGCTCGCGGCGATGAATGTGGCGTTGGGGCGAAGGTGAATGCCGCGCATACCTTGTCATCCCCGGCTGAGCGTTGCGCAGCAACGCGAAGGGAAGGGGACCCAGGTCGAAAATACCGTGACGGTCTTTGCGGCCTGGGTCCCCTTCCCTCGCATCGCGCTAACGCGCGACGCTCGCCGGGGATGACAGCGGAGCATCGGCGGGAGAGGTAACCTACTCCCAGAACGGCTTGTTCTTCTTGAACTTGCGCCAGCCCTTCATCGCCTTCCTGACCAGCGCCTTCTCGCGGCCGGCGTGCCAGCCGGAAATCGCGCCGGCGGCGAAGCGCAGTTCGGGCCCGGCGCCCAGATGGGCCAGCGTGCCGGAAATGCCGTGCACGTCGTTGGCCTCGCCCATCGCGTCGAGCAGCGATTTGAGCTCCTTCAGGTAGGGCCCGAACTTCTTCTTCGGGTACAGCGGCGCGAAGAACTCGGCGGCGTAGCGCAGCTTCTTGAGCGCGATGCGCAGCTTGTGGGTGCGGTTGTCGTAGACCTTGCGGACCTTCTTGCCGCTCTTCTTGGCCTTCCTCCAATGGGCGCCGAGCGCGCGGCGGCTGATCTTGCCGATCCGGCCGCCGGCCGCCGGCGCCTGCTCCGCCGCGGCGGCGACGTCGTTCAGGAAGGCGCCGAATTCGGGATTGAGGATTTCGCCCAGCGCGTCGTCCCAAGCCTCGCCGCGCGCATGGCGCAGCGCCGCCTCGAACGCGGCGAAGGATTCGTCCTGGCGGTATTTGCGCGCCACGGGCGCCAGCAATTCCTGCGCGAAGACATCGAGCTCGCGCGCCGGGCCGAAAGCGCCGGCGATGGTGCGGCCGCGCCTGCCCAGGGCCTTCAAATCCGCCGTCTCCTCGCCGAAGGATTTGAGCGCCATCTGCAGCCGGCGCAGGCCGACGCGCACCTGGTGCACGCCTTCGGGATCGCGGGCGCGGATGGCCGGCGCGTTGCCGCTGACCTGGGCGAGGCATTCGAGCACCGCGGCGCGGAACGCCTCGCTGCCGCGCATGCGCTTGGCCAGATGCACGCGCCTTGCGTTCACCGCGCGCGCCGGCGCATGGCCGTGGGCGGGGCGATAGGTGCGGACGATGGCGACGCGCGGCTCTTCCATGAAGCGAGTGTCGCTCAACCGAGGCGCACCGGCAATCCGGCTTGTGCGAGCGCCGCCTTGGCTTGCGCGATCGAGACCTCGCCGAAATGGAAGATCGAGGCGGCGAGCACGGCGCTGGCATGGCCGTCGCGCACGCCGGCCACCAAATCCTCGAGCTTGCCGACGCCGCCCGAGGCGATCACGGGCACCGACACCGTATCGGCGATGGCGCGGGTCAGGGGGATGTCGTAGCCGGCGCGGGTGCCGTCGCGGTCCATCGAGGTCAGCAGGATTTCGCCGGCGCCGAATTCCACCAGCCGCCTGGCATGCGCCACCGCGTCGATGCCGGTCGCCTTGCGGCCGCCATGGGTGAAGACTTCAAATTGGGTCGCACGGCCGGACGGCGAACCGGTGCCCACTTCGCCTGGCCGATGCTCCCATACACTCTTGGCGTCGATCGCCGCGACGATGCACTGGCTGCCGAATTTCTCGGCCGCTTCCTTGACGAATTCGGGGCGGCGGACCGCTTCGGTGTTGATCGAGACCTTGTCGGCGCCGGCCAGCAACAGGGCGCGGATATCCTCCAGCGTGCGCACCCCGCCGCCGACGGTGAGCGGCATGAAGCAGACATCGGCGGTGCGGCGCACGACATCGAGGATCGTGCCGCGGTTCTCGTGGGAGGCGGTGATGTCGAGGAAGCACAGTTCGTCGGCGCCGGCGGCGTCATAGACCATCGCCTGCTCCACCGGATCGCCGGCATCGCGCAGGGATTCGAAATTGATCCCCTTGACGACGCGGCCGTCCTTTACGTCCAAGCAGGGGATGATGCGGATTTTGAGCATAGCGAATAGCCAGTAGCGAGTAGCGAGTAGGGTAATGCGTTTCTTCCCAATTCGCTATTCGCTATTCGCTACTCGCTTCTGCCGCGCCATCGCGGCGATGTTGAACAGCGCCCGCGCCGTGACGGTTTCGGCCGGGACCGCGGTGGTGCGCGACAGGGCCTCGGTCTCCAGCAGCAGGTCGCAGGCTTCGAGCAGGCGCTGGCCGTCCCACAGAGCGACCTGCGCCTTGAACGCGGCCTGGCGCATGAAATGCAGCGGCGGACGCAGCTTGCGCAAGGCGTTGTCGAGCGTGTCGCCCTTTTCGATCTCCGCCTTGGTCAGCGCCAGCCGCTGGAAATGCGACAGCCCCATGCGCAGGATCGCGGCGGCCGAGGTGCCGGCGACCCAGAGCCGCTCCAGCGCCAAATCAAGGCGCTTGAGATCGCCCTGCCCGGCGGCGTCGAGCGCCTCTTCGGCGCGGACTTCCGCCTCGTCGCCGAGCACGGCGCGGACGTCTTCCAGCGTCACCTGTTTTTGCCCGTGCATGTAGAGCGCCAGCTTCTCGAGCTCACGTCGCGTCACGCCGCGATCGGAGCCGAGCCGCGACGCCGCATCGGCCAGCGCGTCGGGCGCGATGGTGAGGCCTTCGGCGCGCAGCGCGTCGCGGATCACGTCGGGCAGGTCGCGGGCGTTGTCGCCATAGCAGGCGATCGACGCGGCGTTGTCGGCGCTCTCGAACACCTTGCGCAGGCCCGTGCCCTTGGCGAGATCGCCGCCCTCGACCACCACCAGCGCATCGCCGGCCGGTTCGTCCAGGAAGCGCTCGAACAGCTTGGCGAGGCCGTTGCCGGCGCCGCGCACGCGCACCACGCGGCGCCCGCCCAGCATGGAGATCGCCGCCGCCTCGTCGAACAGCCGCGCCGGATCGGCGGCGAGCGCGCTGTCGTCGAGGTCGGCGATGAGAAAGGGGTCCTTCAGATCGGGGACCACGGTCTTGATCAGCGCCTCGGCACGCTCGCGCACCAGGCCCTGGTCGGGACCGAAGATCAGCGCCGCGACCATCTCCTTGGGGAAATGCGCGAGGGCTCGATCGATCCCAGCGCCCTTGATCTCGGTCATCGGCGGCCCACCAGCATGGCAAGCTCATGCCGCAGGACGCGCTCGTCGCCGCCGAAGCTTTGCACCATGGCGCGCAAGAATCGGCGCGGATCGAGACGATCGAGATCGAGCGGATGGCCCGCACGCTCGGCGAGAAGGGCCATGAAGGTCAATTGCGCGCGCCCATTGCCTTCGCGAAAGGGATGAATCGCGTTCAACGTGGCCAGAAAGGCCGCCGCTGCCGATGCGAAATGCGACTTCGATAGACGACGCAGGCCGCGACTTTTCCCAAGCGCCGCAAACACGGTGTTCATTTCCCGCACGATGTTTTCCGGATAGCAGAAGGCGTTCCCGTTCTTGGCGATGCGAATGGTGCGGTATTTTCCCGCCCAGGCATAGACGTCCTGAAACAGGTGGCGGTGAATTGCGCGATAGTGCGCGGCACCGAGCCGACCGTTGGGAAGAGGTTCGTCGGATCTCTGGTCGGTCATCGCTTTTTCGTAAGCGTCGAGAGAATGCTGATCGCGAATGCCGGGCAGGTTCTTCAGGATTGCCGTGCCCGCATAGCAATACGGATCGGCCGCGGCATCGTAGCCGTGCAACTCAAGTCTTTTCGCCATATTTTTGCATCAGAAGCTTGCGGCGCTCGGCGGCCCGCAGCTTTCGATCATCGAAGGCGCGAAAATCCGCGCTCAACTCCGCGCTTGGCCGGATGCCCTCGACGGCGGCGATCTTGGCAAATCGTTCGCGTCCGAGGATGAAACCGGACTTGGTGCGGTCGGTCTTCTTCATTTGACCATCATAGCACGTTGGGCGCCCTACCGCTTGGCGAAGAACACGTTGAGATCGAGGCGGATGCGTTCGGCGATGTCCTCCGCCGCGCGTTTGTCGGCGTCCTGCTGCGCCGCCAGCGTGCCGTAATTGGCGTTGGAGCGCTGGCCAAGGCCCGAGGGCGGCGGGCCGGAGGGCAGCACGTTGTAGGAGGAGAGCCCGGTCTCGGTGCCGGAGGTGACGAGCTTTCCGGACAGGTCGGTCAGCGTATAGGTCACCTTGATCGTGTCGTTGTAGCGCGTGATCGTGGTGTCGGTCTGCAGCGCGATGCCCTGCGTCGTCTGGGTGAGGTCGAGCTTGAGGTGGTAGGCGGCGCCGCGCGGCGTGCCGGGGCCGTCGAGCAGATCGATCATCCGGTTGCGCAACTCGTAGCCGATGCGGTCCTCCACCGGCTCGACGAAGATGGTGGAGAGCCGCACCTGCATGTCGGCGTTGAGCCCGCCATAAAGCGGATGAAACCCGCAAGCGGCGAGCGTCAGCGCGAGCGGGACGAGGGCGGCGCGCTTCATGCGACGACATTCACGATGCGGTTGGGCACGACGATGACCTTCCTGGGCGTCTTGCCTTCGAGCGCGCGCAGCACACCCTCGGTCGCCAGCGCGGCCTCTCGCAAGGCCGCTTCGGAGGCGCCGACCGGCACGGTGATCTCGTCGCGCCGCTTGCCGTTGACCTGGATCGCGATGGTGACGCTGTCGGCCTTGATCAGCGTTTCGTCGAAGGTCGGCCAGGGCGTGTCGACCAGGAGCGTGGCGTGGCCGAGCGCTTGCCAGCAGGTCTCGGCCAGATGCGGCATCATCGGGCCGACCAGCTTGACGAGGATTTCCAGCGCCTCGCGCCGCACCGCGCCGTCGACGCCGGCGTGGGCCTGGATGGCGTTGGCCAAGGTGTAGACCTGTGCCACGGCGCGGTTGAAACGCAGATGGACGAGGTCGTCGGTGACGGCGGCGACCGCGCGGTGCGCCGCCTGGCGCAGCTCGCGCGCGCCGCCGCTCGACTCGCCGACGGCCGTGCCGGGCGCGGGCAGGCCTTCGGTCTCCGTCACGAGGCGATGAATGCGCTGGACGAATTTCCAGCAGCCTTCGGCGCCGGTCTCCGACCAGTCGGTGTCGCGTTCGGGCGGGCTGTCCGACAGCATGAACCAGCGGATGGCATCGGCGCCGTAGGCGTCGATCATGCCCATCGGCGCGACGACGTTCTTCTTGGACTTCGACATCTTCTCCGAATGGCCGACGATCACTTCGACCTCGGTGCCCTTGAGATAGACCTTGTCGCCGCGCTTTTCGACCTCGGCGGGCTCGACGAA
Organism: uncultured Rhizobium sp.; assembly: GCA_964566095.1. Classification (GTDB taxonomy): domain Bacteria; phylum Pseudomonadota; class Alphaproteobacteria; order Micropepsales; family Micropepsaceae; genus Rhizomicrobium. The sequence goes on along the minus strand of CAZMHP010000111.1, from coordinate 750 downwards.
GTGCGTGCCGAGCGCGCTGTTGTCGGCGATGGAATAGGTCTCGTGGCAGACCATGCCTTGCGTGAAGAGGCTCGAGAACGGCTCGTCGATCCTGGTCCAGCCCGTGGCGTGCATGGCGCGGGTGAAGAAGCGCGCATAGAGCAGATGCAGGATCGCGTGTTCGATGCCGCCGATATACTGATCGACGGGCAGCCAGTAGTTCACCGCGTCGCGGTTCACCGGCGTGGCCGCGAAGGGATCGGCGAAACGCGCGAAGTACCACGATGAATCGACGAAGGTGTCGAGCGTGTCGGTGTCGCGCGTGGCGGCGCCGCCGCAGGACGGGCACGTCGTCTTCTTGAAGGTGGGATGCGCGTCCAGCGGACTGCCCTTGACGGAAAAGTCCAGATCGTCGGGCAACTTGATCGGCAGATCGCTTTCGCGCGCCGGCACCACGCCGCATTGGGCGCAATGGACCATCGGGATGGGACAGCCCCAGGCGCGCTGGCGCGAGGCGAGCCAATCGCGCAGGCGGTAGTTCACGGTGCGTTTGGCGATGCCGCGCGCCTCCAGACGCGCGGCGACCTCGTTCTTGGCGGCCTCGACTTCGAGCCCGTCGAGGAAGCGCGAATTGGCGAGTTTGCCGGGACCGACATAAGCCTCGGTGTCGATCTCGAAGTCTTTCGGGTCGGCGTCGTCCGGAACGACGACGGGCAGCACCGGCAGCTTGTATTTGCGCGCGAAATCCAGGTCGCGCTGGTCGTGCGCGGG
>CAZMHP010000110.1:0-9224 GCA_964566095.1 uncultured Rhizobium sp. | reverse complement strand
CCTCCTTCAGCTTCTCGGCCTCGCGCATGAAGTTCGAGGTGAGCTGCGAGGCGCGGGCCGAGGCGTTGGCCATGATGATCTCGAGATGGCGTTCGGCGTCGCCCGTGACGGTCTCGAATTTCTGCGCTTCGCCGCCGAGCGCCTGAATCGCGATCTCCATCGAGGCGCGTTCCTTCGACAGCGCCTGCTCGAACGACGCGCTTTCTTCCTTCAGCCGCTGCATCAACTCGTTCATGCCGGTGCGGTGGCGTTCCTGCCGGCCGAGCACGAATTCGGCGCGCGCCATCGCCGCGTCGGCGACGGATTCGATGCGCTTGGCCTGGCGGTCGAGCTCGACCGCGGCGGCATGCGGCGCGTCGGCGGCGGCGCTGGCGGCGGCGCGGAAGCTGGCGGCCTGCGCGTCCAGCGTGGTGCCGGCGGTCTTGAGCTGCGATTCGGCCGTTTCGATCGATGCTTTGAGTTGAGCCGAACGACCGGCGACCGTCTCGGCGGCACGGGCGGCCGATTCCGATAGCGAGCCGGCGACGGATTCGATGCGCTCGCGCTCCGCCGTCAGGCGCGCCGCGACGGCTTCGCCCCGCACTTCGGCGCGCGCGCCCGCTTCGTCCAGCGCGGCGATCTGGTTTTCGAGCACCGATTCCAGTGCGCGCAGCCGCGCGAAGGCGCCATCGAGACCGGCGTTGAGCGCATCGAGCTCGCGGCGCACGGCGCGGCCGAGGCGCGCCGCGGTGCGCGACGCGGTCTCGTCGGCGGCAAAGAGGCGGTCGGTGGCTTCCGCGAGCGTCTGCGAGGCAAGCGCCATCTGCTGGGCCCGCGCCATCGCCCAGGCGGCGGAAACGAACAGCAGCGGCGGAATGAAGGTCGCGGCGACAAACAGCGCCAGCGTCTGGACGTCGAGACTGGCCAAGCCCTTCGGGCCGAAATAGCCCCACAGATAGGCAGCCGCCGCGCCGGCCCAGAAGGCGGAGAGGACGAACGAGAAGGTCACGGCAGCCATACCGAATTTCGGCTCCGGCCGGCGGCTCAGCCGCGCTTCGGCCTCGCCCAACGGCTCGGCGGTCTGCAACAGGACGGGCTGGGCGGTCGGTCCGATGGTCGCCATAAGTCCCCTCGACTGAAATACACAGATAGCGCCGCACTTTAACCATCGTTGGCGGCGTTAAGCGAGAGTCGGACGGCAATTTCCATCATTTGACCGGACGGTCGTTCTCCTATATCTTACGTTGTAAATATAAAGGGAGAGCACCATGACCATGCTGTATGCGGCGGCGGCGGTGTTTCTCGGCATTCATCTGCTTATCGCCGGAACGCGATTGCGCGACGGCGTCACCGGCGCGATCGGCGAGGGCGCTTATCTCGCCCTGTTTTCGCTGGCATCGCTGGGCGCGATCGTCTGGCTTTCGATGTCCTATGGGCCGGCACAAGCCAGCGCGGACAATCGGCTGCTCTACGACCTGGGGCCGGGCGTGCGCGATCTGGGAATCGCCGTCGTGCTGCTCGCGTTCCTGATCGGCGTGCCGGGTCTGATGATGGCGAATCCCACGACGGTTGGGATGCAGAACGCCGCGACCAAGAGCGAGACGGTGCGCGGCGTCCTGCGCGTCACGCGCCATCCCTTCCTGTGGGGCGTGGCGTTGTGGGCGGCATTCCATCTGGCGGCCAATGGCGATCTTGCTTCAGTGGTGCTGTTCGGCACCTTCCTGGCGCTGGCCCTGCTGGGCACCATGTCGATCGACGTCAAGCGGCAGCGCAAGCTGGGCGCGGCGTGGGACGACTTCGCGCGCAAGACGTCCAACATCCCCTTCGCCGCGATCCTGAGCGGCCGCAACCGCTTCGAGGCGGGCGAGTATTTCGACTGGCGGTTCTTCGCGGCGCTGCTGATCTTCGCCGGCGTGCTGCTGGCGCATGCGCGGGTGATCGGCGTGTCGCCCTTCCCCGGCGGCTTCGTGCCCTTCTGAAGGCGGCGTTAACGGAGCCTTGAACAGTCGGTGGTATCCTTGCCTGTCACCCCTGGGAAGCCGGGCGCATGAGCGACAGCGCGGGCAAGGTCATCGATCTGGAGCATCTGGCGCGCTACACGGGCGGCGACCGCGCCGTGAACGCCGAAGTGATGCGGCTGTTCGACGGCCAGGCGAACGAGCTGGTCGCGCGGCTGCAGACCATCCTCGACGCACGCGACGCCAAATCCTGGAAGGAAGTCACCCACACGCTGAAAGGCGCGGCGCGCGGCATCGGCGCGTTTGCCATGGGCGACGCGGCGGCACGCTGCGAGCCGCTCGATCTCGGCGACCGCGTCGGCGCCTCGGCGGCCATCGCCACGCTCAAGGACCGGGCGGACGCGGTGCAGGCCTTCATCCACGCCTATCTCGCCGGCTGACGCGCCGCCGGCGCGTGCGGATTTGGGATTCATCTGCTTCTACAATGGTTTGAAGCGCGACAATGCCACGCGCTTGGCCTTGCTTTTGCACTGCGGCACATTCGCTCCGCCCTTGACGGGGTTGCTGGCGCCGCCATTTTTACATAAGAGGGCGGCTAGTTTCTTTTGTCCCACAAGAAGAGAATGTGAAATAGCCCATGAGCACGCCGATCGAGACCGATGTCGCCATCGTTGGAGCCGGCCCCATCGGCTTGTTCGCGGTGTTCGAGCTGGGCTTGCTCGACCTCAAGGCGCATCTGATCGACATCCTCGACCGGCCCGGCGGGCAGTGCACCGAACTGTATCCGGAGAAGCCGATCTACGACATTCCGGGGCTTCCCATCGTGACCGGCCAGGAGCTGACCGAGCGCCTGCTGGAACAGGTCAAGCCCTTCAGCCCGACCTTCCACTTCAACGAGACGGCCGCGGCGCTCGAGAAGCTGCCCGACGGCAAGTGGAAGCTGAAGACCGACGCCGGCACCGAAATCGTCGCGCCCGTGGTGGTGATCGCCGCCGGCGCGGGCACCTTCGTGCCCAAGCGCCCGCCCGTGCATGGCATCGAGAGCTTCGAGAACACGGGCGACGGCGTCGGCGTCCACTATGCCGTGCGCAAGATGGACACGTTTCGCGGCAAGAACATCCTGATCGCGGGCGGCGGCGACAGCGCGCTCGACTGGACCATCAACCTAGCGCCCCTGGCGAAGAGCCTGACCCTGGTGCATCACCGCGACGGCTTCCGCGCCGCGCTGCACAGCGTCAACCGGATGCGCGAGCTGGAGAAGGACGGCAAGGTCAAATTCCACGTCGCGTCCGTGAAAGCGCTGCACGGCGACGACGGCAAGCTGAGCGGCGTGACGCTGGCGGGCGCCGACAAGAAGGAGTGGCGGCACGACGCCGATGCCTTCCTGCCGTTCTTCGGGCTCACCATCAAGCTGGGACCGATCGCCGAATTCGGCCTGAACCTGCACGAGAACCTGATCCCGGTGGACACCGCGAAGTTCGAAAGCTCGACGCCGGGGATTTTCGCCATCGGCGACATCAACAGCTATGCCGGCAAGCTCAAGCTGATCCTGTCGGGCTTCCACGAGGCGGCGTTGATGGCGCAGGCCGCGTTCCACATCTGCCGCCCCAACGAGAAGCTGCGCTTCCAGTACACCACGTCCTCGTCCAATCTGCAGAAGAAGCTTGGCGTGACGGCGTAGGACTCTCGAACATTTCACCGCGGCTTTGCAGCGCGCTCGAGCATGTCGTAAGAGCACGGCCGTCGTCCCGATGAGACGCCCGGGGGCGCGAAGGATGACGGCAGGGAGACGGGAATGAAGATCATCGCCACCGATCGCGTCGGCAAGGTTCACGAGATCGAAGGCCGCGAGAAATGGAGCGTGATGGAGATCCTGCGCGACGCGGGCCTGCCCATCGCGGCGGAATGCGGCGGCGCCTGCGCCTGCGCCACCTGCCACGTCTATGTGACCGACGGCTGGTACGCGAAACTGCCCCCGCCGTCCGACGCCGAGATCGACATGCTCGACATGGCGCTGGCGGTCGAGCCGGACTCGTCGCGGCTGTCGTGCCAGATCGTCTGTTCCGAGGCACTGGACGGTATCAAGGTGACCGTCGCGCCGGAATAATTATTGCTACACGATAATTATTTTCTGTAGTACGATCTCCACTTCAAGGGAGATCGCAATGGCGGACGAACCGGCTTCCAATCTTTCCTGGCTCAGCGGGGTGATGGCGCTGCTGAGCCTGGCCGGCATGGTGCTGTGGCCGATCGGCCTGGTGGTTGCCTATCTGTATCCCGGCCACGCCAACACGCTGGAAGCCGATCATCTGGGCGGCCTGCCGAACGACGGCGTGCCCTTAGGCTATCGCCTGGGGGCGCTCGCCTTCTCGCTGGTGTCCGAAGCCTTCATCGTCTGGGCGTTGTGGTCGCTGCGCAAGCTGTTCGCGCTCTATGCCAAGGGCGAGGTCTTTTCCGGCGCCGCGATCGGCCTTCTGAACGACGTCGCGGCGGCGCTGTTCGCGAGCGTCATCGTCGGATTCGTCGTGCACGCGCCGATCAGCTTCCTGCTGTCGCTGGCGGCGCCGGGTCAAGCCGCGATCTCGTTCGATTTCGGCACCGACGATGTCGTCACGTTGTTCTGCGCCGGCGCCGTGCTGGTGATCGCGCGCGTGATGCGCGAGGCGCGGCGGCTCGCCGACGAGAACGCGAAGTTCGTCTGATGGCGATCCTGGTCAATCTCGACGTCATGCTCGCCCGGCGCAAAATGCGCTCGAAGGAACTGGCCGAGGCCATCGGCATCACCGAGGCCAATCTGTCGCTGCTCAAATCGGGCAAGGTGAAGGGCGTGCGCTTCGAAACCTTGGACAAGATCTGCGCCGTGCTGCAGTGCCAGCCGGCCGACCTTCTCGAGCATCGGTCGGACGGCTGAAGGTGACCGCTGCGAAAACGCGCGCGGCACGGTTGGCGGGGCTGGCCGCCGTCGCGGGGGTGCACGCGATCATGATCGCGCTGCTGCTGTCGCGGCAAGGCGAGCACCCGCGCCCGCCGGTGGGGGAACACATCGTGTGGCTCGCGCCCTTGCCGCCGCCGCCGTCGCACCGTCCGGCCGCCCGGGGCAAGACGACCGCGCCCGCCTATGCCGGGCCGGATTATCGCGGCATCACCTTGTCGTTCGGACCGCCGTCGGCGGGCACCAGCAGCCTTGGCCATGCGCTGTTCGATTGCCTCGGCAAGGACAAGGACCGACTCACGCCGGAGGAACGCGCGCACTGCCCCGGCGCCAATCTCGCGGCACGCCCCAGCCGGGATTTCGATTTCCACGAGCCGCGCGAACGCTCCGTCGCCGCGGCCTTGTGGCAAAGAGGTCGGGCGCGGAAGAACGCGCCGCTGCTGCTTCCCTGCATGGACCCGCAGGCTGCCGGCATCAGCCTGGGCACGCTTCTGTGCCTGGGCCAGGGGGCGCTGAACGGATTCGATCTCGACGGTGCACCCGGCTATGGCGACAAGCCGGAGCAGATCCATGTGCCCAATGGCGGTGACCCACCGGACAAGCCCAACTGAATTCCCTTGATTTTACATTTGTTATAACGTAGCGTAATAACGTTTGTTGGAACAGAGGCGCGCCATGCACTTCAAGCTCAAACTCATCCAGATCGGCAATTCGGTCGGCGTCACGCTGCCTAAGGAAATGCTGGCGGCGATGAACGTCGACAAGGGCGACACGATCACCGCGACGCCGGCGCCGGATGGCTTTCGGGTGACGCCTTATGATCCTGATACCAGCGAACAGATGGACGTCATGCGCCAGATCATGAAGAAGCGGCGCAATGCGCTTCGAGAACTGGCGAAATGAGTGACTGGGTTTGGTTGGACCCGAACGCCTTGTTGGCAGCGCACGACGAACAACTCGCGGAGCATGGCGGCGCACCGGGTATACGCGATCAGGGACTGTTCGAGTCCGCACTGGCACGTCCGCAAAATCTCGCGGCTTATGGCGATCCGGACGCGGCGTCGTTGGCGGCAGCCTATGGTTTTGGGCTGGCCAAAAATCATGCCTTCATCGACGGCAACAAGCGCACGGCGCTGGTTGCGCTGGAATCTTTTCTGATGTTGAACGGCTTTATTCTGGTCGCGGACGACCGGCAGACCGTGATGGTCATGCTATCCGTCGCATCAGGCGCCTTCGGCGAAGAAGAATTGGCGGACTGGATTCGCGCGAACCTGAAACCGAGATAGGACAATGGGCCTCTACAATCACGTCATCCTGCCGCGGCTGCTCGATGCGGCGATGTCGACCAAGCCGATCGCTTATCAGCGGCGCAAGGTCGTGCCGCGCGCGCAAGGCCGCGTGCTGGAGATCGGTTTCGGTGCGGGTCACAACCTGCCCTTCTACGACTCGAGCAAGGTGGAGCGCATCTGGGCGCTGGAGCCCGCGGCGGAGATGCGGGCGCGGGCCGCGCAGCGCGTGGCCGCTTCGCCCATCCCGCTCGAATTCCTCGACCTGCCGAGCGAGACGATCCCGCTCGAACGCGAGAGCGCCGACACGATCCTGATCACCTATACGATGTGCACGATCCCCGACGTGATGGCGGCCTTGGGCGAGATGCGGCGCGTGCTCAAGCCGTCCGGCCATATGATTTTTTGCGAACATGGCGCGGCCCCCGACGCGGGCGTTCAGCGCTGGCAGCGGCGCATTACGCCCGTATGGAAAGCGATCGGCGGCGGCTGTCATGTCGGCCGCCCGATCCCCAAGCTGATCGCCGATGCGGGCTTCAGAATAGACGACATGCAGACCATGTACCTGCCCGGCACGCCACGTTTTGCAGGCTTCAACTATTGGGGCAGCGCCGCCAAGGCGTGAGACCGGCGCGTTTGCAGCCCCGCATAGGTGCGCGCACGCGAACGTGAAGGCATCCGCCGGCGCGCGGCTTGTCGCGCCTGGAACCCGCTCTTAGCTTCCGGCTGTCATCCTGGGAATTCCACCATGCTGAATCGCCGCTCTCTATTGAAATCCGGGGCCGCCAGCGTCGCGGTCGCCGCCGTTGCGCGGCCCGGCTTCGCCGCCGATCCGGCGCCCAGCGAAAAACTGAACGCGCTGTTCGACAGTTTCGTCAGCGAGAACATCGACCTGTCGCCGATCACCGCCACATCGCTCGGCGTCGATACGGCCAAGCGCGCGCATCAAAAGAGCGAATTGGACGACGCCTCGCTGGCCGGCAATGCCCGCGCACAGCAACTCGCCGCCAGCCAGCTTGCGCGGCTCGGCGCGTTCGATCGCGCCTCGGTGGGGCCCGACGACCAGATCAGCTACGACGTGGTGATGTTCGGCCTGAAGAACACCGTGGCGGACGACAACCGCTATCCCTATGCCGGGGGCAATGCGGGCTCGCCCTATATCCTCAGCCAGCTCAACGGCAGCTACAGCTACATTCCCGCCTTTCTCGACAACCAGCACACCATCGAGACCAAGGCCGATGCGGACGCCTATCTGGCGCGCCTCGAAGCCTTCGCCGTCGGCATGGATCAGGAATGCGAAGTGGCGCGCCACGACGTGGCGCTGGGCGTGGTGCCGCCCGATTTCGCGCTGGCCAATATGATCGGACAGATGCGGGGCCTGCGCGGGCAAGTGCCGGAATCCGCATCCCTGACGATGTCGCTGGTGCGCCGGACCAAGGAGAAGTCCATCGCGGGCGATTGGGCGACGCCGGCGGCGAAAATCCTGCGCGATAGGGTCTATCCCGCGCTCGACCGCCAGATCGCGCTGGCCGGCGAAATGCAGAAGAAGGCGACGCACGACGCGGGCGTCTGGAAGCTGCCGGACGGCGAAGCTTATTACCGCGACAGCATTCTGAGCTGGACGACGTCGACGATGAGCCCCAAGGAGATCCACCAGACCGGCCTGGACATCATCAAGGATCACAATGCCAAGGTCGATGCCGTCATGAAGACGCTCGGCATGACCAGTGGAACGGTCGGCGAACGCATGGCGGCGATGTACGCGGACCCCAAGATGATCTATCCCAACACCGATGCGGGCAAGGATCAGCTGATCGCCGATCTGAACGTCAAGATCGCGACGGTGCGCGCCAAGCTGCCGGCCTATTTCGGCGTGCTGCCCAAGGCCGATGTGGTGATCAAGCGGGTCCCGAAGGAGATCGAGGCGGCGCAGGCCGGCGGCTATTACAATTCTCCGCCGCTCGACGGTTCGCGGCCCGGCATCTACTGGATCAATCTGCGCGACACCGCCGAGCAGCCGCGTTGGTTGTTGCCGACGCTGTCTTATCACGAGGCGATTCCGGGCCATCACCTGCAGCTTTCCATCCAGCGGGAAGCGAAGATGCCCCTGATCCGCCGCATCAGCTATTTCTCGTCCTATCTCGAAGGCTGGGCGCTGTATGCCGAACAACTCGCCGACGAGATGGGGATGTATGAAGGCGATCCGGTGGGGCGCATCGGCTTCTATCACGATGCCATGTTGCGCGCCGTTCGCCTCGTCGTCGATACCGGCATGCACGCGATGCGCTGGAGCCGCGAAGAGGCGGTGAAGTTCTATGTCGACACGCTGGGCGACAAGGAGAGCGGCGCCATCACCGAGATCGAGCGCTATGCGGTCCAGCCCGGACAGGCCTGCGGCTACATGCTCGGCAAGCTCACCTTCCTGGCGGCGCGCAGGAAAGCCAAGGAAGCGCTGGGCCCGAAGTTCGACATCCGCACCTTTCACGACGCGGTGCTGATAGGCGGCGCGGTGCCACTGGCGATGATAGACCAGCTCACCGATCGCTATATCGCGAGCCGGAAGGGGTAGGGCCTATTGGAATTGCTGCAATCGCAATTCACAACTTGTCATGGCCCGCGAATGCGGGCCATCCAGGTGACGCCGATTTTGCTTTCGACGGTTTAGCTCCATGCCCAACTGGATGGCCCGCACTCCGGCGGGCCATGACAATCTGGAAAAGGGGAAAATCCCGGTGCCCAGTATCTACCGGCTCATCAGCGCGTATTCGCCGCCTTTTTCGATACCACGCTTGTAGGCCGGACGCGCCTGCATCCGCGCACGGTATTTGACGAGTCCGGGATAGGGTTCGAGCCGCGCGCCCGCCGCTTCGCACACGAAGAGAAGCTGGATGTCGGCGCCGGTGAGATCGGTGCCGACGAAGAAATCGCGGCCGCCCAGGCCCGCCTCCATGTAGGAGAGATGGTTGGCGATCTCGCTGTCGACACGCGGCTTCAGCGCCGCGGCCGCGTCGCCGAGCATGCCGGTGTAGAGCGCCAACAGAAGCGGCAGCATCGCCGAACCCTCGGCGT
>CAZMHP010000109.1:0-9247 GCA_964566095.1 uncultured Rhizobium sp. | reverse complement strand
CGCCATGAACAAGCCGACCGACGACGACGAAGCGGCCATCGAGGCGACCAAGGCGCCGCTGATGGACCACCTGATCGAGCTGCGCCGGCGGCTGATCTATTCCATCCTCGCCTTCGCCGCCTGCTTCGTGCTGTGCTTCTTCGAGGCCAAGCCGATCTATTCCTTCTTGACCCAGCCCTTGGCCGGCGTGCTGCCGCAAGGTCCCAGCCATCACCTCATCGCCACGGGCCTGGCCGAGACCTTCTTCACCTATGCCAAGCTCGGGGCGTTCGGCGGGCTCTGCCTCGCCTTCCCGGTGATCGCGGCGCAGCTTTGGCTGTTCGTCGCGCCCGGACTCTACAAGCACGAGCGCAACGCCTTCCTGCCCTTCCTGCTGGCGACGCCGTTCATGTTCGTGCTGGGCTTCTGCTTCGTGTTCTACATCATGCTGCCCAACGCGATCCGCTTCTTCGTCAGCTTCGACACGCAAGGCACGGCGGCGTCGCTCGGCATCGAGCTGCAGGCGCGGGTGAGCGAATATCTCGACTTCGTGATGACGCTGATCATCGCGTTCGGGCTGTGCTTCCAGCTTCCGGTGCTCCTCGCGCTGCTGGGCCGCGTCGGCATGATCACCTCCAAGCAGCTGCGCGCCACGCGCCGCTACGCCATCGTCGGCATGACGGGCGTCGCCGCGATCCTCACCCCGCCCGACGTGTTCTCGATGGTGAGCCTGCTGGTACCGCTGATCGCGCTGTACGAGATCTCGGTGCTGATCGTGTGGCTGATCGAACGCGACCGCGACAAGAAGGATGCGGTGAAGATGGGGGCTGCCACATAATCTCGGTTGTCATCCCCGGCGAGCGCCGCGAAGCGGCGTGAGGGAAGGGGACCCAGGCGCCTGCCGCAATCACGGTATCGGATGTATCGTCCGCCGATGCGCCATTTCTACGTCTATTTCCTCGCAAGCAAGCGCAACGGAACACTCTATATCGGCGTGACCAACGATCTTGATCGTCGCACGATCGAGCACAAGCAGGGGCTCGCGCCGGGGTTCACGAAGAAATACGGCGTGAATATTCTTGTGCATTTTGAAACCTACGACCGCATCGAAACCGCAATTGCCCGTGAAAAACAGCTTAAGGGATGGAACAGGGCTTGGAAGATCAAGCTGATTGAGAAGAACAACTCCGGCTGGAACGACCTGTTCAAGTAACTCCCCTGTCATCCCCGGCGAGCATCGCGCGCGAGGCGCGCGATGTGAGGGAGTTCATAGCGGCAGCGTATGAACGTCCCAGTTGGTTGGCACGGCGCCTGGACGGTCCACCTGGGTCCCCTTCCCCTCATGCCGCTTCGCGGCATTCGGCCGGGGATGACAGCGGTGTTTTGACGACGTGCTGGAGCCATGCCATTACCCGCTCCATCAGGAGCGTCCCATGCACGACATCGCTTTCATCCGGGAGAACACCGACGCCTTCGTGGCGGCGCTGGCGCGGCGGCCCGCTTATGCGGCGTCCGCCAAGGACGAGGCCGCCAAGATTCTCGCCGCCGACGAGTCGCTGCGCGCGCTCAAAACCGAACTGCAGCAGAGCCAGGCGCGGCGCAACGAAGCGTCCAAGCTGATCGGCCAGGCGAAAGCCAAGAAGGACGAGGCCAAGGCGCAGGAATTGATGGCCGAAGTCGCGGGGCTGAAGGACGCGATCCAGGCCGGCGAGGCCAAGCAGCGCGAGCTGGAAGAGACGGTCAAGAACCTGCTCGCCGTGCTGCCGAACCTGCCGGCCGACGACGTGCCGCCCGGCGAGAGCGAGGACGACAACACGCCGGTCGCGGCGCGCGCCTTCGCGGGCAAGCACATTCCCGCCTCCGGCATGAACAAGCCCAAGGAGCATTTCGAGCTCGGCGAGGCGCTCGGCATGATGGATTTCGAACGCGCCGCGAAAGTCTCCGGCGCGCGGTTCGTCTATCTGAAGGGCCCGCTCGCGCGCCTCAACCGCGCCCTGGCAAGCTTCATGCTCGACAGCCACACGACGAACTTCGGCTACGAAGAAGTGAATCCACCGCTTCTGGTGCGAGATAGCGCAATGTTCGGCACGGGGCAGCTACCAAAGTTCTCGGATGATCTATTTTCCGCCATCTCGGGTGACGTCGGCGAGTTCGCCAAGTCTCACGCTGAAACGCGAGTACCTGACCAAGCGGAAGATGCCCTTCTCGCTATGGTGCGCCTCTGGCTCATCCCCACCGCCGAAGTGCCGCTGACCAATTACGTCAACGGCGAAATGCTCGTCGAGGCAGAACTGCCGATGCGCTTCACCGCCTACACCCCCTGTTTTCGTGCCGAAGCCGGCGCGGCGGGCAAGGACACGCGCGGCATGATCCGCATGCACCAGTTCGACAAGGTCGAACTCGTATCGATCACCACGCCGGAACAATCCGACAAAGAGCACGAGCGCATGACCGACGCGGCGCAGGCGATCCTCAAGGCGCTCGACCTCAAGCATCGCGTCGTCACGCTGTGCGCCGGCGACATGGGCTTCGGCGCGCGCAAGACCTACGACATCGAGGTCTGGCTGCCCGGCCAGAACCGCTATCGCGAGATCAGCTCCTGCTCGAACTGCGGCGACTTCCAGGCGCGGCGCATGAACACACGCGTGCGTGGGAGCGACGGTAAGGTGAAGTCCCCGGCGCACACGCTGAACGGCTCCGGCCTCGCCATCGGCCGCACGCTGATCGCGATCCTGGAGAACTACCAGGACAGCGACGGCACCATCGCCGTGCCCGATGTGCTCAAGCCCTATATGGGCGGCCTCGAAAAAATCGCGAAGGCCTGATCCTCCCCCGCGCAGCGGGGGAGGGGGACCATCGCGAAGCGATGGTGGAGGGGGCGAGACTGGGCGAGCATCGCCGTTCGCGATGAACGTGCGGGACGGCTGCCCCCTCCGTCACGGCTTCGCTACGCTTCGCCGTGCCACCTCCCCCGCGGCGCGGGGGGAGGATCAATTGTCGCTCCGCCTTGAACTCACATCGCCAATGAATAGGTAATGCTCGCTCTTTGAAAATATGAATCTGCTTCGTCTGAAGCGCCGCGCGCGCTCTCGCGAACAATTATCTTGCCGAAGCCATCCCAACCCCGCGATGTCGCAAACAATTATGTTGCCGAAGCATCAGCGCCGGGGGAAAACAGCGCCCTCGACTCGAAAACAGTACGATGTGGTCCGGCCCCGCCGGCCCACGAGATATGGTAGGCGCATGCGCATCCTGGTCACCAATGACGACGGCATCCACGCGCCGGGCCTGATCGCGGCGGAGAAGATCGCGCGCGCCCTCTGCGACGACGTCTGGGTCGTGGCGCCCGAGACCGAGCAATCCGGCGCCTCGCATTCGCTGACCCTCACGTTGCCCTTGCGCCTGCGCGAGATCGCGGCGCAGCGGTTCGCCGTCACCGGCACGCCGACCGACTGCGTGATGATGGCCTGCGCGCACATCCTGAAGGACAAGCCGCCGGCGCTGATCCTCTCCGGCGTCAATCGCGGCACCAACATCGCCGACGACGTCACCTATTCGGGCACCATCGCCGGCGCGATGGAAGGCTGCGCGCTCGGCATTCCCTCGATCGCGATGAGCCAGGCCTTCGGCTATGGCGGCGGCGGCGAAATTCCCTGGGCCTGCGGCGAAGTGCAGGGCCCGCCGCTGATCCGCAAGCTGATCGAGACCGGTTGGCCCGACGACGTGCTGATGAACATCAATTTCCCCGACGCCGCGCCGGGCGAGGTGGAGGGCATCGACATCTGCGCGCAAGGCAAGCGCGACCTGCAGACCGCGATGCTCGACCGCCGCATCGATGCGCGCGGCAATCCCTATTTCTGGATCGGCTTCAAGCGCGTGCGCTCCGATCCGGCCGAAGGCACCGACCTGCACGCGATCTATCACCGGCGGATCGCGGTGACGCCGCTGCATCTGAACCTCACCGAACACGCGGTGCTGGAGACGATGAAGCAGAGGCTCGGCAAGATCGCGCTGTGATGGTCGAGATCTTGCTCCTGATGTCACGGCCCGCGAATGCGGGCCACCCAGGTGACGTCTGCACCGTTGTCGGCAGGATCGAGCGCAACTCCATTCTGTGCTGCTCTCAAAGACTGCAACTGGGTGGCCCGCATCCCTCCTACGCCAAGGCTTCGGAGGGTCACCGGCATTGTCCTCCGAAGCTGCGCAGCAGCGTAGGGGGATCGCGGGCCATGACAGTTGGGGGTGTGTGATGGCAACCGACCCCGACCCCCGCCGCATCCGGCTCATCATGGAACTGCGCGGGCAGGGGATCGACGATCCGCGCGTGCTCGATGCGATCGAGCGCACGCCCCGCGATCTCTTCGTCGACGAACGGCTGGAATACGCCGCCTACAACAATTCGGCGCTGCCCATCGCCTGCGGCCAGACGATCAGCCAGCCTTACGTCGTCGGCTATATGACGCAGACGCTCGACGTGCAGCCGCAGCACCGCGTGCTGGAGATCGGCACCGGCTCGGGCTATCAGGCCGCGGTGCTCTCGCCGCTATGCCGCCGCGTCTACACGATGGAGCGGCACAGGCCGCTGCTGAGCCAGGCCGAGGCGCGCTTCAAGACGCTCAAACTCGAGAACGTCGCCACGAAACTCGGCGACGGCCATAGGGGTTGGCCCGAGCAGGCGCCGTTCGACCGCATCATCCTGTCCTGCGCGGTCGATGCCGTGCCCGCAAACCTTATCGAACAGTTAAAAGTCGGCGGGATCCTCGTTGCGCCTGTGGGCGGTGTGCCGAATTCGAACAGTTCGGAGCCGTTGGAAAGGTTTTCTCAACGAATAACCAAGATTATCCGTGACGCGAGCGGCGTGACGGAAGAAGTCCTGATCCCGGTCGCGTTCGTCCCGATGCTCTCGGGACTACCTTGAGGCAGAACGCACATGGTCTGGAACATCCCGATGCAGCGCCTCGCCGCGCTCGCCGCCACCGTCTTGTTTTCCTCCGTCCTTCTGAGCGGCTGCGTCGCCGATACGCCGCGCACGCAGCTCGATTGGTATCCGACGCCGGACGCCAAGCCGCACCGCGTCGCCGAGCGCGACGTGCCGCGCCACGTGCGCGCCAGGCCGGTGCAGATGGCGGCGCTCGATTGCCCGGTGCCGCGCTCCAAGCCGACGACGCCCGCCTGGTACGCCAACGCCAATCCGGCGCCCACGACGCAGCCCGCCAATTACGCCCCCCCGTCCGGCTCGCTCAGCTTCTCCTGGCCGCTCAACGGTCAGGTGATCGCCGACTACGGCACGACGGTCGGCGGCGAGCGCAATGACGGCATCAATATCGCAGCCCCCGTCGGCACGCCGATCCGCGCCGCCGCGGCCGGCCAGATCAGCTATGCCGGCAACGAATTGCGCGGCTACGGCAACCTCGTGCTCATCAAGCATGACGACGGCTACGTCACCGCCTACGCCCATGCCGATCGCATCGTCGTCAATCGCGGCGATGCCGTGCAGAAGGGCCAGATCATCGGTTATGCCGGCCAGACCGGCGACGTGACGAGCCCGCAGCTGCATTTCGAGATTCGCAAGGGCGTGACGCCGGTCAACCCGCGCACGCTGCTCTACACCGCGCGGGCGAGCTGACTTAGTCCGGTGCACACGATGTCATCCCGGCCAAGCGCTGCGTGAGCAGCGCGCCGAGCCGGGACCCATCGAAACGCGGCACAATGGGTCCCGGGTCTCGCTCCGCTCGCCCGCGATGACAGTTTTTTACTTGAAAACCACCAAACCAAATTCGATCTACAATTTCTTCCCCAACTCGCCGCCCAGATCCTGAATGAACTGCCAGGCGACGCGGCCGGAGCGGCCGCCGCGACCCGCCGCCCAGGCGAGCGCGCGGCGATGAAGGTCTTCTCGCGCCAGCGGCAGGCCGTAATGCGCGGCATAGGTTTCGATCATCGCGAGATATTCGTCCTGGCCGCAATTGTGGAAGCCGAGCCACAGGCCGAAGCGGTCCGACAGCGACACCTTCTCCTCCACCGCCTCGGACGGATTGATCGCGGTGGAGCGCTCGTTCTCCATCATGTCGCGCGGCATCAGATGGCGCCGGTTCGAGGTGGCGTAGAACAGCACGTTCTGCGGCCGCCCCTCGAGCCCGCCCTCCAGCGCCGCCTTCAGCGACTTGTAGCTGGTGTCGTCGCGGTCGAAGGAAAGATCGTCGCAATAGAGCAGATAGCGCCGCGCATCGGCGCGCAGGATGCGCAAGAGCTGCGGCAGGCTGGCGATCTCCTCGCGATGGATTTCGACCAGCACCAGCCGCGCCTTGCCCTTGGCGGCGCGATTGACCTCGGAATGCGCCGCCTTGACGAGCGAACTCTTGCCCATGCCGCGCGCGCCCCACAGCAGCGCGTTGTTGGCCGGCAGGCCGGCGGCGAAGCGGCGGGTGTTCTCCAGCAGCGTGTCGCGCGCCGCATCGATCCCCTTGAGCAGCGCCAGCGGCACGGCGGCGACCTTGGCGACCGCGACCAGGCCGCCATGCGCCGGCTCCCACACGAAGGCATCGCCGCTCGCCGGCGGCTTGGGGCTGAGCGCGCCGGGCGCCAGACGCTCCAGCGCGGCGGCGATGCGCGTCAGGATCGCGCCTTCCTTTGTGCCGGAAGAGCCGGAGCGGCGCCGCGCCATGTGCTAAATCCTTGATTTTCCATGGTTGCAATGGGGGAAAGCGTCGCTATATTCCCGCCCGAACAGCCGCGCCTTCGATGCGGCGCAACCGCCCATCGGACACCGGATGCAGGACATTCTCGCCAATCCACTGATCATGCTCGTTCCCATGGGCCTGATCTTCTACTTCCTGGTCATGCGCCCGCAACAGCAACAAGCCAAGCAGCATCGCGCCGCGATCGAGGCGCTGCGGCGCGGCGACACGGTGGTGACGGCCGGCGGCATCGTCGGGCGCGTCGCCAAGGCGCCCGCGAAGGAAGATCGCGAGATCACCCTGGAGATCGCCGACAACGTGCAGATCAAGGTGATCAAGAGCACGCTCACCGAAGTGCGCGCCAAAACCCAGCCGGTCGAAGCCAAGGCCGACAAGAGCTGACGCGATCATGCTGCAAGTCTCCGCCTGGGTTCGCGTCGTCGTGGTCGCCATCATTCTGGTGGGCTTCGCGATCGCGCTTCCCAACGCGCTGCCCGATTGGGTGCGCGCCAAGATCCCGTCCTGGCTGCCCAGCCAGACCGTATCGCTCGGGCTGGATCTGCAGGGCGGCTCGCACCTGCTGCTGGAGGTCGAGCTCGACGCCGTCGCCAAGGACAAGCTGGAATCGCTGACCGGCGACATCCGGCGCGCCCTGCGCAGGGCGCATCCCTCCATCGGCTATCGCTTCGGCGATCCGACGGCCGACAGCATCTCGGTGCAGATCCTCGATCCCGCGCGCCACGACGACGCGAAGTCGCTCATCCAGGGGCTCAATCCCACCATCGGCGGCGGCGTTCTGGCGGTCGGCGCGCATGCCTACGATCTTGCCGACAACGGTCAGGGCGGGTTCACGCTCAAGATGACCGACGCTTATAAACAGCAGACCCAGCAGGAGATCGTCGCGCAGTCGATCGAGGTGGTGCGCCGGCGCATCGACGAGATGGGCACGCGCGAGCCGACCATCGAGCGGCAGGGCGAGGACCGCATCGTGGTCGAGGTGCCGGGCCTGAACGATCCGCAGCGCCTGATCGACATCCTGGGCAAGACCGCGAAGATGAGCTTCCAGCTCGTCGACGAGACGGCGGACAGGAGCGGCGCCGCGATGCGCGGCGTGGCGCCGATTGGCGACGACATCCTGCCGATGGCCAAGGGCAAGACCGGCCAGCCCTCGGGTCCGCCCATAATCGTCGAGAAGCGTATCGCCGTCGCGGGCGACCGATTGGTCGACGCGCAGGCCGGGTTCGACCAGCGCAATGGCGAGCCGATCGTCTCCTTCCGCTTCGACAGCGTCGGCGCGCGCGAATTCGCCGACGTGACCAAGTCCTTCCCGCCGCGCACCCAGCGCTTCGCGGTCGTGCTTGACAAGCAGGTCATCACCGCGCCGATGATCGACGAGCCGATCCTGGGCGGGTCGGGCCAGATCCAAGGCTCCTTCACCTCCCAGTCGGCGCAGGACCTGGCGACGCTGCTGCGCGCCGGCGCGCTGCCCGCGCCCTTGAAGGTCATCGACCGGCGCACCGTCGGCTCGGGTCTGGGCGCCGACCAGATCAAGGCGGGGCGCTATTCCGCCGTCGCCGGCCTCGTTCTGGTGGCGCTGTTCATGGTCGCCCGTTATGGCCTGTTCGGCGCCTTCGCCGATATCGCGCTGACGCTCAACATCATTCTCTTGTTGGCGGCGCTGACCCTGTTCGGCGCGACGCTGACGCTGCCCGGCATCGCCGGCATTGTGCTCACCATGGGCATGGCGGTCGACGCCAATGTGCTGATCTTCGAGCGCATCCGCGAAGAACAGCGCAACGGCCGCAGCATGCTGGCCTCGATCGACCAGGGCTTCCAGCGCGCCAGGGCGACCATCATCGACGCCAACGCGACCCATTTGATCGCCGCCCTGATTCTGTTTCAGCTCGGTTCCGGACCCGTCCGCGGTTTCGCGGTGACTCTGGGCGTGGGCATCATCACCTCATTCTTCACCGCCGTCATGGTGACGCGACTGGTGGTAATCCTCTGGCTCAGTTTGCGCCGGCCCAAGCGATTGGCCATATAGATAAAAGGGCTGATTCCTGCCCGAAATACGGTAAAGTCCCACCCGGACTCATATGGGAGGGACGGCCATGGCGGCCTTTTTGGGAAATCTACGCAATGTGGTGATCGCGGGCTTCATGCTGGCGCTGATCGTCTTCATCATTCACGGGCAACTCAGCGGCTGGGCGATCGACGCCGAGATCTTCACGATGTTCCTGCTGCGCTGGCTGCACATCATCTGCGGCGTGATGTGGATCGGCCTGCTGTGGTACTTCAACTTCGTCGCGACGCCGACCATGCCGAAGATCCCGGACGAGTTGAAGCCCGCGCTCGGCAAGTTCATCACGCCGGCGGCGCTGTTCTGGTTCCGCTGGGGCGCGATGGGCACGATCGTGTTCGGCATCCTGCTCGCCGGCGCCAATAAGTATCTGGTCGAGGCCTATACGCTCGACATCGTCGACGCCAACGGCGCGTTCTCGAATGTGAGCTATCTGATGATCGGCATCGGCATGTGGCTGGGCACCATCATGTGGTTCAACGTCTGGTTCGTGATCTGGCCGAACCAGCAG
>CAZMHP010000108.1:0-9250 GCA_964566095.1 uncultured Rhizobium sp. | reverse complement strand
TGGAAGCTGCCCTCGTTCTTCGGGATGAAGGGATGCCAGTTGGCGGGATCGAAATACTGCACGCCGATGATGATGAAGGCGATGAGCACGGTGACCTTGATCACCACGATCACGTTGTTGATGCGCGCGGATTCGCGGATGCCGATGCACAGCAGCGCGGTCACGGCCAGGATGCCGAGCGCGCCGACGACGTTGATCGCGCCGGTCACCTGCAGCGCGCCGTGCGCGGCGGGATTGTTCGCGTCGGGCACGATGTACTGCATTGTCGAATGCGAGACGCTGTCGCCGATATGGATGCCGAAATCGTGCGCCAAGCTGACGACATAGCCGGTCCAGCCGGCGGCGACGGTCGAGGCCGAGATGCCGTATTCGAGCAGCAGCAGCCAGCCCATGGTCCAGGCGAAGACCTCGCCCAGCGTGACATAGGAATAGGTGTAGGCCGAACCGGAGACCGGCATGGTCGAGGCAAGCTCGGCGTAGCACAGACCGGCGAAGGCGCAGGCGAGGCCGGAGATGACGAAGGCGTAGATGACGCTCGGCCCCGCCATGGTGGCGGCGGCGTGGCCGGTGAGCACGAAGATACCGGCGCCGATGATGCAGCCGATGCCGAGCGTGACGAGGTTGAAGGGCCCCAAAGTGCGGCGCAGTTCGCTGTGGTCGAACTCGCTCGTGACATGCGAAACAGGCTTTCGCATGAAGATACCCGCCATCGGCAATTTCCCCCTCAGACATCTCGGATTCGCGTTCGAGCCTAGAGGCCCGTTATGCGCGCGGCAAGCGGCGGGGCCCACGAAAAATGATGGCGGAACGGGCGTTTGCCGTGCAAAAGGTGGCTCCGTCAGGAAGGCGGCCATGACCTATCGTTCCCTGCGCGACTTCATCGCCAAGCTGGAGGCTTGCGGCGAACTGGTGCGCGTGCGCGAGCCGGTCTCCACCGTGCTGGAGATGACGGAGATCCAGAGCCGGGTGATCGCGCAAGGCGGGCCGGCCATCCTGTTCGAGAAGCCGGTCAAGGCGGACGGCACGGCGTCGGACATGCCGGTGCTGGTGAACCTGTTCGGCACGGTCAAGCGCGTCGCGATGGGCGTGACGATGGACGGTGTCGAGCGCACCACGGCCCGAGAGCTGCGCGCGGTCGGCGAAGTGCTCGCCACGCTGCGCCAGCCGCAGCCGCCGCGCTCTTTCGGCGAGGCGTTCGAGCTTCTGCCGCTGGCCAAAACCATCCTGGCGATGAAGCCCAAAAGCGTATCGCGCGCGGCGGTGCAGGAGGTCGTGCTGCGCGGCGATCAAATCGATCTGAGCCGCCTGCCGATCCAGACCTGCTGGCCGGGCGAGCCGGCGCCGTTGATCACATGGCCGTTGGTGGTCACGAAGGGCCCCGGCGAGAGCCGCGAGGACAATTACAATCTCGGCATCTATCGCATGCAGGTGCTGAACACGCATCAAACTATTATGCGATGGCTCCGCCATCGGGGGGGCGCGCAGCATCATCAGCGCTGGGCGAAGGAGAAGGCGGCGCCCCTTCCGGCCGCGGTCGTGCTCGGCGCCGATCCCGGAACCATTCTGGCGGCGGTGACGCCGATCCCCGAGACGCTGTCGGAATATCAGTTCGCGGGCCTTTTGCGCGGCCAGCGCGTGGAGTTGGTCGATTGCGTGTCGCAACCGCTGAAAGTGCCGGCCGAGGCCGAGATCGTTTTGGAAGGTGAAGTGTCGCTCACCGACTATCGCGACGAAGGGCCGTACGGCGATCACACCGGCTATTACAATTCGGTCGAACAGTTTCCGGTGTTCACGATCACCGCGATCACCATGCGGCGCCAGCCGATCTATCTATCGACCTATACCGGGCGGCCGCCGGACGAGCCGAGCGTGCTGGGCGAGGCGCTGAACGAGGTCTTCGTGCCGCTGCTCAGGCAGCAATTCCCCGAGATCGTCGATTTCTGGCTGCCGCCGGAAGGCTGCTCCTATCGCATCGCGGTCGTGTCGATGAAGAAAGCCTATCCCGGACACGCCAAGCGCGTGATGATGGCGGTGTGGTCCTATCTGCGCCAGTTCATGTACACCAAATGGGTGATCGTGGTGGACGACGACATCGACGCGCGCGACTGGAAGGACGTGATGTGGGCGGTCGCCACCCGCATGGATCCGGCGCGCGACATCACCGTCATCGAACACACGCCGATCGACTATCTCGACTTCGCCTCGCCGCAGAGCGGGTTGGGTTCCAAGATCGGGCTCGACGCGACCAACAAGCTGCCGCCCGAGACCACGCGCGAATGGGGCCGCAAGATCGCGATGGATCCGGACGTCGTCGAGAAAGTGACGAAGATGTGGGCCAAGCTCGGCCTTTCGGAATTAAGGCAGCCAATTTCCAAGTGACGGCACTTGCGCCCTATCCGCAAGTCGGTTGCAATATTGAAGAAATTGCTGCGGGGATAATCCGATGTGGGGCGTCAACACCGTATTGCGCTGCGCCGTCATCTCCCTAGCGCTTGTCGTTTCGGCGACGTCCAGCCAGGCGGCGGACGACTGTCCTCCCCTGAAGGCGATATGGCTGGATCTTATTGCGACGCCCAAGGGCTATCTGGTGCCCGTCTCGGTGGCGGGCACGTCACGATATTTTCTGCTCGACCTTGGCGCGGCGTTCTCGAAGATCGACAAGAGCGTGGCCGAGGAACTCTCCCTGCCGACCAAGTCGATACCGCCCGCCGTCAAAATCAGCGACAGCTACGGAGATTTCGCCAGCTACGCCATCGCGCCCACCCTGGCGTTCGGCGACGTCCCACGGAAGAACATGCAATTGCTGATCGATCCGTATGGCCATCATTCCGATCCGCGCACCTCTGGGACGCTGGCCATGAATTCGCTGATGCCGTTCGACATCGAACTCGACCTCGGCGCCAACAAGCTGGGGTTGTTCCTGCCCAAACACTGCGAAGGTCCCGATGCCTTGGTGCACTGGCCCAATCAGGGCGTCGGCGCCGCGCACATCGTTGTGGAGGAGTTGGGCACCATCCTGTTGCCGATGACGCTGGACGGCGTGAAGATCGAGGCATCGATCGATACCCTCAGCGAAGTCTCCTGGATGTCGACCAGCGCGGCGCACATCCTGATGGGGCTCAACGAGGAGGCCGCGAACCAAATCGCCAGCCCGAACAGCGACACGCCCGGCGGGCTGCCGGCCTATCCGTTCAAGACGCTCACCGCCGACGGCGTGACGATCTCAAATCCGGCGATCCACTTTTATCGCTCGCCGGCCTTGTGCGGCGGCCTGTCGGGACGCAGCATGGAAGAAATTCGCAACCAGCGCTGTTTCGGCGTCGCCGACGTGGCGCTCGGCTTCAGGGCCTTGCGGCATTTGCACATGTTCTTCTCGTTCGGAGAAAAGATGGTCTATTTCACCGCGGCGACACCGGCGCCACAATAGGCTTGAAAAGCGTCCGCTTGACCGGCCGGCTGGGTGGTCTACTTATCCCCCCATCCGTCCCAACCCAGGTCCAGTCATGGCGCGCGCCGATACGCAGCAGATTCTCGACAGCCTCATCCGCGGCGCCAAGGCCGCCGGCGCTGACGCGGCGGACGCGCTGCTGGTCGAGAGCGTCGCGGCGAGCGTGTCCTACCGGCTCGGCAAGCTCGAAGACGTCGAGCGGGCGGAGAGCCACGATCTGGGGCTGCGCGTTTTCATCGGCCAGAAGGTCGCGTTCGTCTCCTCGACGGACTTCTCGAAAGATTCGCTGGCGCAACTGCCGGGCCGCGCGGTCGCGATGGCGAAGCTGGCGCCGGAAGACGAATATGCGGGCCTGGCGCCGCGCGATCGCCTCGCCAAATCCATTCCCGATCTCGACATCGAGGACAAGGCGGAGCCGCCGGCCGAAACGCTCGTCGAATGGGCGCGCGCCGGCGAAGCCGCGGCGATGGGTGTGAAGGGCGTGACCAATTCGGAAGGCGGCGGCGCGAGCTTCGGGCGCACCGCGATCGCGCTCGCCACCAGCGACGGATTCCATGGCGGCTATGCCGGTACGAGCTGCGGCGTCGGCGTCTCCGTGATCGCGGGCGAAGGCACCGCGATGGAGCGCGACTACGATCACGCCAGCGCGCGCCATACCGCCGATCTGACCAAGCCGGACGAGATCGGCCGCAGCGCCGGCGAGCGCGCGGTCAAGCGGCTCAACCCGCGCAAGGTGAAATCGCAGGCGGTGCCGATCGTCTACGATCCGCGCGTCTCGGGCGGGCTGGTCGGTCATTTCGTGGGCGCGATCTCCGGCAGCGCCATCGCGCGCGGCGTCAGTTTTCTCAAGGAGAGCATGGGCAAGCCGGTGTTCGCGCCGGCGATCAACATCATCGACGATCCGCATCGGCGGCGCGGCTTGCGCTCCAAGCCGTTCGACGGCGAGGGCGTTGCCAACAAGCGCTGGGCGCTGATCGAGAACGGCGTGCTCAGGACCTGGCTGCTGGAATCGGCGAGCGCGCGGCAATTGGGGCTCCAGACCACGGGGCACGCGGCGCGCGGAACGGGCGGGCCGCCGGGTCCGGCACCGACCAATCTTTACATGGAAGCCGGAACGCCGACGCCCCAGGAACTGATGGCCGATATCCGCCAAGGCTTCTACGTCACCGAGCTGATCGGCATGGGCGTCAACGGCGTCACCGGCGATTACAGCCGCGGTGCCGCCGGCTTCTGGATCGAGAACGGCGAGATCGCGTTTGCGGTCTCGGAGATCACGATCGCGGGCAATCTGAAGGACATGTTCCTCAACCTGACGGCGGCGAACGATCTGGAATTCAAGCACGGCACCAACGCGCCGACGCTGCGCATCGAAGGCATGACCGTTGCCGGTGCCTGACGACGACGCCGACACGCTCGCGCTGCTGGAATCCGCCGTGCGCGCGGCCGGCAAGATCGCCCGCCAATATTTCGGCGGCAGCTATAAGCGCTGGGACAAGAGCAAGGGCAATCCGGTCACCGAGGCCGATCTCGCCATCGACAAATTCCTGACCGATACGCTGCGCCCGGCGCGGCCCGATTACGGCTGGCTGTCGGAAGAAACCGAGGACGACGCGGCGCGGCTTACCACCCGCGCGCTGTTCGTGGTCGATCCGATCGACGGCACGATCGCGTTCATGAAGGGACGGCCGCATTTCACCATCTGCGCCGGCGTGGTGCGCGACGGCGCGCCGGTCGCGGGCGCGGTCTACAATCCCATCACCGGGGAATGCTTCACGGCGCGCGCCGGCCATGGGGCGCATCTGAACGGCGCGGCCATCCATGTCAGCGACCGCGCCGAGATCGAAGGCTGCCGGATGCTGAGCGACAAGGCGATGCTCGCCCATTCCGCCTGGAACGCGCCGCCCAACCGGCCGTGGCCCCCGATGCAGATCGAATCGCGCGGCTCGGTGGCCTATCGCCTCGTCCTCGTCGCCGCGGGCCAGTTCGACGCGACGCTGGCGCTGTCCTCCAAGCGGGACTGGGACATCGCGGCGGCGCAGATCGTCGTCACCGAGGCCGGCGGCATGGTGTCCACCCACACCGGCGCCAAGCTCGACTATAATCGGCAAAGCACGCTGGTGCCCTCGCTCGTCGCGGCGGGACCGAGGCTGCATGCGAAGCTGATCGAGCGCGTGGCGCATCTGTCGTTGCCGCGCGGACGGGAGAGACCATGACCGATCACGCCCCGAAGCAACTGCTCCATTTCGTGTTCGGCGGCGAGTTGACCGCGCCGCACAGCATGGAGTTCAAGGATCTGTCCAAGCTCGACCTCGTGGGCATGTATCCGAACTACGCAGAAGCCTACAAAGCCTGGCGCGCCAAGGCGCAGGCGACGGTGGACAACGCGCAGATGCGCTATTTCGTGGTGCATATCCACCGGCTGATGGAGCCGGAGGAACCGCACTGAAGATCCATTCTCAAGATTGTCATCCCGGGCGAGCGGAGCGAGACCCGGGACCCATCGCGCAAGCGGTGCAATGGGTCCCGGCTCTGCGCGATGCTCCTACGGAGCACCGCTTGGCCGGGATGACAATTTAAGGGTTACTTTCGTATCCCTGAATCCAGGGTTGTCCCCACTCTGTCACGGATGATAGACAGCCCGCTCCGCGACGAAGGATAGCAATGTCGACGACCACGGTTCAGACGACGGCACAGGGCGCGCGGGTGCATCGCAACTGCCCCTTGTGCGGCGCACCGCCGCCGGATACCGCGCCGCTGTCCTATTCCGATCCGGAGTGGCCGCTGAAGCAGTGCCCGCAATGCGACCTGGTCTATCTGGAATGGGCGCCCGCCTATAGCCGGCTGGAAGACGAACTCGGCTTCACCACGCAGCACGACAAATATTGGGAGAAGCGCCTCGCCGAGCAGCCGATCCTGGCGACGCTGGACAAGCTGACGATGTGGCGGCTGGGCCTGCTCGGCGATCCGACGCCGGCCGGCGGCCTCAAAGCCTGGGCCAAGCCGGGGCCGGTGCTCGATGTCGGCTGCGGGGACGGCGACGAGTTCGAGAAGCTGGCGCCGGGCTACATCCCCTTCGGCATCGAGATCGAGCGGTCGGCCGCGGCCGCGGCGCGCAAGATCTTCGAACCGCGCGGCGGCAGCGTCATCAATGCGGACGGTGTCAGCGGGCTGGCGCAATTGCCGGAGAAGTATTTCAACGGCGTCGCGATGTGGGGCTATCTCGAGCACGAGGCGAATCCGAAGGACGCGCTCAAGGGCGTGCGCCGCGTGGTGAAGGACGACGCCATCGTGCTGGTCAAGGTGCCCAACTACGCCTGCTGGAATCGCAGCGTCCTGGGGCGCAAATGGACGGGCTTCTGGCATCCCGACCACACGCAATATTTCACGCCCAAGACGATGGCGCGGCTGGCCAAGGATTGCGGATTCAGCGCCTATTTCCGCCTCTACGGGCGCATCCCGCTCAACGACTACATGTACGTCATCCTGCGACCTCTCTGACGGCGCGCCGCCGCTCGCGCGCCTCGCGCCGGCCGTGCTAGAGCATTGCCATGACAGCCATCCCCGAAGGGTCCAGCCTTCCGGCCGCACCGGCCATACCCGCCGTGGCGGGGCGCACGGCGGCGACGGGCAATTTCACCATCATCAAGCGGCTGCTGCGCGACTATGTGCGTCGGCAGTGGCCGACGCTGGCGGTCGCGGTGGTGTGCATGGCGATCACGGCGGGCATGACGGCGGCGCTCGCGCTTTTGACCGATCCGGTCATCAAATACATGTTCCTGGAGAAGCGCGCCGATCTTCTCATCCTGATCCCGCTGGCGGTTCTCGGCGTGGTTGTGGTGCGCGCGGTGACGCAATTCGCCCAGCAGTCGATGATGGATTCGGTCGGCGAGCGCGCCGTCGCCGCGACCCAGGCCGACATGCTCGACAGCCTCGTGCATCAGGACCTCGCCTCGCTGAACAGCATCCATTCCGCGCAGTTCGTGTCGAACTTCATCTACGACGCGACCTTGATGCGCGACGCCATCGTGCGCGGCATCGCCGGCATCGGGCTGGAGCTCATCTCGCTGATCTGCCTGACCGGGGTGATGATCTACGAGGACTGGCAGCTCGCGGCGATCGGCGTGTTCGTCATGCCGGCGGTGGCCTGGGTCAGCCAGGTGATCGGCGCGTCGCTGCGCCGTTCCGCCTCGCGCGGCATGGAGAAGACGGCGGAGCTTTCCATCGCGCTGTCGGAGGCGCTGGACGGCAAGCGCATCATCAAGGCCTATGGCCTGGAAGAGCACATCTCGATCAAGGCCAATGAGCGGCTGAATCAGCGCCTGCGCTTCCTGCTGCGCGTGGTGCGCACGCGCGCCGCGGCCGTGCCGGCCACCGATCTGTTCGGCGGCGTCGTGATCGCGGCAACGGTCT
This sequence comes from uncultured Rhizobium sp., assembly GCA_964566095.1. Taxonomy (GTDB): domain Bacteria; phylum Pseudomonadota; class Alphaproteobacteria; order Micropepsales; family Micropepsaceae; genus Rhizomicrobium. The sequence goes on along the minus strand of CAZMHP010000108.1, from coordinate 1,392 downwards.
GTTACGCTGGCTATCAGACGATCCACGGCCAACTCGGCATCAACCATTTCATGTCGTTCCTGACCGCGCTGCTGCTGGCGTTGCAGCCGGTGCGCAACCTGACCCAGCTTTGGGCGACGGCGTCGTCTGGCATCTCGGCCGCCGACCGCCTCTTCGCGGTGATCGACCAGCGGCCGAGCATCACGGATCGGCCGGGCGCCAAGACGCTCGCCATCGCGCCGGCGCCCAAGGGCGGCGCCATCGCGTTCGAGGACGTGCGGTTCTCCTACGGCGCCGAGCAGCCCTCGGTGAACGGCGTGTCGTTCGCCGTCGCAGCCGGCGCCAAGGTCGCGCTGGTGGGACCGTCGGGCGCGGGCAAGAGCACGATCTTCGCGCTGCTGCTGCGCTTCTATGAGATCGCGTCGGGCCGCATCGTGATCGACGGCCACGACATCCGCGACGTGACGCTGACGTCGCTTCGCCGCAACATCGCGCTCGTCACCCAGGAGGCGATCCTGTTCGACGAGACGGTGGCGGAGAATATCGGGCTCGGAAATCTGAGCGCCGGCCGCGCGCAGATCGAGACGGCGGCGAAGAACGCGGCGGCGCACGATTTCATCATGGCCTTGCCGCAAGGCTACGACACCCGCGTGGGCGAAGGCGGGCTGAAGCTCTCCGGCGGCCAGCGCCAGCGCATCGCCATCGCCCGCGCCATGCTGCGCGATGCGCCGATCCTGCTGCTGGACGAGGCCACCAGCGCGCTCGACACCGAAAGCGAGCGCCAGGTGCAGGACGCGCTGACGCGGCTGATGAAGGACCGCACCACGATCGTGATCGCGCACCGGCTGTCGACCGTGCTCGACGCCGACTGCATCTATGTGCTCGACAAGGGCCGGATGATCGAATCCGGCAACCATGGCGAGCTGATCGCGCGCGGCGGTCTCTATGCGCGGCTCTATCAGCACGATTTCGCGCAAGAAGCGGCGCAGTGATGGCCCCCTCCGGCATCGTGATCTATCGCGCGGCGACCAAGCTTCTGTCGCCGGCGGCGCCGCTGCTGCTGCGCCGGCGCGGCCGCATGGGCAAGGAAGACCGCGACCGCTCGGCAGAGCGGCTGGGCCATGCCAGCATGGCGCGCCCCGCCGGCAAGCTGGTGTGGGTGCACGGCGCCAGCAACGGAGAATGCCTGGCGGCCCTGCCATTGATCGAAGCGCTGGCGACCAAGGGCATCGCGGTTCTGATGACGAGCGGCACGGTGACCTCCGCCGAACTGATGCACGACCGGCTGCCGCACGGCGCGGTGCATCAATTCGTGCCGATCGACACGCCCGGCGCGACGCAACGCTTCCTGGCGCATTGGCGGCCCGATGCCGGCCTGTTCGTCGATTCCGACCTGTGGCCGAATTTGATCCT
>CAZMHP010000107.1:0-9389 GCA_964566095.1 uncultured Rhizobium sp. | reverse complement strand
ATCTTCCTGGTCGAAGGCGACAGCGCCGGCGGCTCGGCCAAGCAGGCGCGCGATCGCGCGACGCAGGCGGTGCTGCCCCTGCGCGGCAAGATCCTCAACGTCGCGAGCGCCGCGGCGGGCAAGCTGCAGCAGAACCAGGAATTGAGCGATCTGGTACAGGCCCTGGGCTGCGGCACGGGCGCGAAATATCGCGAGGCCGACCTGCGCTACGACCGCGTGATCGTGATGACCGACGCCGACGTCGACGGCGCGCACATCGCCTCGCTGCTGCTGACGTTCTTCTACCGCGAGATTCCGCAATTGGTGCGCGAGGGTCATCTCTATCTGGCGATGCCGCCGCTCTACCGGCTGACGCAGGGCGCCAAGACCGAATATGCGCGCGACGAAAAACATCGCGATCAGTTGCTCAAAACCGCGTTCAAGGCCAACGCGAAGGTCGAGATCGGCCGCTTCAAGGGGCTGGGCGAGATGATGCCGGCGCAGCTCAAGGAAACGACGATGAAGCCCGGCGCGCGATCCTTGCTGCGCGTCGAGATCGCCGAGGAGGATCGCAAATCCACCGAGGGTCTGGTCGAACAGCTGATGGGCAAGAAGCCGGAGTTGCGCTTCCAGTACATCCAGGAAAACGCACCCTTCGCCACCGGCGTGGACGTGTAGGGGCGACGGCTTTCGTCGGCACTACGGCAGCCTGAGCTTGCCGAACACGATCGTCGTGTCGCCGCTCTGCGAGGCGGTGGCCCAATCCGGGCGTGCCCGCACATACCGCGCACCGTCGGGCGGCAGGCCGTAACGCTGCTCGCCGACGATGATGTCGACGGGCTTGCGCGCGGCGAAGGTCAGGGTGACGGACATGGTGCGGCAATCGGCGGTGACGCAGGCGATCACCGTGCCGGCGGGATTGAGATTGTCGGATGCGGATAGGAACCGGCGCCCGCCCATGGCGGCGCGCAGCAGGCCGGCCTCTTTCGGCACGACGACGGCCATGCGATCGGCCTCAGGCGAGCCGCGCAGGACGATCGTCACCGCGCGCCCCGCGCCGTCGGGTCGGCTCGAGACCGTCGCCGATGGAACGGCGAAGCGCGTCGCGCCCGCGGGCGCCACATAGGCCGTCTGGCGCAGCAGCGGTACCGACGATGCGGCGGCGCGCGCGAAGTGGAGATGCTCATAGACCGCCGGCAGCGCCGCGCCGGTTTCGACGGCCCATTCGCCCTTGCCGGCGATGTGATCGTCGATGAACGCGATGTTGAGGCGCTGCGGATCGGCCTTGCTGAAGGCCGGCACCAGGCCCGCAACGACCGAAAATACGAGCGCGGCGGTTCCGAGCGCGGCGATGGCGCGCCACGTCGCGGCCCGCGAGAGCGGCCGATTGGCCATCAGCGGCAGCAACGTCATGGCGCCGAACGCCATCGGCACGGTGATCAGCGGATGCCAAGCCAGTCCCTGCTCGGCTTCCGCCAACGCCGCGAGCGAGAGCCACGTCGCCAGCGCCGGCAGCGCGGCGACGAACAGCGCGATCTCGCCGCGCGGGCCGGTCCACGCGCCGCGCATCGGCGCCTGGATCGCGAGCACGAGGGACGCGACGACCACCGGATACAGGAAAAAGGGGCTCAGCCCCGGCACATACAGCCCGGTGAGGAAGGCGAGGAATGCCATCCAGTACCAGACCGTGAGCGCGGTCAGGCGCGCGCTCGCGATCCTGGCCAGCGGCAGCAGCGCCGCGGCGATGCCGAGCACGATGGCGATGCGCAGCCAGATCGGATGCGCATAGGACGGATCGGGCTGCCCCGACACCAGCGCGGCGATCGTGTGCAGGAGCCAGCCGATGGCGGCGCTCAAGACAAGCGCGGCCGGCGCAATGGCCAAGGCGCCCAGCCGGCGGCCGAGCACCTGCTGCTCACCGCGCGAGAGATAGGCGTCGGTTGCGAGCAGCAGCAGCGCCAAGAATGCGATGGGCGCCGTCCAGCCTACGGGAATCGGCGGCAGGAGCATACCGAACAGCGAATTGTACGCCGCATCGCCGCCCTTCAGTGCGGCGAAGTCCGTCGCCATCAGCCCGCGCGTTACCGCCATGAGGTTGTCGCCGTGGAACTGCAGCGTGGCGAGGCTCAGGTTTTCGATGCGGTCCTGCGGCGTATGATAGACCGCAACGTTGCCGGCGAAGGCGAAGTTGAAGCCGCCCAGGCCGCGATCGAGGAAGACGGTGAAGTCGGTGTCGTTGGGCAACACCTTATAGACCATCGGCACCAGCGAACTGGCGCCGACCTCGCGCGCGTATTTTCCATAAAGGTCGACATAGGGCTCGCTGCCCTCGCCGGTCTGGATGAGGAGACTGGGGCCCGCGCTGCCGCGCGCCTCGACATTGACGACGGCGCCGACCCGCGCGCGCAAGGCCGCGTTCGACGCGAACGCGTCGGCGCCGAGCAGCCCCGCCTCTTCCCCGTCGGTGATGAGCGCGAGGATGGGATGATCCGATTTCATGCCGCGCGCCTTGAGGGCGCGCACGGTTTCCAGAATGGTGGCGACGCCGGATTGGTCGTCGGATGCGCCGGGCCCGGCGGGAACCGAGTCGTAATGCGCCATCAGGACGATCGCCTTGCCGGTGCCGGGCGCGACGTCGGCCAGGATATCCTCGGCGGTGCCGCAGGCGAAGAAGCCGTATTTCGACCGGCCTTCGCAGCCGAAGCCGCGATAGATGCGCGTCTGGATGCCGAGCGCGGCGAATTGCGCCCGCACGCGGTCGCGCACCGCGCGGTTGGCGGGCGAGGACACCGGATGGGGCACCTGGGGACCGAGCAGCCGGCCCAGGGTCGCCAGGGCGCGAACGGCAGAGAACTCGGTCGGGGGGGCCTCCCGCCCTTGCGGCGCGGGCAAGCCGTCGAAGGTGGCGCCGGCGAACCAGATCGCAACCGCGACCAGCGCCAGAACCGCAAACCGCAAGCCGCCTGCGCGCGCACCCATGTCGCAATCCCCTCCCGCCCAACGGGAGAAGCCGATAGCACGGCCCCGCCGCAACGTCCCGGGTGCCCTACGGGAAGACCGTCAGTTGAAAAGTAAGAAAATTGCGCTATATTGCATCGCATACACGAGTCGGGGCCAATTCGGGCTGTCGACTTCGGGCGCTCGAAATGCGCCCCATCAGGAGCGTAAGACGAGCAGCGTGACGATCGCCGGCGCGGAAGCCGGCACTGAAGAACTCATTGATTCTTCTGCATCCTTGGCTACGGCCGAGTCTTCTCCCTCCGCCGAGACAAACGGTTTCGAAGCCTTGGGCCTGTCGCCCGAGGTTCTGAAGGCCGTCAAGGAAAGCGGCTACAAAATACCCACGCCGATCCAGGCGCAGGGCATCCCGCACGTCCTGCAGCGGCGCGACATCATCGGCATTGCCCAGACCGGCACCGGCAAGACGGCGTCGTTCACGCTGCCGATGATCGAGATGCTGGCGCGCGGCCGCGCCAAGGCGCGCATGCCGCGCTCGCTGATCCTGGAACCGACCCGCGAGCTGGCGGCGCAAGTCGCCGAGAGCTTCGAGAAGTACGGCAAGTTCAACAAGCTTTCGATGGCGCTGCTGATCGGCGGCACCTCGTTCGACGACCAGGAGCGCAAGCTCGATCGCGGCGTGGACGTGCTGATCGCGACACCCGGCCGCCTGCTCGATCATTTCGAGCGCGGCAAGCTGATGCTGAGCCAGGTTCAGATCCTGGTGATCGACGAAGCGGACCGCATGCTCGACATGGGCTTCATTCCCGACGTCGAGCGCATCTGCAAGCTGATCCCCTTCACGCGCCAGACGCTCTTCTATTCGGCGACCATGCCGCCCGAGATCCAGCGGCTGACCGACCAGTTCCTGCACAATCCGGTGCGCGTCGAAGTCGCGCGCCCCGCCACCGCCGCGTCGAACATCACGCAGGAGATGATCGAACTGCCGGCCAACGATTGGGCCAAACGCGAGGCGCTGCGCCGCCTGATCCGCGAAAGCGAGCCGACGCTCAACAACGCCATCGTGTTCTGCAACCGAAAGCGCGACGTCGACGTCGTGTCCAAATCGCTGGTCAAGCACGGCTTCGATGCCGCGCCGCTGCACGGCGATCTCGACCAGTCGCTGCGGACCAAGACGCTGGACCGCTTCCGCGCCGGCGACCTCAAAATCCTCGTCGCCAGCGATGTCGCGGCGCGCGGCCTGGATATCCCGGCCGTCAGCCATGTCTTCAATTTCGACGTGCCCTATCATCCCGACGATTATGTCCACCGCATTGGCCGCACGGGCCGCGCCGGACGCAGCGGCCACACCTACATGCTGGCGACGCCGAAGGATGCCAAGCAGGTCGAAGCTATCGAGCGGCTGACCAAGAACAAGATCACGCGCAAGGCGATGGAGAACATCGAAGTGCGCGAGGACCGCAAGCCGCGTCGCGACGACGAAAAGCGCGGGCCGCGCAACGGCCGCGGCCGCGACAACCGGCGCGACAAGTTCCGCCCCGACAAATTCCACGACCACGTCGCGCCGATGGAGCCGGTGGTGGCCGCTGAGGCCGCCCCGCAGCCGGTGACGGCCGAGCAACCGGCGGTCCACGCCGCCGAGCCGGTCCGCCAGGAGCGGCCGCGGTACGACAAGCCGCGTCAAGAGAAGAAACCGCAGCAAGAGGCGCAGCCCAAGCGCGAGCGGGACCGCCCCCACCGCGCTCACCAGGACCGCAAGAACGACGCAACGCCGGTGAAGCCCGAGCGTCACGAACTTCCGGCCTTCCTGCTGCGGCCCGTGAATCTGCCGAAGAAGGCCGACGCTTAACCGCGCGGATCGTCCACAGACCGTTACAAAGCCGAACGTGCATTTCGGTGCTCGGATGGCTATCTTGCTGCAATGCAGCATGAGCCGATTCAGAGCCGAGAACCTTGCCGCGTGCTGGTGCTCCAGGGCGGCGGCGCGCTGGGCGCCTATCAGGCCGGCGTCTATCAGGGCCTGAGCGAGGCCGATTTCAAACCGCAATGGATCGCCGGCACCTCGATCGGCGCCATCAACGCCGCGATCATCGCCGGCAATGCGCCGGAAGAGCGGCTGGCAAAGCTGCGCGCGTTCTGGGCGAAGGTGAGCGACGGCCTGCCCTTCGCGCTGGCGCCGGACAACATCCGTCAGCGCAGCTTCATCAACGATGCCGCCGCGGGCTGGGTGGCGGCGATGGGGGTCGACGGATTCTTCAAGCCGCGCTTTCCGCCCGCCGTGTTCTATCCGCCGGGCGCGCCGCAGGCGATCAGCGTCTACGACACCGAACCCCTGCGCGAGACGCTGGCGGAGCTTGTCGATTTCGACCGCATCAACGCCAAGGAGATCCGCATCAGCCTGGGCGCCGTCGATGTTCAAAGCGGCAAGCTGGAGTATTTCGACAACACGTCGCGCGAGATCACGCCGGCGCATGTGATGGCTTCGGGCGCGCTGCCGCCGGGCTTTCCGCCGATCGCGATCGAGGGACGCTATTATTGGGACGGCGGCGTCGTCTCCAACACGCCACTGCAGCACGTGCTCGACCAGGAGACCGGCCGCGATCTTCTCATCTACGAGGTCGATCTGTTCAACGCGCAAGGCCGCATGCCGCGCACGATCATAGAAGCCTATGACCGCGAGAAGGATATCCGCTTCGCGAGCCGGGCCGAGAATCACGGCCGCGCCGCGCTGGAGAAGGCCGACGCGAAGATGGCCATCCAAAAATTTCTCGATACGCTACCGCCGGAGCTTTTGAACACGCCCGAGGCCGCGCGCGTCAAGGTGCTGGCGCGGCACAACGCCATCACGCTCGTCCTGCTCGTCTATCGCAACAAGCCCTATGAGGGCGCCAGCAAGGACTACGAGTTCTCGCGCCAAAGCATGCTGGAGCATTGGGCGGCCGGCCATGCCGACATCTGCAAGAAGCTCGAGAAGAGCGATCACATGACCTGCGACCGCAGCCGCGGCGCCCCCAAACTCATCGACGACCCAGCTTGAAGAGAAAGGTACTGCCATGTCCCTGAAGGGAAAGTCCGCCGTCGTCACCGGATCGACCAGCGGCATCGGGCTCGCCTATGCGCGGGCCTTCGCCAAGGAAGGCGCCAACGTCCTGATCAACGGCTTCGGCGAGGCGGCGGCGATCGAGAAGGAGCGCGCGAGCATCGAAAGCGAGTTCGGCGTCAAAGCACTCTATTCGCCGGCCGACATGACCAAGCCGGCCGAGATCGCGGCGATGGTCGCCATGGCTGAGACGAATTTCGGCGCCTGCGACGTTCTGGTCAACAATGCCGGCATCCAGTTCGTCGCGCCGGTCGAGGATTTTCCCATCGAGAAATGGGACCAGATCATCGCCATCAACCTGTCGAGCGCGTTCCACGGCATGCGCGCGGCGGTGCCGGGGATGAAGAAGCGCGGCTGGGGCCGCATCATCTCGACCGCCTCGGCGCATTCGCTGGTGGCGAGCCCGTTCAAGTCGGCCTATGTCACGGCCAAGCACGGCATCGCGGGCCTGACCAAGACTGTGGCGCTGGAGACCGCGACGCACGGCATCACGGTCAACTGCATCAGCCCCGGTTACGTGTGGACGCCGCTGGTGGAGAAGCAGATTCCCGACACGATGAAGGCGCGGGGCATGACGCGCGAGCAGGTGCTGAACGACGTGCTGCTCGACGCGCAGCCGACCAAGCAGTTCGTGACGGTGGAGGAAGTGGCGGGGATCGCGGTGTTCCTGTGCTCCGACGCGGCCAAGAACATCACCGGCGCGAACATCTCGGTGGATGGGGGATGGACGGCGGAGTAGTCTTCGCGCGCTTTGCGTGCAGGAGGACGGGATGAACTTGGACTGGCCGACGCTGGCCGCGTATTTCTTCGGCGGCGCGTTCGGATGCAACGCGATCCCGCACTTCGTCGCCGGCGTGAGCGGGCGGCCGTTCCAGAGCCCGTTCGCCAAGCCCCCCGGCGAAGGGTTGTCGTCGTCGCGAGTGAACGTGCTGTGGGGCTTCGCGAACCTGGTAGTTGCCTATTTCCTGCTGCTGCGCGTTGGCGAGTTCGATCCGCGGAATACGACGCATATCGCGGCCTTCGGCGCCGGCATATTGTTGTTCGCGATCCTCATCGGCGGCCGCTTCGGCCGCTTCAACGGCGGGAACAAGCCGACGGGCTAAGCCGCCAGCGGGGTTACCTCTTTGCCCAGCCTGCCGGCCAGCGCATCGCGTGCGACCTCGAGGTCATAGCGGCTCTGGAGATTGAGCCAGAACTCCGACTCCATGCCGAAGAACCGTCCCAAGCGAAGCGCGGTGTCCGCCGAAATCGCCCGACGGCCCAGTGCGATCTCATTGATGCGCCGCGCCGGCACGCTGACCGCCTTGGCGAACCGGTATTGTGAGACGCTCATGGGCTCCAGAAAATCCTTTAGCAGAATCTTGCCGGGATGCACGGCTGCTAGTTTCCTTCTCATGGAATTGTTGAGCCTTTTGGAGATCTCGTGCCGGGGCTAGTACGCCATCCGAATTTCAATGAGGCGAGATTTGAGCACAGTAGTTCGAAAATTCGAATGCCATATGTCGGGCGATCCATGCACGGGCTCGCGTTGTAGACGGTCGTTGTGCATCCTAGAGCAAAACGAGGTTCAGAAGCGGCGCAAAGAGCTTAAGGAACGCAAAGAGAGCGAAGAAAATCTCGTCAGAATCGAGGCGGAAAAGGTCGCACGCGAGTGGTTGCCGGAGCTAGCAAAGCGATCCAAGCAAAAAGTCACCGCATTCAATAGGCAAGCCACACTGAAAAAACTGGCTCGCCAACCCAAAGTCATCGAAGAGACAAAGCGGCGGCGAGCGGCAATCAAGTTGTGACGGTGCTAGCAGCCCACTCGCCCTCCCTCAAGAGGAGGGTGAAAATTACGCCTTGATGCTCCCCGCGAGCATCTTGCGGATGCCGGGGCCGTAGGGCGGGCGCAGCATCGCGGTGAGGTCGCGCCCCGTTTGCTGGAACACCGCCTTGGCATGGCTGAAGGTTCGGAAGCCGTCGAGGCCGTGATAGGCGCCCATGCCGGACGGCCCGATGCCGCCGAACGGCAGATCCTCCATCGCGACATGCATCACGACGTCGTTGACCGACACGCCGCCCGAGGTGGTGCGTGCCAGCACCTTCTCCTGCTCCGCGCCGTCGGCGCCGAAATAGTAGAGACCGAGCGGGCGCGCGTGGGCGTTTACATAGCCGATCGCCTCGTCGACCGAGGCATAGGTCTTCACGGGCAGCAGCGGGCCGAAAATCTCGTCCTGCATGATCTTCATGTCGTCGGTGGGGTTGAGGACCAGCGTCGGCGGAATCTTGTGATAAGGCTGCTGGCGGAAATCCTCCTTCGCCGGATTGAGTTCGACGATCTCGGCGCCCTTGGCGCGGGCATCCTCGAGATAGCCTTGCAGGCGGTCGTAATGGCGCTGGTTGATCACCGAGGTGTAGTCGGGATTGTCCTTCAGCGTCGGGAACATCGTGGCGACCGCGCTCGCCGCCTGGTGCACGAAATCGCGCGCCTTGTCCTGCGGCACCAGGACGTAGTCCGGCGCCAGGCAGATCTGGCCGGCATTCATGGTCTTGCCCATCATCACGCGCTTGGCGGTGAGCGACAGATCGGCGCTGTCGCCGACGATCACCGGCGACTTGCCGCCGAGTTCCAGCGTGGTCGGCACCAGATTCTCCGCCGCCGCCTTCATCACGTGATAGGCGATCGAGGTCGCGCCGGTGAACAGAAGATGATCGAAGGCTAGGTGCGAGAACGCGGCGCCGACATCGGGCCCGCCGGTCAGCACCGCGACCTCGCTCTCGTCGAAGGCCGAGCGGAACATGCGCGCCATCAACTCGGACGAGCGCGGCGTGAACTCGCTCGGCTTGATCATCGTGCGGTTGCCCGCGGCGAAAATCCCGGCGAGCGGCGTGAAGGTGAGATTGAACGGAAAATTCCACGGGCTGATCACGCCCACGACGCCCTTGGGCTGGTATTCGACATAGGCCTTGGCGCCGAGCAGGCCGAGGATCGCCGGCGTCACCTTGCGCTTCTCGCGCCTCATCCAGGTCTTCAAGTGCGCCTTGGCGTGCTTGAGCGGGCCGATGGAGCCCGACACGTCGGTGAACAGCGAGGACTCGACCGAGCGATGGCCGAAATCCTCCCGCAGCGCGTCGGCAATGGCATCCTTGTGGCCGACCAGGAGCGCAATGGCGCGGTCGATCCATTCGATGCGTTTTTCCGCGCTCGGCGCGCCGTCGCGCAAATGGGCTTTCTTCTGCAGCTCCAGGATTCGGCGCATGTCTGTGCCCGGGTCGGCGATCGGTCTGGCGGCGGCGCTCATGGGGTTCCTTCCCGGTTTTTCGTGATTTTTTGTCAGTGTAGAGAGTGCGTCGCAGCGCCTCAATGCCGTCC
>CAZMHP010000106.1:0-9401 GCA_964566095.1 uncultured Rhizobium sp. | reverse complement strand
TCCAAGCTGCGCGGCGAGCGCATCTCGGTGATGACGATCGACGAGACGCTGCGCATCGATCCCACGCTCAAGGCCGTGCCGGTGCAGCTGCCCCCGCCCTACAAGAACAACGAATGGCCGGAGCCCGGCGGCTATGCCTCCAACGCGATGTACCATCTGGAGGCGACCGGACCGCTGCGCCAGATCTGGGCGCAGGATGCCGGCAAGGGCTCGGACACCAGTTCGCGCCTGACGGCGGCGCCGGTGATCGCCGACGGCCGCATCTTCGTCCTCGATTCCGCGGCGCATGTCTTCGCCTTCGACGCGGCAAGCGGCAATCCCTTGTGGGACAAGTCCATCGCGCCGGTCGAGCGCGACGTGAACTGGCTGAACATGTGGGGCCTGCTCGGCGCCGGCAACAAGATCGATCCCTCCAAGGGCTTCGGCGGCGGCGTCGCCTATGACGACGGCAAGCTGTTCGCGACCAGCGGCTTCGGCGAGGTCGTGGCGATGGATGCGCGCAGCGGCAAGGTCTTGTGGACGCAGGATCTGAACGTGCCGATCGTCAACGCGCCGACCGCCAATGGCGGCCGCGTCTTCGTCTCCACCCAGGAGAATCATTTCTACGCGCTGGCGCAGGCCGACGGCCGCCGGCTGTGGGACCACCAGGGCATCTCCGAATCCGCCGGCATCCTGGAAAGCACCAGCGCCGCGGTGGCGGGCGAGTTCGTCATGGCGCCCTATTCGTCCGGCGAGATCTACGCGCTGCGCGTGCAGAACGGCCGCCCGGCGTGGAACGACATGCTGACCCATTCGGGCGTCGCCACCGCGCTCTCCGAGCTCGACGACATCGCCGGCCGCCCCGTGGTGGACCGCGATATCGTCTATGCCGTCAGCCATTCCGGCGTCATGGCGGCGATCGGCCTCAACAATGGCGAGCGGCTGTGGGAGCGCGACATCGGCGGCATCCAGACGCCCTGGGCCGCCGGCGACTATGTCTATGTGCTCAGTTCCGACCAGCAGCTCATCTGCCTGACCCGCAAGGAGGGCAAGGTGAAGTGGATCCATCAGCTCCAGCGCTGGGACGACCCCGACGACAAGAGCGGCGCGATCACCTGGGCGGGGCCCGTGCTGGTGTCCGACCGGCTGGTGGTGGTGTCCTCCAAGGGCATCGCCGCGGCGGTTTCGCCCTATACCGGCGATTTGCTGGCCAAGATGGAAATCCCCGCCGGCACGCTGATCCCGCCGGTCGTGGCCAACGGCACGCTCTTTCTCTATACGAGCGACGCGCAGCTCGTGGCGTTGCGCTAGGGCGAGTAGCGAATAGGGAGTAGCGAGTAGCGAGTAGGGGGAAATTGGCTTTTCCCTTCCCTATTCGCTATTCGCTATTCGCTATTCGCTTTTCCAGGAAACATGCGCGCCGCTGCCACGCCTCTCGTCACCATCGTCGGCCGGCCCAATGTCGGCAAGTCCACGCTGTTCAACAAGCTGGTGGGCCGCAAGCTCGCGCTGACGCACGACACGCCCGGCGTGACGCGCGACCGCCGCGAGGAAGAGGCGAGCCTGGGCAATCTCGCCTTCCGCGTCGTCGATACCGCCGGCTTCGAATATGACGCGCCGGATTCGCTGGCCGGCCGCATGACCGGCCAGACCCGCGCCGCGATCGGCCAAGCCGATCTGTGCCTCTTCCTGATCGATGCGCGCGCCGGCATCACGGCCGGCGACGAGGTGATCGCCCAGGCGCTGCGCCAATCGGGCAAGCCCGTCGTGCTGGTCGCCAACAAATGCGAGAGCCGCGCCGGCGATGCCGGCTTCCACGAGGCCTATACGCTCGGCTTCGGCGAGCCGGTGGCGATCTCCGCCGAACATTCGCTGGGATTGGGCGCGCTGGAAGAAGCGCTGGCGGAGCACATCGAACCGATCGTGCATGTCGACGACAGCGACGCCGAGGAAGACCTCGCCCCGTCCGACGATGCGGAGTTCGCGCAAGACGAGGAGTTCGAAGCGCGCCCGATCCGTCTCGCCATCGTCGGGCGCCCCAATGTCGGCAAGTCGAGCCTGTTCAACCGCCTGCTCGGCGAGGAACGCACGCTGACCGGGCCCGAGGCCGGCATCACGCGCGACTCCATCGCGGCGCCGTGGGTCTTCGACGGCCAGGAATTCCTGCTGCACGACACCGCGGGGCTGCGCCGCAGGGCGCGTTCCGCCGGCCATACGCTGGAGGAGATGTCGGTCGACAGCACGCTGGACGCCATCCGCTATGCCGATTGCGTGATCGTGCTGCTCGACGCGACGCAGGCGTTCGAGAAACAGGACCTGACCATCGCCGACCTGATCGCGCGCGAGGGCCGCGCCGTGGTCTTCGTTGCCAACAAATGGGACCTGGTCGAGAACCGCGCCGGCGCGGTCGGCGCCCTGCGCGAGCGGCTGGACAAATCGCTGCCGCAGATCGTGGGCGCACCGCTGGTCGGCATCTCGGCGCTGACCGGCGAGGGCATCGCGCGCATCGTGCCCGCCGTGCTCGCCGCCTATGCCGCCTGGAACAAGCGCGTCGGCACCTCGGCGCTCAACCGCTTCCTCGAGACGGCGCTCGAGCGTCACGCCCCGCCGGCGGTGAGCGGGCGGCGCGTGCGCATCCGCTACATGACCCAGGTCAAGGCCCGCCCGCCGACCTTCGCCCTGTTCGGCAACCAGCTGACCGCCCTGCCCGAGGATTACGTGCGCTATCTCACCAACGGGCTGCGCGAGGCGTTCGACCTCTACGGCACGCCGCTGCGCTTTTTGATGCGCGGGGGAAAGAATCCGTACGCGGATAAGTAACCTCTCCCGCTCGCGGGAGAGAACTAATTGGCCTCGAACGTCACCAACGCGCCGCTCTTCGTGTTCGCCGGAGAAAGAAGATCGACGATGAAGGACGAGAGCGCGGCGGGTTTGGGCAAGGTCTGCGGATCCTCGCCCGGAAAAGCCTTGGCCCGCATCGCGGTGCGCACAGCGCCCGGATTGAGCAGATTGACCTTCACGTTCGTGCCGGCGCATTCGGCCGCGTAGGTGAGCGCAAGCGATTCCAGCGCCGCCTTGGTCAGGCTGTAGGCGCCCCAATAGGCCGGATGAGACCGCGCCGCGCCGGAGGACACGAACAGCACGCGCGCCGCATCGGATGCGCGCAGCAAGGGATCGAGCGAGCGGATCAGGCGCCAATTGGCGGTGACGTTCACCTCGATCAACTCCTGGAACACCTTGGGATCCAGATGACCGAGCGGCGTCAGAACGCCGAGCGAGCCGGCATTGCCGAGAAAGGCGTCGAGCCGGCCCCAGCGCTCATGGATCGACTGGCCGAGCCGGTCGATCGCGGGAAAGTCGCGGATGTTGAGCGGCACCAGCGTCGCCGTGCCGCCCTCCTTCTGGATCGCATCGTCGAGCTCTTCGAGCCCGCCGGTGGTGCGCGCCACTGCGATGACGTGCGCGCCGGCCCTGGCCAGCGCCAGCGAAGCGTAATACCCGATCCCGCGTGACGCGCCGGTGACGAGGGCGATCTTGTTTTGGAGAGGTTTGGTCATGGCGAAACCGATGCGAGGAGCGAATAGCGAATAGCGAATGGGGACAGGAAAGGAAACCCTACTCGCTACTCGCTATTGGCCATTCGCTCAGGCCACGTCCGCCAGCAGCGAGAGCTGCGCGTCCTTGGCGCCGCCCGTGATGTCGGGCAGCGAAATCGGATAGTCGCCGGAGAAGCAGGCGTCGCAGAATTGCGGCTGGGTGGCATTGCGCGTGCCCTCGCCCATGGCGCGGTAGAGCCCGTCCATCGAGATGAAGGAAAGAGAATCCGCACCGATGAGGCGGCGCATGCCCTCGACGTCCATCTTGTGCGCCAGCAGGTCGGCGGTGTTCGGCGTATCGACGCCGTAGAAGCACGAATGCGCCGTCGGCGGACTGGCGACGCGGAAATGCACTTCCGAGGCGCCGGCGTCGCGCACCATCTGCACGATCTTCTTGGAGGTCGTGCCGCGCACGATCGAATCGTCGATCAGCACGACGCGCTTGCCGGCCAGCGTCGCGCGGTTGGGATTGTGCTTCTTGCGCACCCCGAAATTGCGGATGCCGTCGGTCGGCTCGATGAAGGTGCGCCCGACATAGTGGTTGCGGATGATGCCGAGCTCGAAAGGCAGCTTCGCCTCGGCCGCGAAGCCGATCGCGGCGGGAATGGAGGAATCGGGCACCGGGATGACCATGTCGGCGGAGGCCGGGGCTTCGCGCGCCAGCTGGGCGCCAGTGAGCTTGCGCAGCTCGTAGACGTTGCGACCCTCGACCACCGAGTCGGGCCGCGAGAAATAGATGTATTCGAACACGCAGAAGCGGCTCTTCTGCTGCTTGAAGGGAAAATAGCTCTCGATGCCGTCCTTGGTGATGACGATCATCTCGCCGGCGCCGATGTCGCGCACGAATTCCGCGCCGATGATGTCGAGCGCGCAGGTCTCCGACGCCAGGATATAGGCCTGGTCGAGCTTGCCGAGCACCAGCGGGCGCACGCCGTGGGGATCGCGCACGCCGATCAGCTTCTTGGAGGTCAGCGCCACCAGCGAATAGGCGCCCACCACCTGCTTCAGGGCGGCGACGAGCTTCTCGACGATCTGCTTGTGCGGGCTGCGCGCCGCGAGATGGATGATCACCTCGGTGTCGGAGGTCGACTGGAAGATGCGCCCCTCGCCCACCAGTTCGGTGCGCAGCATCCGCGCATTGGTGAGATTGCCGTTGTGCGCCAGCGCGATGCCGCCGCCGATCAGATCGGCGAACAGCGGCTGGATGTTGCGCGACGCCGAGCCGCCGGCCGTCGAATAGCGGTTGTGGCCGATGGCGAAGGAGCCTTTGAGATTGAGGGCGCGGGCCGCGTTCTTGCCGGCGAAGGCGTCGCTGACGAGGCCCGGATGCCGCTCGGCAATGAACTGGCCGTCGTGAAAGGTGACGATGCCGGCCGCTTCCTGGCCGCGATGCTGGAGCGCGTGCAGCCCCAGCACGGTCAGCGCGCCGGAATCGGGATGCCCGAAAACGCCGAACACGCCGCACTCCTCGTGCAGCTTATCGTCTTGAAAATATTCGTCTTTTTGAAGGCCCATCACTATTTGCCGCCGGTGGCCTCGAAGAGCCTGTCTAGCGCGTGGCGATCCTTGGCGCCATAGCGCTTTTTGACGTGCTTCTTCTTGATCTGCGGCTTCGGCGCGGGGTGGACCGCCGGATGCACCAAAGGCTGCGGCTTTCGCAGCAGATCGTCGATGGTCGTGGGCGGTGGCGGTTCGACCCCATGGCGATCGCCTTCGGGAACGAGCGCCAGAACGACCTCGGCGGAACTTTGGATCAGCGGCAAGGTATAGGCGTCGTTCAGCCAACGCGGCTGATCGCGGATCGGCACGAAGGCGGTGAAGGTCAGATAGGCGATGCCGAGGATGGCGAGCGCGCGCACGATGCCGAAGGTGGCGCCGAGCACGCGATCGAGCGGTCCCACCGGCGAGCGCTTGACGCCTTCGGAGAAGCGATGGCTGGCGAACTGGATCGGGATGAAGACGACGATGAAGACGAGCGCATAGCCGGTCACGGTCGCGATCCAGGGCGTGGCGATCAGCGAATGCGCCATGCGCGCGACCCAGGGGCCGATATAGAGCGAGGCGAAGGCCGCGGTCGCCCAGGCGACGATGCCCAGCGTCTCGGACACGAAACCGCGCCATGCGGCATAACCCGCCGACGCCAGGATGATCAGCACCACCAGGAGATCGACGAAGGAGAATGCGAGACTCATATCCTCATTCTATCATGGCGCGCTGCACTAGAGGGTGTATCGACCAGTTCGGCCAACTCCGTAACATCCCGTATAGGGCGAAGCTTCAGGCCCGCACCTTCGGCCTTGGTGCCCGCCGGCACCACGGCGGTGGAAAAGCCCAGCTTTGCGGCTTCCTTGAGGCGCAGCTCGGCCTGCGGCGCCGGCCGCACGTCGCCGGACAGGCTGATCTCGCCGAAAAATACGGTTTCGCGGGGCAATGGCCGCCCGATATGCGACGAAATCAGCGCCGCGGCCGACGCCAGATCGGCCGCCGGCTCGCTCACTTTCAGCCCGCCCGCCACATTCAGATAGACGTCGCTGGCGCTGATGCCGACCCCGCCGCGCGCGTCGAGCACGGCCAGGATCATGGCGAGGCGGCCGGTGTCCCAGCCCACCACGGCGCGGCGCGGGCTGCCATAGCCGGCGGCGGCGACCAGGGCCTGGATCTCGACCAGGAGCGGCCGCGTGCCTTCCAGGCCCGCGAACACCGCGGTGCCGGGCGAGGTCGAATTGCGGTCGCCCAGGAACAGCGCGGACGGGTTGGCGACTTCGGCCAGGCCCTTGCCGGTCATTTCGAACACGCCGATCTCGTCGGTCGGGCCGAAGCGGTTCTTGACCGCGCGCAGCACGCGGAAATGATGGCCGCGCTCGCCCTCGAAATAGAGCACCGCGTCGACCAGATGCTCGACCGCCTTGGGGCCGGCGATCTGGCCGTCCTTGGTGACATGGCCGACCAGGATGACGGCGGCGCCGCTCGCCTTGGCATAGCGCACCAGGTCGAAGGAAGCGGTGCGCACCTGCGCGATGGTGCCGGGGGCTGCTTCCAGCGCGCCGGTCCAGATCGTCTGGATCGAATCGATGGCGACGATGTCGGGCCGCTTCTCGGCTTCGAGGGTCGCCAGGATATCCTCGATATTGGTGGCGGCGCCGAGCGCGACCGGCGAGTCCGAGAGGCCCATGCGCGCGGCGCGCAGGCGGACCTGCGCCATCGCCTCCTCGCCGGAGATGTAGACGGCGCGGCCGCCCCGCGCGGCATAGGACGCCAGCGCCTGAAGGATGAGGGTGGATTTGCCGACGCCCGGATCGCCGCCGATCAGAAGGGCCGAGCCCGGCACGATGCCGCCGCCGGCGACGCGGTCGAATTCGGCGACGCCGGTCACGCGGCGCGGCGGCGCGGCGTCTTCGGTCTTGAGATCTTCCAGCGCGAAGCGGCGGCCTTTCACGCGCTTGGCGGCGCCGGCGCCGATGGGGGCAGGCGCGCCCTCTTCCGTGATGGTGTTCCACCCGCCGCACGCCTCGCAGCGCCCGGCCCATTTGCCGGAGCTTGCGCCGCAGGACTGACAGACGAAGGAAGCGGAGGAGCGGGCCATGATTCGAGTATAGCAGGCCCGTCAAGGCCGAAAGGCGCAGATAGCTAGAGCAACTGGTGCCCCTGCCCCATCTAATGATGCGAGGTGGCGTATTCTTTCATCTGCCTGTCCAGTTCTTGAAACTGCGCCAACCAGGCCTGAAAAGCGGGCTGCGCGGCATCGGAGGCAAAAGACTGACCGTGCTCTTCCACATACATCGCGCCGTTCTTTTCCGTTAACGTCCGCGTGATCACACCTGGATAAGCCGGATGATTGGGTTTGGTAAAATAAGTAATCGTCAAACCATCCGCACTCGTCACCATCAGAAAGTCGGCAAATTCCTGGGTCTTGCTCCCCGGCTGTGTGGTGGCGGCGATCCAGAGGTCTTTGAAAGTTTGATGGCTCTCCGCATAGGAAGGCACCGTCAGAAAGAGTGACAGCCAGACGATTGCGGCGTGCAAATTCAACTTCATATTGTGACCTACGCCTTCACTTTCATCTTTATCGGGCCATCGGCGCGGTCGAGTTCCGCGGCGCTTTTCTCCAATTGCTTTATCATCTGGCCGGGCTTGAGATCGCGCAATTGGGCCACGAGATTGGCCTCTCTAACAATCCGCGCCACCGTCACATTGTCTGCCGGCAATTTGCCTTGCTGAACCATCCATGACGATACATCGACCCAATCCCACAAAGGGCTTTCCGACGTGACGCGCGCAACGGGCGCCGGAAACCCCTGCCCGCGCTCGCCTTTGCCATAGAGCGAAATCGCCGCGCGCGAGAGGCCGGTGCGGGCCGCGATATCGGACAGGCTCACCAGATTATCCGGTTCGATGCGTTCGACCTTCGCGCCGGCGCGCTGCACATCGGCGAAGGCGGAAACCAGCGCCTTGGCGAAGGTCGGTGCCTCACGCGCGAATTCGAGGATGATCGCGCCTTTCTGGAACGAAATCGTGGCGTCGTCGCAGCCGGCTTCGTAGAACCGATCTTCGAAATCGTCGGCCTGCGGGTCCAGACCCGAAGCGATGATGGTGAATTCATGCGTCTTCATCGTCCCTCACCATGTGCATGCGTGCAGCGTTCGACGGCTCGCCGAACGGCATTGGCGTGGTTCTGCGGGTTCTTCGGCGTCGACCAGACCGAGAGCTGGCAACCGTCACGGTCGTTCTTCGGGCACAGCAGTCTGCCCCAGCAATGACCGTGGCCCTTTCGCCAGCGCCAGCCGCGCGCTTCCGCATAAGCCACCGCGGCCTCGATCTCCTTGTGGGGTGCCGAGACCTGCTCACGGACTATCTAGGCGATGTGTAAACAAATGTCAACACGTCAGCCCCGCACTTCCATCTTGATCGGCCCCTCCGCGCGGCCGTGGATGAACTGGTCGACGAAGGCGTTACCGCTCGTATCGATCTGCTTGGTCGGGCCGTGCCAGATGATCTTGCCCTTGTAGAGCATGGCGATCTTGTCGGCGATCCTGCGCGCGCTCGTCATGTCATGGGTGATCGACAAGGTCGTGGCGCCGACGTCCTTCACCGTGTCCACGATGAGGTTGTTGATGACGTCGGCCATGATCGGATCCAGGCCCGTGGTCGGCTCGTCGAAGAAGATGATTTCGGGATCGGCGGCGATGGCGCGCGCCAGACCGACGCGCTTCTGCATGCCGCCCGACAGTTCGGACGGCGCCAGATTGGCGACCTCGGCGCCCATGCCCACCTTGGCGAGCTTCTGGATCGCGATGTCCTTGGCCTTTCGGCGCGCCATGCCGCGGCCCTGGATCAGGCCGAACGCCACGTTCTCCCAGACGGTCAGGGAGTCGAACAGCGCCGCGCCCTGGAACAGCATGCCGAACTTCTTGAGCATCTCGTCGCGGCCGCGCCCGCGCAGATGGGTGACGTCCTTGCCGTCGACCAGGATCTGGCCCGCGTCGGGCGTCAGGATGCCGAGCACGCATTTGATGGTCACCGACTTGCCGGTGCCCGAGCCGCCGATCACCACCAGCGACTGGCCGGGCTCGAGCACGAGATCGACGCCGTCCAGCACGACCTTCGGTCCGAAGCGCTTCTTGACGCCCTTGAGCTCGATCTTCGGGGTCATTTGCTGAACAGCACGGAGGTGAGGACGTAGTTCGCGGCGAGGATCAGGATCGAGGACGAGACCACCGCGTTGGTCGTCGCCGCGCCCACGCCCTGCGCCCCGCCCTTGGAATGAAAGCCGTTGTAGCAGCCCATCAGCGCGATGATGAAGCCGAAGGCCGCCGCCTTGTAGAGGCC
>CAZMHP010000105.1:0-9414 GCA_964566095.1 uncultured Rhizobium sp. | reverse complement strand
GCCTTCGCGATGAAGGGCGATGAAGAGGTGATCCGTCAGGGCGGCTGCGAAGCCTATATTTCCAAGCCGATCTCCGTCACCAGCTTCCTGGATACCGTCCGCCGGTTCATTGGGTAGGCACAAACCATGACGGCGCGCGTTCTGGTCGTCGACGACATTCTCTCCAACGTCAAGCTTCTCGAAGCGAAATTGACGGCGGAATATTTCGAGGTCGTCAGCGCCTTCAACGGCCTGGAGTGCCTCGCCAAGATCGACCAGGCGGCGCCCGACATCGTGCTGCTCGATGTGATGATGCCCGGCATGGACGGGTTCGAGGTCTGCCGCCGCATCAAGAACAATCCTAAGACCGCCCACATCCCGGTGGTGATGGTCACCGCGCTGGACCAACCCTCCGACCGCGTCGCGGGCCTCGATGCCGGCGCCGACGATTTCCTGACCAAGCCGGTCGACGATGCCGCGCTGTTTGCCCGGGTGCGCTCGCTGGTGCGGCTCAAGATGATGACAGACGAGCTGCGCATGCGCGAGACGACCGGCCAGAGCATGGGCCTGATCGATCCCGCCACCACGTTGATGGACGCCAACCCGACGGGTCGCATCCTCATCATCGAGGATCGGCCCGAATCGGTGGCCTGGTTCGCCAACGCGCTCAAGCCGGGTCACGACGTGGCCTCGGTCGATACCTTCGAGGAAGCGCTGGTGCGCGTGCGCGGCGGCGATTACGACCTCATCGTGGTCAGTCTGGGCATGCGGGGTTTTGACGGGCTGAGATTGTGTTCGCAGCTTCGCTCGCTTCCCGAGGGACGCAATGTTCCGATCCTGGTCGTCGTCACCGACGGCGATCGTCGTAAGCTCAATCAGGCGCTCGAGATGGGCGTCAACGACTATCTGACGCGTCCCGTCGACAAGAACGAGCTGGTCGCGCGGGTGCGTACGCAACTGCGCAAGAAACGCTATTCCGACCGGCTGCGCCACAATGTGCAGCTCAGCCTGGAGATGGCGATCACCGACCAGCTCACCGGCCTGCACAATCGCCGCTACATGTCGCGCCATCTCGATAATCTGGTCGCCTCGGCGGGCCGCAACGGCAAGCCGCTCGCCTTCCTCATCCTCGACATCGACTACTTCAAGGCGGTCAATGACGGCCACGGCCATGATATTGGCGACGAGGTCCTCAAGGAGTTCGCCAACCGCATCTCCGCCAATGTGCGGGGCATCGATCTGGCCTGCCGCTATGGCGGCGAGGAATTCGTGGTGGTGATGCCCGATACCGATATCGCGCTCGCCTATACGATCGCCGAACGCCTGCGCAAGTCGATCGAGACGACCCCCATCGTCATCAGCCGTTCCCCGGGCAAGCTGAACATCACGATCTCCATCGGCATCGCGGCCACACAAGGTCAAGGCGACAACGCCGAGGCGCTGCTGCACCGCGCCGACCAGGCGCTGTACGCCGCCAAGCGCAACGGCCGCAATCGCGTCGTCACCGCCGCCGCGGCTTAAGCCCTAGAACCGCCATTGCACGCCGACCGCGAAGCTGCGCGGGATGGCGTTGGCATCGGGCGCCGGGAACTCCTGGTGCTTTGCATGCAGCAGATTGAAGCAGGACAGCGACAAGCGCAGCGAGTCCGACAGGCTCCAGCCCAGGCTGGAGTTAAGCTCGACGTAGGATGGCACCAGCGGGTTGGGCAGGCGTCCGACATAGCGCAGGTCAGCATCCCAGGTGACGTCGTCGCCCAGATTCATCGAGGAGCGCAACGTCGCGCTGCTGGCGGGATCGTCACCGATCTGAGAGACACCGATCCCCGGCAACGTCGCGCCGGGTGCGAATTTGAAGTTCTCGGTCAGCGATGTGTAGGAGGCGGATAGCCGCCACCATGGGAGCATCTGGTAGTCGCCCCAGGCCTCGAAACCGTAGGTCTGGCCGCGAAGATTGTTGCCCCAGGTCAGGTTCAGAAGCGTCGCTGTGCCCGGCCCGAGTTCGACGCTGCGGATCTGCAAGTAGTCGTTGAGAAAACCCGAGACGGAAACGGAGAGCTGTGAGTTCAGCTCGGCGCGCGCTCCGACTTCATAGGCCGTGAGTTCGACCGAGTCGAATTGCGGATTGCCGCTCAGCGAGATCAGCGTTCCCATCCGTTCCTGCACGTCACGGTCAAACGGCGTGGGCGAACGGATGGCACGCGACGCCGCGGCCCAGATCATCGTTCTATCGTTCAGCTTCCAAGACAACCGCCCGGTCGGCAGGACCGCGAGCCCGGAATAGGGATCGGCTTCGATCTTCAGCGCGAGCACGGCGGTCAATGCCGGCGTGAGAGCGATGCTGTCCTCGACGAAGGCATCGGAGAGATTGAGCGAACGGCTGGCCGGGGCATAGAACAGCGAGGACGTGCCATAGATATGATAGCGGTTGACGCGCATCTCGCCGCCGACCGTGACGGCGTTGCTGGCGTCGAGATTGAAACTGTGTTGGACATCGAGGTCGTACATATCGAGCCAGAATCGCCCGCCACCAATCGGCGTGGAACGGCTGGTTCCGTCATACCAAGCGCGCACCTGCAGACTGGCATCGTCGTCGAACGCGTGATTCCACTGCATCAGGACATTGTGTCCGGAGACATCCTCCGATCCGGCGCCTTGGCCCTCCCAACCCGAATAGGCGTCACCCTCAAGGGTGACCGTGTCCTTGTCCGACGGCGTCCAGTCGAATCGAAGACCGCCCTGCGGCTTCGACCAATGGTCGTGCGGATTGCCGGCCGCCGCCTGCGTGTCGCTCCCGCTATATTCGCGCAGATAGGCGCGATAGGTGAGATCGTCGGCGAGGCGCCCGCCGTAACGTAGAGACACGCTCTGCTCGAGATTGCCGGCCGAAATGCTGAGCAGCCCGCCCTGGGTATCGCCCGATTTGCGCGTGATGATGTTGATGACGCCATTGACCGCGTTGGCGCCCCACAGCGTCGCACCGGGACCGCTGATCACCTCGATGCGCTCGATGTCCTCCGGCATCAGATCCTGCATGTCCCAATAGACGCCGGAGAACAGTGGCGTGTAGACGCTTCGCCCATCGATCAAGACGAGTAGTTGGTTGGAGAAGCTCTGATCCGCGTTGTTGCCGCTAAAACCGCGCGCGGTGATGACGTAATGGCTGGCACTCGTCTGGTTAACCTGAAGATTGGGCGCGAGGCGCAGGATTTCAGGCACGGTGACGCCGCCGGACCGCAGGATGGCGTCGTGGGTGATCACGTAAACCGCGGCCGGCGCCTCGCCCAGCGCTTCGGTCGTCCGGGTCACCGATGTGACATCCAGACTCTCCAATTGGTCGATCGACATCTGCTGTAGATCTTGTGCCGATTGGGCATGAGTAAACGCGACCGGGCACACGGCCCAGATCCCCAGACATGTAATGGCCGTGCGCGACAGCCGGCGCATGCCCCCTCCACCAGAACTGTGCTGAAACGCACAATTTGCCAACGGGTTCCCGCCCGGATCCCCGTTCTTAATACCGCGAATACCCTAATTGGGTATTGGGGACGCTATAGCGCCTGCCCGTCGTCCACGGTCAGGAGCGAACCCGTGATCGCGCGCGCGGCGTCGGAGGCGAGGAGCAGCAGCATGCCGTCGAGATCGCTTTCCTGTGCCAGGCGCTTGCGCGGGAAGCCCGCGATCTGGGCCTTGCCCTTGTCGGTGGTGAACCATTCGCCGTTGAGTTCGGTTTCGATGAAGCCGGGACAGAGCGCGTTCACATTGATTCCCTTGCGCGCCCATTCCCGCGCCAGGCACTGGGTCATCATCGCCACGCCCGCCTTCGAGATGCAGTAAGGGGTGACACCCGGCAGCACGCGATAGGCGCCGATCGACGCGATGTTGATGATCCGTCCCTCGCGCTTGGCGGCGATCATGCGGCGCCCGACTTCGGTGGCGAGCAGGAAAGGCGCGCGCAGATTGGTTGCCATCACCAGATCGAAATCGGCAGCAGAAACGTCGATCGCCAATCCCTGCACGCTGAGCCCGGCGTTGTTGACAAGAATGTCGATCGGTCCGAGCGCGGCCTCGGCAGCGTCGAGCGCTGGCGCGATGGCGGCGGCGTCTGTGACGTCGAGCGGAACGGCAGCCGCCTTGCCGCCGGCAGCCTCGATTTCGGCAGCGACGTCCGCCAGCCGTTCGGCCCGGCGCCCCGAGACCGCCACCGCTGCACCGGCGCCCGCCAGCAACCTGGCGAAGTGACGGCCGAGCCCGCTGGTGGCGCCCGTGACGAAAGCGGCCTTGCCGGTCAAATTGGTATTGGACGCCACGAGCGTGCTCTCCAAGTCGTTGAAATCGCAAAAACGACGTACATTCGAAACTGCGGCTTGCGATAGGGGTGGCTGTTCTGCCTCAATCGCCTGTCGCGGTCGCAGGACGGCCGTTTCGCAACCGGGTTCGTGTCATGCAGATCGACGTCGTCTCCGATACCGTGTGTCCGTGGTGCTTCATTGGCAAGCGCCGGCTCGGTCGCGCGCTGGCCATGCGGCCGGAGATCGCGGCCACTGTAGTCTGGCGACCCTATCAACTCGATCCCACCATTCCGCGCGAGGGTGTCGACCGCCGCGCCTATCTGAAGGCCAAGTTCGGCGACAGTCCGCGCACCGCCGCGATGGGCGAGACGATCCGCGGCGAAGGCCTGGGCGAGGGGATCGACTTCGCCCTCGACAAAATCGCCAAGTCGCCGAACACGCTGGACTCGCATCGGCTAATCCGCTGGGCCGGCGGCGCGGGCAAGCAGGACGAGGTCGTCGAGCGTCTGTTCGAAGCCTATTTCATCGACGGCCGCGACATCGGCGATGCCGGTGTGTTGACCAAGATCGCCTTCGAAGCCGGCATGGATGCCGATCTCGTCGCCGAGCTGCTCGCCAAGGGCGCCGATTTCGAGGCCGTCGAACGCGAGGCCGGCATGGCCAATCAGATGGGCATCTCGGGCGTGCCGACCTTCATCTTCGACAGCCGCATGATGATCTCCGGCGCACGCGAGCCGGAGATCCTGGTCAAGATCATCGATCGGGCTTTGCAAGCCGCGCAGCCGGACCAGACCCAATCGGCGCCGTGACGGCGTTGCTCTGCGACAGCACCTTCACCTGCGTCACGGCATAGTGCGGCAGCGGGAAGACCGCCGTCGCCTCGATCGGCAGCAGCGCCTGGATGACCACAGAGCCAGCCGGCGGCGGTGTGGCGAGAAACTCGACGACTTCGCTGTCGGACTCCGGAATGTGGAACTCCTTCAGGTGCAGGCGGGGCAGCACCCAGCCGCCTGACTGCACCGCGCCCATCGCACTCACCACCAGATGGTTGCGGATGATCGCGGCGCTGACGCGGTCGATCCGATAGATCAGCGTCGGCGCGGCTTGGGCCGCGGTTGCCGCAACTGCCGCCAAGGCGAAGATCGCGCAGCCGAGGATGGTTCGACGCATGCAGTTCCCCTTCGGTTGTTCTCGCCAAAAGGGCCAGCTAAGAGGGAATTGCGGCGCAATTGCGATGAGGCATGAGATGGGACCGTTGCAGGGAATCCGGGTGGTGGAGTTCGCCGGAATCGGGCCCGGACCGTTTTGCGCGATGCTGCTGTCGGACCTGGGTGCCGACGTCGTGCGCATCGATCGCAAAGGCGGGCGCCCGCCGCACAAGACCGAGATCTATCTGCGCGGACGCAAAACCGTGGCCCTCGACATGAAACATCCGCAAGCCGTCGAGGCGGCTCTGCAACTGATCGAAAAGGCCGACGCACTGATCGAGGGCTTCCGCCCCGGCGTGATGGAACGGCTGGGCGTCGGCCCCGACGTTTGCCTGAAGCGCAATCCCAAGCTCGTCTATGGCCGCATGACCGGCTGGGGCCAGACCGGACCGCTGGCCAACGCCGCGGGCCACGACATCAACTACATCGCGCTCAGCGGCGCGCTGCACGCGATCGGCGGCGCGGCCAAGCCGGTGCCGCCCTTGAACCTGGTCGGCGATTTCGGCGGCGGCGCGCTTTATCTCGCGCTGGGCGTGGTGTGCGGCATCTTGGAAGCCAAGAACTCGGGCAAGGGCCAGGTGGTCGACACGGCGATGACCGACGGCGCGGCGTCGTTGATGACCATGTTCTACGGCATGGCGGCGACCGGGATGTGGCGCGACGCGCGCGCGTCCAATCTCCTCGATGGCGGGGCACATTTCTACGATACCTATGAGACCAAGGACGGCAAGTTCGTCGCGCTCGGCTCGATCGAGCCGCAGTTCTACAAAGAGCTGATGGAGAAGGCCGGAATTTCCGATCCCGCCTTCGCGGCGCAAATGGACCGCGAGGCGTGGCCGGCGCTGAAGGCGAAGCTGGCCACCGCCATCAAGACCAAGACGCGCGACGAATGGGACGCGGTCATGCTGGGCAGCGATGTGTGCTACGCGCCGGTGCTCTCGCTGGCCGAGGCGCCCAAGCATCCGCACAACGTGGCGCGGCAGACCTTCGTGGAGCGCGACGGCGTGGTGCAGCCGGCGCCGGCGCCGCGCTTCTCGCGCACCGTGCCGGAAATCCAGAGCGCGCCGCAGGCGCCCGACAGCGCCGCTGCGCTGAAGGCCTGGGGCTTCTCCGACGACGCCGTCGCGAAACTGTTGAGCGACGGTGCGATCTAAGAATGGAGCACCCTCATGCTTCGACAGGCTCAGCATGAGGAGATTAGCTAGGGTCCTCATCCTGAGCCTGTCGAAGGATGAGCAGCACGGAACAGCATGACCTACCTTCCCGGCACCGCGTCGCGGCGGCGCATCTATCTGATGCGACACGGCCATGTCGACTATCTCGCCAAGCATGTGGTGAGCGAGGGCGCGATCAACGTCGTGCCGCTGACGCCGCGCGGGCGGCTGCAGGCGCAAGCGGCCGGCGCGGCGCTGGCGCACGTCGCTTTCGAGCGCTCTCTGTGTTCGGGCTATCCCCGCACGCATGAGACGGCTTCGTATGTGCTGGCAGCGCAGAAAGTGCCACCGGCCTTGGAGATCGACGAGGGCCTGGTCGAGATCGCGGGCGGGCCGATGACCCCGCCGCCCAAAAGCCGCGACGAACTGATCGAGCGGATGAAGATCCGCTTCTCGCAAGCGGGAAATCCGGCCGCGAGCAACGGCGACGGCGGGGAGAATTATGGCCAGGCGCAAGCGCGCGCCGTGGCGGCGATCAAGCGCCTGCTGGCCGCGCCCGGCTGGCACACCGCACTGATCGTGGCGCATGAGGGCATCAACCGGCTTATCCTCAGTTGGGCCTGCGGCGCTGGGCTGGCGGCCATGGGTGCGTTCGAGCAGGACACCGGCTGCATCAACGTGCTCGACTTCGATCTGGATGGCGGCGCCATCGCGCGGTCCATGATCAAGGCGGTGAATCTGACGCCCTACAACTGGCTCAAGCACGGCATGAACCTGACAAGCCTGGAAGCGATTTTCGAACGCGACGCGACCGAAGAGCTGCGTTAGCGACAACAACATAGGGAGACGCCCATGACCGAGGCCCTGATCATCGATGCCGTCCGCACGCCGCGCGGCATCGGCAAATATCCCAAAGGCGCGCTGTCGCAGATCCATCCGCAGCGGCTGGGTTCGGCGGTGCTGAAGGCGCTGGCCGAGCGCAACGATCTCAAGACCGCCGAGGTCGACGATGTGATCTGGGGCACCAGCGCCCAGCGCGGCACGCAGAGCTGCGATCTCGGCCGCATGTCGGCGCTCGATGCCGGATACGATGTGCGTTCGAGCGGCGTGACGCTGGACCGCTTCTGCGGGTCCGGCATCACCTCGGTGAACCTCGCGGCCTCGACCATCATGGCGGGCATGGCGGACCTCGTCGTCGCCGGCGGCACCGAGATGATGTCGATGCCCAACCGGCGCAACGCCGAGGACGGGCCGCCGCTGTTCGACACGGGCAATCTGCATCTGCGTGCGCTGCAGCCCCAGACCAATCAGGGCGTCTGCGCCGATGCGATCGCGACGCTGGAAGGCATCACCCGCGCCGATGTCGATGCCCTGGCGCTGGAGAGCCAAAGGCGCGCGGCGAAGGCGATCGAAGGCGGACATTTCAGGAAGAGCCTTGTCACTGTCTATAACGACGATGGAACGGTGGCGCTGGACCGCGAGGAATTTCCGCGTCCGAACACGACAGCGGAGGGGCTGGCAGCGCTCAAGCCGTCCTTCGAGCAGCTTGCCGACGTCCCGCTGAACGCGGACGGGCTCACCTTCCGCAAGCTGATCCTGCAGAAATATCCGGACCTCGAGATCCATCACATTCACCACGCCGGCAACTCGTCCGGCGTGGTCGACGGTTCGGCGGCGCTGCTGCTCGCTTCGCCCGACTATGCGAGGGCGCATGGCATGAAACCGCGTGCCCGCGTGATCGCGACGGCGAACCAAGGCGATTGCCCGACGCTGATGCTGAACGCGCCGGTGCCGGCGGCCAAGCGCGTGCTGGCCAGGGCCGGTCTCGCGCTCGCCGATATCGACCTGTTCGAGATCAACGAGGCCTTCGCGGTCGTGGCCGAGAAGTTCATCCGCGATCTCAAGCTCGACCGCGACAAGGTCAACGTGAACGGCGGCGCGATGGCGCTGGGCCATCCCATCGGCGCGACAGGCTCGATGCTGATCGGCACCATGCTGGACGAACTGGAGCGCCGCGACCTGCGCCGCGGCCTGGTGACGATGTGCGCTGGCGGCGGCATGGCGCCCGCGATCATCATCGAGCGCGTGGTGCACTAGACGATCCTCTCGCGTCTGGAAAATGACATTAAAGTTTGTTAAGGAAGCGCCGTTCAGCTTTGAGGGGACGACATGGCCGAGATTGCGAGCCGGGCGGAAGGCATTCCCAATTCGCCGGTCGGGGCGCGGGCGCCGAAGGAGGCGTGGAACGCCGACGCCGGCTTCTATCTGACGATGGTCCTGGTGTCGGCGGCGATCATTTTCGCCGGCTTTTCACCGTCCTTCTATCTGAAATCGGTCATCCACGCGCCGCCGCCGCTGAGTCTGCTCACCATTTCGCATGGCGTCGTCTTCACGGCGTGGATGGCGTTGTTCATCACGCAGGCCTCCCTGATCGCGAACGGCAAGCCCGCGCTGCATCGTCAATTGGGAATTCTCGGTGCGCTTCTTTTTGGCGCCATGGTGACGCTGGGAATCTGGACCGCGGTCACGGCCGCACGCCTTGGGCATGTGCCGCCCGACGGGCCGCCGCCCCTGGCCTTCCTCGCCCTGCCGCTGTTCGCCATCGTCTCGGCGGCGGTCCTTGTGGCCGGCGCGCTGTGGAACCGCCAGCGCAGCGCCTGGCACAAGCGTTTGATGCTCGGGTCCTTCTTCATCATGACCGGGCCGGCCGCCGGACGGCTGGCCGTTCCGCTCGGGATCGCGCCGCTGGGGTCGCAGCTTTCGATGATCGTTGCCGAGGCGCTG
>CAZMHP010000104.1:0-9445 GCA_964566095.1 uncultured Rhizobium sp. | reverse complement strand
CGGCTATACGGTCAAGCCGGGCACCGGCGCGTTCGGCGGCTACCAGGCGATCCTGCGCGCGCCCAACGGCGTCTATTGGGGCGGCTCGGAGATGCGCAAGGACGGGTTGGCGATCGGGTACTGAATATCAGAGTTGGCGGACGTTCGTGCCGGCAGCCTTGAGCATCCGCACAGCGCCTTTGTCGAACGAAACGAAAGTTTCGCCGCCAAGTCGATAGCCTTCGAACGCGATGGCGCCATCCGCGAAATCGCCGCCGGCATCCAGGCTTGCAAGGCCCGCATCGACCGTAATCCGATCAACCCTTACATTCGCCCCGGACGTCAGACAGCGAATTGCTTCAGCAATTCCGACGCGAGAAATCTTGTAGATGCTCGATAAGACCCAGACCAACTCGCAGAGAGACGATGTGCCGATGGCAACGATATCCGCGCGTTCCAGTTCGCCCCTCGCGGTTTTGCTCTGGATCGGGTGGTCATCTGTAATTGCGCGCACGAGGACGTTGGTGTCGGCAACGATCTTCACCGCTTGCCGGCCCAACCGTCTGCGATAGCTTGGTTCATCTCCTCGATCGAAATAGGACGCTGACCGGGTCTCTTCAGCATTCCGAAAACGTCGGAGATCTTGCCGGTCGGAGCGGCCCTCAGACGAACCTCGCCGTTGGGAAGCTTGTCCACATCGACATTTCCGCCGGGGCGTACGCCAAGGTGCTCCAGGACATCCTTGCGGAACGTCACCTGCCCTTTGGTCGTGACCTTCAGAGAGTTTTTTCTCATGGCAAAAAAGTAAGGCAAGATTGCCTTACAGTCAAGATTGGCCGGCATTATCGATGCGGATGGCCCAATGCGTCGGTGACGGTGAAGACGACGTCGACCGGTTGATAGTGCCGCAACAGCAGACGCACCGGCACCGTCCGCGCGGACATCAACGACGGCGAAGGATCCATGCACATCAGGTGAAGGCCGCCGGGCTGAAACCGGACCGTCTGGCGCGGCGCAAGGATGATCGCGCCGGCGTCGCGCATGCTTGCCATGCCGCCCGCGGTCGAACTTCGGTGCATCATAAGACTCCCGCAGGCCGGCGAACTGGCCCCGACCAGCGTAAGCGGCCAGTTCTCGAGATTGCGGATGTCGAAATAGCCCGCCGCCGGCGTGGCGGGCGAAATCACGCGCAGCGTCGCATGGGACACGGACATTTCTCCGGCCAGCGCCGGCGACGCCAGAAGGGCAACGCCCACCGCCAACTCACGCAGGCTTTTGCGCACGCTCGGCTTCCTCCTCGTTCAACCGCATCGTCACCAGAACCACGATCATCGCCGCGAAACTCGTCAGCGTGCCGGGCAGCCAGATGATCAGGCCGCCGTAATGTTGATCGTTCAATGCCGTCATCGGCAGGATGCGACCACAGATCGTGTAGACGGGATAGTAGTCCGTGGTCGAGAGGGACAGGATCGCGCCCAAAACCATCTGCGGCAGCTCGATGATCAGGATCATGGCACCGCGCATCAGATGCGACAACCGCGCCGGCGGCTTGGGGCGCGGATCGAGCACCAGCGCCCAGAACATCACGCCGTTGATCGCCATCGTCCAGTTCATGAGCGCGTAGAGATTCGCATCCAGCATCACCCGCGTGTGGATCGCGGGCAGCAGCCAGAAATACAGCAGGCCCACGAAGAGGAACGGCGCCACGGCGGGATGCTGCAGGACGTCGAGCATGCGCTTGAGCGGCCTGGCGTCGAGAATCGGCAATAGGAAGGCCGGCATGCCGGCGCGCAGGACGGGACCGGCGGCGCCCAGCGCGATCAGGAAGGCGCCGGCATGGTGCAGCACGAAATGGGCGGCGCGGTGCACGAAGAACATGTGCTGCGCCCAGTAGTCGATATGCGTCTGCAGCACGGCATAGAAGGACAGCACGCCCAGCACGAAGCCGGCGGCACGCCAGAGCGCGGGCCGCTCGCTGGGCGCGAGGCGCGACCAGCCGCGCGCGAACCAGACCAGCGTCAGCACGGTCGCCAGATAGACCGGCCAGGAGAATTCCCACGGCATCCAGAGCGGAAGCTGGGCCGGGAAGAACCGGCAGGCGACGTCCATGGCAACGCCGACGGCGAACAGGGCAGCGTAGAGCGGCCAGTCTGAACGGGTGCGGGCAAGGACAGTTGCGGACATCGCCGTCTTATAATTCCGGCGCCTGCGGACTTGCGAGGCGATTGGTCACAGTGGCGGATTCCGCCGCGCGGCGCCGCCGTGCTATTTCGCAGGACATGAAGAACGCCCGCGCCACCGCCTTTGTGCTGCTTTCGATGTTGGCCGCCTGCGGGCGGCAGGATGCGGCCTTTCACGCCACCGACGTCACCGGCGCCCTGCCCGCGCTCGAACTGTCGATGACGCGGGCCAATGACGACAAGACGGTCGCGGCGCGCGACTATCGCGGCAAGGTCGCGATCCTGTATTTCGGCTATACCCACTGCCCCGACATCTGCCCGACCACGCTGGCCGATCTGTCGGAGGCGCTGGAGAAACTTGGAGTGCGTGCCGCCGAGGTGCGCGTGCTGTTCGTCACCGTCGATCCGGCTCGCGACGATCTGCCGGGCCTGAAGAGCTATGTCGCGGCCTTCGCACCGCAGATCGACGGCTTGCGCGGTACGCCCGATCAACTCACGGCGCTGACGCGGCGCTATCGCGTGGCGTTCAGCGTCACGCCGGGGCCGCCCTATGAGGTCATGCACTCCAACGCGGTATTCTTCTTCGACAAGACCGGCCGCGCGCGGCTGGTGGCGACGGATGTGAGCAAGCCAGACGATGTGACGGCGGATGTGCGAAGGTTGATGGAGTGAATACCTCTCCCGCTTGCGGGAGAGGTCGAACGGCGCAAAGCGACGTTCGGGTGAGGGTTCACCGCGCGACCCGTCCCCTCACCCGGCTCGCTACGCTCACCGACCTCTCCCGCTTGCGGGAGAGGTTTAGATATGCAGCGCCATGCCGTCGGCGGCGAGCACTGCTTCGTGCAGCATTTCCGACAGCGTCGGATGCGGGAAGATGGTGTGCGCGAGTTCGGCGTCGGTGAGCTCGCCGGTCTTGGCCACCGTGTAGCTGTTGATGAGTTCGGTGACCTCCGCGCCGATCATGTGGGCGCCCAGAAGCTCGCCCGTGTCGGCATCGAACACCGTCTTGACGAGGCCGTCGGCATCGCCCAGCGCGATGGCCTTGCCGTTGCCGATGAAGGGGAAGCGGCCGACCTTGACCTTGCGGCCGATGGCCCTGGCCTTCGCTTCGGTCAGCCCCACGCTCGCCACCTGCGGCCAGCAATAGGTGCAGCCCGGCACGTTCGTTGTGTTCAGCGGATGCACGCCCTTCACGCCGGCGATGCGCTCGGCGACGATGACGCCCTCGTGCATCGCCTTGTGCGCCAACCAGGGCGGGCCGACGAGATCGCCGATCGCCCAGAGGCCGGCCACGCCCGTGGCGCCCCATGGGTCGATGACGACATGGGACTTCTCGACCTTCACGCCGGCCGCTTCCAGACCGATATTTTCGACATTGCCGACGATGCCGACGGCGAGGATGACGCGCTCGGCGGTGATGGTTTCGCTCTTGCCGTCCTTCGTCTTCAGCGTCGCGGTGACGCTGTCGGCGCCTTTGTCGAGTTTTTCGACGGTGGTGGCGACCTTCAGCGTCATGCCTTGTTTCACGAATGCCTTGGCGGCGAGCGCGGAGATTTCCTCATCCTCCACCGGCAGGACACGGTCGAGCACTTCCACCACCGTCACCTCGGCACCCAGCGTACGATAGAAGCTGGCGAACTCGATTCCGATGGCGCCGGAGCCCACGATCAGCAGGGATTTGGGGAAGGACGGCGGCACCATCGCCTCGCGATAGGTCCAGATCAGCTTGCCGTCGGGCTCCATACCCGGGAAGGTGCGGGCGCGCGCGCCGGTGGCGAGCACGATGTTCTTGGCCGCATAGGTCTCGGTCTTGCCGTCCTTGCTCACCGCAAGCTTGCCGGCACCCGCCAGCTTCGCCTCCCCCGCGATCACCGTGATCTTGTGCTTCTTCATCAAGAAGGCGACGCCGTTCGACAATTGTTGGGCGACCTTGCGCGAGCGATCCACGATCTTGGCGATGTCGAATTTGAGATTGTCGGCGCTGAAGCCGAACTCGTTCAGCCGGTGCATCAGATGCCAGATCTCGCTGCTGCGCAGCAGCGCCTTGGTCGGGATGCAGCCCCAGTTGAGGCAGATGCCGCCCAGCCGGTCGCGCTCGACGATCGCGGTCTTGAGCCCGAGCTGGGCGGCGCGGATGGCGCAGACATAGCCGCCCGGTCCGCCGCCGACCACGATCACATCGAATACGTCAGCCAAGGGAATCTCCGAAGATGCTGAGCGCCAGCACGCCGAGCAGCGCGGGCAGCAGGAAGAAGATCGTATAGATAGCCGAAATGAAGACGAATTTGACGGCCGTCGCAACCCAACCCTGTTCGTAGAAGCGCTTCATCGCCAGGAAGATGTAGAGCGAGAGCACGACGAAGAAGATCGTCGCGGCCATGCCGCCGGAGACCAACTGCGCCAGCGCGACGCTCAGCATCAGCGTCACGAATGTGAACGTGTGGATGCTGAAGGAAAACACGACATGATCGACGAGGTAAAAATCCTTTCGCCGACGAATGTGGAACAGCGCAAGCAGAAGAGCATAGAGCGGCAGCAACAGGAAAAGCGCGCGCGGAATCCAGGTGGTCATCGGACCGTTCAGGGCCGCCGGATCGGCCGCGATGCGGTTGGCGGTGGCGTAGAAATCGCGGTTGAAGATACCGCCGCCCCGCTCGTCCTTCTCGCTGTCCAGCAATTGCTGGCGCGCCGCGGCCGGCAGGTTCGAATGGAACCGCCCAATGGGCGCGAAGAAGTGCTCCTTGGTGGAAAAGGTGAAGACGCCGCCGGCCCGCAGCGCTTTCTCGCGCGGGATCGCAACGAACGGCTTGATGTATTTGCGCGCATCGGGATCGGCGCCCTCGACCTCGCTCGCGTATGACGCATTGGGAATAAAGGCATTGCCTTTGGAATCCCATGTCACCTTGACCGGCTTTGCCGTGACCTCGATCTGAAACAGGGCGATGCCGGTGACGCCCAGCAGCACGAAAAAGACCAGCGTGACGAACAGATAAAGCCGGATCGCCGGCACATAGGGCTGGGTGCGGCCCTCGCGGAACGCCTTGGGCAGCTCGCCCGGCTGGAACAAGAGCGCGCGGGCGGTGCGCATGATGCGGCTGTCGAAATTGATGACGT
The DNA here is from genome assembly GCA_964566095.1 of uncultured Rhizobium sp. Lineage (GTDB taxonomy): Bacteria > Pseudomonadota > Alphaproteobacteria > Micropepsales > Micropepsaceae > Rhizomicrobium. Next base: position 4,172 of record CAZMHP010000104.1, on the reverse strand, counting down.
CCTTGACGAAGGCGTAGAGCAGCGTGTGCACCGAGCGGCGGCCCGTCGTCACCGGCTGTCCGCAGACCGCGCAGAACGGCCCGAGCAGCGGCTTGGCGCAGTTCGCGCACGTTGCGGTCGCGGTGCCGCGTTCGGCCAGCGCGGACGCCGCAGCCTCGACCGCCGCGGCGGCGCCGGTTTCGAGAATGGCTTCGACGTCCCCGGTCATGGCCGCACTATAACAGCATCGCGGCCGGTTCTTCGATGAACTGCTTGAAGACCTGCAGGAAACGCGCGCCGGTGGCGCCGTCGATCACGCGATGGTCGCAGGACATGGTGACCGTCATGACGGTCGCGACCTCGATCTTGTCGCCGACGACGACGGCGCGCTTCTCGCCGGCGCCGACCGCGAGGATCGCCGCGTGCGGCGGGTTGATGACCGCCGTGAAGTCCTTGATGCCGAACATGCCGAGATTGGAGATGGCGAAGCCGCCGCCCTCGAATTCGCTCGGCTTGAGCTTCTTGGCGCGGGCGCGTTCGGCCAGTGCTTTGACCTCGTTGGAGATCGCAGCCAGGCCCTTCTCCTCGGCGCGGAAGACGATCGGCGTGATCAGGCCGAAATCGAGCGCCACCGCCACGCCGACATCCGCGTGCTTGTGGCGCAGCATCGCGGTCTCGGTCCAACTCGCATTGACCTCGGGCACGCGCATGAGCGCCAGCGCCGACGCCTTGACGACGAAGTCGTTGACCGAAAGCTTGAAGCCGCCGTCCTTGGGCGACGTCGCGTTGAGGCGCGTGCGCAGCGCCATCAACTCGTCGATGCGGCAATCGACCGTCAGATAGTAGTGCGGAATGAGCGTCTTCGCCGAGGTGAGCCGCTTGGCGATCGTCTTGCGCATCGTGTCGTGCGGGATTTCGTCGTAGTCCCCCGGCTTGAAATAGGCGCGCGCGTCCGGCAGCGGCGCGATGCCGGAGATCGACGGTGCGGCGCCCGATGGCGCGGGCGCGGCCTTCGCCGCCGGTTGCGACCCGGGCTTTGCCGCCTCGACGTCGGACTTCACGATGCGGCCGCGCGGGCCGGAGCCGTGGACGGCATCGAGCGCGACGCCCTTTTGCGCAGCAATGCGGCGGGCGAGCGGCGAGGCGAAAATGCGGTCGCCATCGAGCGGGTCGGCGGGTACCGGCGAAGCGGGCTTTGGAGCAGGCGGCGGACTACCCCTCCCCGAACCGGCTTCGCCGGTTCGACCCTCCCCTTTCAGGGGAGGGACTGGCGGCGCGTCTTTCTTCGGCGCTGCCTCATCGACCGCGTTCTTGATCGATTGCATGGCGGAAGCGATATCGACCTTGGCGTCGGCCTTCTCGCCCTCGGCCAGCAAGGTCGCGATGGGCGCGTTGACCTTCACGCCCTCGGTGCCCTCGGCCACCAGCAGCTTGCCGATCTTGCCTTCGTCGACGGCCTCGAATTCCATCGTCGCCTTGTCGGTCTCGATCTCGGCCAGGATGTCGCCCGACTTGACGGTATCGCCCTCCTTGACGAGCCATTTGGAGAGCTTGCCCTCCTCCATCGTGGGCGACAGCGCAGGCATGAGGATGTTGATTGCCATATCGATGACCGCGCCAGCTCTTCGTCAGTAGACTTTGGTGATCTGCATGATCGGCTTGTACTCGTAGACATCGACGACGATCTGTCCGCCGCTCGAGACTTTGTACAACAGATCCTTGATCGCAATTTGAACATCGTCCGAACCGCCATGCGTGGTCAGATTCGTGAGCGCCGAGCCCGCGCCGAGCGTGAAGTCCACGCCGGTCGGCGGCGCGACGAACGCCATGCTGGAGGGATCCATGCGGCTCATGCCGCCGTCCGACCAGGCGCATTGGCCAGGTCCAGGGTTGGTGCCGTCGGCCCGCTGGAAATCGATCTCCACCGATGTTCCCCCACCCGGGCCCAGCAGATGCCTGACGGTCGCGGTCATGCCGCCGCCCGCCACACAATACAATTTGCGGGAGAGCGGCGACGCCGGCGCAGAGACCGCGGTCGCCAGCAGCGCGGCACAGCAGGCGAACAATCCGAGCACTTTGATCTTCACGAACATCCTCCCGCCTCGCAATACGAAGCCTAGTTCTGTTCCAGCCGGGCGAGTTCGCCGGCGTGCAATTCCCAATGCTTGCCGTCGAATTCGGTCGTGATGACCGAGGTGAACGCTTCCGCGTCGAGGCAGCGGAAGTTCACGCTGTAGCCGTCCGGATGACTGCGCGGCACGTAGAACGATTTGATGCCGCAGACCGAGCAGAACAGATGCTTCGCCGCGCCGGTATTGAAGGTGTAAGTGGCGAGAAGATCCTCGCCGCGCAGCAGGCGGAAATCCTTCTTCGCGACGATCAGGTGCAGATAGCCGGTCTTGGCGCACATCGAGCAATTGCAGTCGATGAGTTCAACCTCGTCCGGGGCGCGCACCTCATACGCGACGGCACCGCAATGACAGCCGCCCTTGTGCCAGGAAGTCTTGGTCGCCGTCGCCATGGTCAGCTCCGGTAGCACACCGCCTTGGCGGCGGCGACGATGTCCTCGACGTGCGGCAGGGCGAGCTTTTCGAGATTGGCCGCGTAGGGCATGGGCACGTCCTTGCCCGTCACCTTGGTCGGCGGCGCGTCGAGCCAGTCGAACGCTTCGAGCGCGACGACGCTGGCGATCTCCGAGCCGACGGAACACACCGGCCAGCCCTGCTCCACCGTCACGATGCGATTGGTCTTCTTGACGGATTCGATGACAGTCGCGGTGTCGAGCGGCCGCAGCGTGCGCAGGTCGATCAGTTCGGCGTCGATGCCTTCGGCGGCCAGCTTCTCGGCGGCTTCGAGGATGAGGCCGACGCAGATCGAATAGGCCACGAGCGTGACGTCCTTGCCTGGCTTGACCACGCGCGCCTTGCCGATGGGCAGCACGAAATCGTCGAGCTTGGGCACCGGGAAGGAGCGGCCATAGACGATCTCGTTCTCCAGGAAGACCACCGGATTGGGATCGCGGATCGCGGCCTTGAGCAGGCCCTTGGCATCGGCCGCGAAATAGGGCGCGACGACTTTGATGCCGGGGACATGCGCGTACCAGGAGGAATAGTCCTGGCTGTGCTGGGCGCCGACGCGGGAGGCAGGGCCGTTGGGCCCGCGGAACACGATGGGCGCGCCCATCTGCCCGCCGGACATGTAGCGCGTCTTGCCGGCGGAATTGACGATCTGGTCGATCGCCTGCATGGCGAAATTCCAGGTCATGAACTCGACGATGGGTCTGAGGCCCGCGAAGGCGGCGCCGACGCCCAGGCCGGTGAAGCCGTGTTCGGTGATCGGTGTGTCGATGACGCGCCGCGCACCGAATTCCTCCAGCAGCCCCTGGCTGACCTTGTAGGCGCCCTGGTACTGCGCGACCTCCTCGCCCATCAGGAAGACGGTGTCGTCGCGTCGCATCTCTTCGGCCATGGCATCGCGCAGCGCTTCGCGCACCGTCATGGTCACCATCTCGGTGCCTTCGGGGATTTGCGGATCGGCCTGTCCTCCCCCTGCAAGGGGGAGGTCGCGCGTTTCCGGCGCGCGGGTGGGGGGCGTCGAACTACCCCTCCCCGAAGCGGCTTCGCCGCTTCGACCCTCCCCTTTCAGGGGAGGGATTTTGACGGGCGCCGGTTCGGGCGCGGATTTTTCCTCGTTGTCGCCGACCAGCGTTGCGATGGGCGCGTTGACCTTCACCCCTTCGGTGCCTTCGGGCACCAGAAGCTCGCCGATCTTGCCTTCGTCGACGGCTTCGAACTCCATCGTCGCCTTGTCGGTCTCGATCTCGGCCAGGATGTCGCCGGACTTCACCGTGTCGCCCGCCTTGACGAGCCATTTGGCGAGCTTGCCTTCCTCCATCGTCGGAGAGAGCGCCGGCATCAAGATCTGGATACTCATGCCAGCACGTCCGTGTAGAGCTCGGGCGGATCGGGCTCGGGACTCTCGGTGGCGAATTCGGCCGCCGTGTTGACGATGGCGCGGATGTCTTTGTCGATCTTCTTCAGATCGTCCTCGCTCGCCAGCCTGTCGGCGAGCAGCTTCTGGCCCAGATGATCGATCGGATCGCGCTTTTCCCTCACCGCCGTCACTTCTTCGCGCGTGCGGTACTTCGCCGGATCGGACATCGAGTGGCCGCGATAGCGGTAGGTCTTCATCTC
>CAZMHP010000103.1:0-9521 GCA_964566095.1 uncultured Rhizobium sp. | reverse complement strand
ACGTTCTTGAACGGCTCCATGCCGATGCGGCGATAGGTGTCGAGGAAGCGCTCGCCGTCCTGCCGCTCCTTGAGGTACAGCTCGACCACGCGCTCCACCGCATCGGCGATCTCGTGCTCGCCGAAGCCCGGGCCCATGATGTCGCCGATGCTGGCGTCTTCCGCGCCGGAGCCGCCGAGCTGGAGCTGGTAGAATTCCACGCCCTTCTTGTCGACGCCGAGGATGCCGATATGGCCGGCGTGATGATGGCCGCAGGCATTGATGCAGCCGCTGATCTTGATCTTCAGTTCGCCGATGTCGTGCTGGCGCTTGAGATCGGTGAATTTGCGCGACAGTTCCTGCGCCAGCGGAATCGAGCGCGCATTGGCGAGGTCGCAATAGTCGAGCCCGGGACAGGCGATGATGTCGGTGATCAACCCGGCATTCGGCGTCGCCAGATCGAGCGCCTTCAGCCGCGCATGGATCGCCGGCAGGTCGGCTTTGCGCACATGCGGCAGCACCAGGTTCTGCTCATGGCTGACGCGGATTTCCGCGATGCCGTACTGGTCCATCAGATCGGCCAGCGCGTCCATCTGCGCGTCCGTCGCGTCGCCCGGCACGCCGCCGATCGGCTTCAGCGAGATCGTCGCGATGGCATAGCCGTTCGCGCGATGGGGATAGACGTTGGTCTTCACCCAATTCTCGAAATCGGCGTCGCCTTTCGGCATCGCATCGCTCAGCGCCTCGAATGCCGGGGCTGAGAAATAGGCGTCGATCCGCGCCAGCTCCTCCGCCGGCACCTGCAGCGTGCCGGTCTGCTTGATCTCCTCGAATTCGCGCAGCACAAGGCGGTGCATCTCTTCGGGGCCCAGCGCATTGGCGAGGATCTTGATGCGCGCCTTGTATTTGTTGTCGCGCCGGCCGGACTGGTTGTAGACGCGCATCACCGCTTCGAGGAAGGCGAGGATGTCCTCTTTCGCCACGAACTCGCCGATCGTGTAGCCGACATAGGGTGTGCGCCCCATGCCGCCGCCGACCAGCACGCGATAGCCGACCGCGCCCGCGTCGTTGCGCACGATCTCGACCGCCATGTCGTGGAATTTCAGCGCGGCGCGGTCGTGCGCCGATCCGCCGACCGCGATCTTGAACTTGCGCGGCAGGAAGACGAATTCGGGATGCAGGCTCGACCACTGCCGGATGATCTCGGCCAAGGGGCGCGGGTCCTCGATCTCGTCGGCGGCGGCGCCGGCGAAGTGATCGGCGGTCACGTTGCGGATGCAGTTGCCGCTGGTCTGGATCGCGTGCATCTCCACCGTCGCCAGGTCGGCCAGGATATCGGGCACATCGACCAGCTTGGGCCAGTTGAACTGGATGTTCTGCCGCGTGGTGAAGTGGCCATAGCCCTTGTCGTATTTGCGCGCGATGTGCGCGAGCATGCGCATCTGCCGGGCGCTCAGCGTGCCATAGGGCACCGCGATGCGCAGCATATAGGCGTGCAGTTGCAGATAGAGGCCGTTCATCAGCCGCAGCGGCTTGAACTCGTCTTCCGTCAGTTCGCCCTTGAGGCGTCGCTCGACCTGGCCGCGGAACTGCGCCACGCGCTCGGCCACGAACTGGGCGTCGAACTCGTCGTACCTATACATAAATCACCTCCCCCTTGTGGGGGTTGCTGGCGGCAGCGTGGCAACAGAGATGCGAAGCATCTCCGGGTGGGGGGCCGCTCGCGACGTCATGCTGTAGCCTTGCTCGCCTGCTTGCCGAGGTCCAGGCGCACCGTCGGTCCGGCGGCGCGGATGATCTCGCGCTCCTTGACCGGCTTGATGCCGCCCGCGTCCGTCCGCACGTCGAACAGATAGGGCGCCACGACCATGTTCCCGGTCACGTCTCTCTGCGCCGCGGCCAGCGCCGCCTCGGCCGCCTTGGGGTCGGCAAAGACCTCGCCGTCGGCCAGGGCCATCACCCAGCTGCCGGCCTTCCAATAGAGAACGTCGCCGTCCACCAGACGGTTCGCGGTCAGCATCTGAGGGTCCTGGGCCTTGGCCATAGGGGGTAGATCACACGCTGAGGGCCAAACTTCAATGGATCACAAGCTGACGCTGTATTATTTTTCAAATCACAGAAACAGTCAGTAGTTATTGCCTCTTGGAGACGGCGGTGACGAGCGATGTATATACGAGGATTGACATTTTAGACCAAGGCATTTTATGCTGCCGCTATGACCAAGCCCTTCAAATCCGGCAACAGCCAAGCGGTCCGAATTCCGGCGGATATCGCCTTCGATATGGATACGGAGCTCTTGGTAACACGCACGGGCGACGAGGTTACGATCCGCCCCGTGCGGCAAAACCTGGTGCGATTGGTCGAAGAGTTGCGAAGCCTGCCTAAGCCCTCCGAAGTCGAAAAGCGCGAAGCGATCGAGCTGCCTGATCGGGACGGTGACTAACGCTTGGCGCACCTTCTCGACACTAGCATCGCAATCCACGTCCGAGACGGCGACGAGCGCGTGCTGAGACGATTTCAGCAACATCGCGGCTCCGTGTCGCTCTCGGCTCTGACCGTCGTTGAACTCGAGCGTGGCGTATACAAGAAGATCGAACTGACGGCATCGCGCCTTCCGCGCCTGGAATCCATTCTTCGGCTCATCCCGATACTTCCCTTCGATCTTGACGCGGCGCGCGCCTATGGCCGCATCATCGCGCGGTGCGGATGGGTCAAAGGCCGGGACTACGACCGGATGCTTGCAGCGCACGCCATCAGTGCCGGTTTGGTGCTGGTGACCAGCAATGAAACGGACTTCGACGACATCCCCGGGCTCGCCATCGAGAACTGGGCGATCGCTTAAGCCGCCGCATTGCGCCGCCCGCCCGCCGCTGGCAGGCTGCGGCACGGGTTGGGGTAGAGCGCCATGGTCGGTTGTCGCATCACGCAGGTCCGGCGCATTCCAACAACGCTCGCAGCGTAGGCCCGGATGACGGCACCGCGCCAAAATCTTCGCGTTCTCGATGCCGCCCTCTATGCGCTGGCGCTCGGCACCGGCATGCGCTGGATCGCGGTCGCCGCCGCGGTCGGGCCGTCCTCGCTGCCGCTCTGGCTGCTCGCGCTGGCGATCTTCTACGCCCCGCTCGCCGCCGCCACGGCCGAGCTCACCTATCGCTTCGACGGCGAGGGCGGCATCTATGTCTGGGCGCGCGACGGGCTCGGGCCGCTGATGGGCTTTCTGTGCGGCTGGTTCTACTGGATCGCGCAGCTCCCCTATTTCGCGGGCATCCTCTATTTCCTCGGCGGGCTGATCCTCGGCGCGCTGGGCGGCGATCCGAAGAACACGCTGGCCTATATGGGGATTTCGGTCGCGCTGCTCGGCCTCGTCACCGGCGTGCAGCTCGCCGGGCTGCGCTGGGGCAAATGGCTGCCCAATTTCGGCACCGCCGGCGGCTGGATCGTGCTCGGCGCCATCATCGTCACGGCCTGCATCATCGCCGGGCGCGGCGAGAGCGCGACGGCCTTCCTCTCCGCCTCCTACATGCCGCATGCCGGCTTCGACACCGCGATCCTGTGGGGCACCATCGTCTTCGCCTATAGCGGCATCGAAGCCGTCGCCTTCCTGCGCAACGAGGTCGAGGGCGGCATGAAGACGATCACGCGCGTGCTCGTCATCGTCGGGCTGGGTTCGCTCTTCATCTACGGCGCCGGCACGGTGGCGTTTCTCGTCATCCTGCCGCACGAGGCGCTGTCGCGCCTGTCCGGTTTCCCCGACGCACTCAGGCTCGGCTTCACCCATGTCGGCGCGGCGGGCTTGGCGCCGCTGGTGATCGGCCTCTTCGCGCTCTCGATGCTCGGCGGGTTCACGGGCTGGTTCGGCGTCGCCGCGCGTCTTCCCTTCGCCGCCGGCATCGATGCCTATCTGCCGCCGCTCTTCGCGCGCCGCGATCCCAAGACGGGCGCGCCGGTGCCCGCCATCCTGCTGCAGGCCACGCTGACGCTGCTGATGATCGTGCTCAGCCAGGCCGGCGCCAGCGTCGCCGCGGCCTACGATTTCCTGGTCGCGATGAGCGTGCTCACCGCCACCGTGCCCTATCTCTTTATGTTCGCGGTGTACCTCAAGACCGCGCGCCAGCCGCCCGTCGCCGGCGCCTGGACGCCGCCCGGCGGCGCGCGCGCAAGCCTTGCGCTCGGCGCGGTCGGTCTGATCTCGACCGTCGTCGCCATCGCCTGCACCATGGTGCCCAATGCCGGCGAGCCGCATCCCCTGCAGTCCGTGCTCAAGATCGTCTTTTCCGCCGCCGCCATGACGGCGGTCGGCCTCTTGCTCTATTGGCTCGCGGGCCGCCGCCGCGCGCCGCTGTCCGGAGCCGCCGCATGAGCCAGATCGGTGTCGAGGCCTTCGGCTACCGCCAGGAGCTGAAGCGCTCGCTCTCGCTGTTCGATCTTCTGGTCTACGGCCTGGTGTTCATCGTGCCAGGCGCGCCGGTGGCGGTGTTCGGCATCGTGTTCAACGCCAGCCACGGCATGGTGCCGCTGGTCTACGCCATCGGCCTCGTCGCCATGGTGTTCACCGCGCTCTCCTACATGTCGATGAGCCGCGCCATTCCGGTGGCGGGCTCGGTCTATGCCTATGCCGGCCACGCGCTCGGCCCCGCCGCCGGCTTCTTCGCCGGCTGGGCGATCCTGCTCGACTATCTGCTGCTGCCCGCGCTGAACTACGTCGCGTCCGCCATCGCGGTGCATGCCGCGCTGCCGATCCTGCCGCCCGCCGCGGTGGTCGTGGCGCTGCTCGCCTTCGCCACGGCGGTGAACTATTTCGGCATCGAGACGACGGCGCGCGCCAATGTCTGGCTTCTGGGCGGTCAGCTCGTGGTTCTTGTGATCTTCGCCGTCGCCGCTTTCGTCGCGCTGCGCCACGGCGTCGCCGGCGCGCATCTGTCGCTGCTGCCGCTGTTCAATCCGCATCAGGCGTCGTTCGGTCTTCTGTTCGGCGCGCTGTCGCTGGCGGTGCTGAGCTTTCTGGGCTTCGACGCGATCTCGACGCTGTCGGAGGAATCGCGCGGCGGCGCCCATGCCATCGCGCGCGCCACCATGGCGTCGCTTTGTCTTTCCGCCGTGCTGTTCGTGGCGCAGACCTGGCTCGCCTCGCTCTTCGTCTTGGGGCGCACGTCGTTCCCGCCGGGCGATGCGACCAACGCCGCGTTCTACGACATCGCCGAGACGATCGGCGGCTATGGCCTCAAATTCCTGCTCACCGTTCCGGTCAGCCTGCTGGCCGGCGTCGCCGGCGCGCTCACCGCCCAGGCCGCGACGGCGCGGCTTCTCTACAGCATGGCGCGCGACGGCAAGCTGCCGCGCGCCCTGGCGCATGTGAATCCGGCCCGCGCCGTGCCCGACCGCGCGATCTTCGCGGTCGCCGCCGTGACGCTGGGGCTCGGCGTCTTCATGGTCGACAGGCTCGAGCTTCTGACCTCGATGGTCAGCTTCGGCGCGCTGGTCGGCTTCTTCCTCCTGCACGTGTCGGTGGTGGTCTATTTCCTGTGGCGCAAGCGCAGCCGCGACTGGCTGCGCCATCTCCTCGTCCCCGCCATCGGCCTCGTCATCATCGCGACCGTGCTCGTCAATGCCGAGGCCAATGCCAAGATCGCGGGTCTCGCCTGGATGGCGGCCGGCGTCGTCCTGTTCTTTGTGCTGCGCGCCCTCGGCCGTTCGACCGCGCTGCCGGTCGATCAGGGTTGACGGTCCGTTTACCAAAGCTCCGTTAGGCTGTGCTCCGCATGAAAGCGTGCGCGGGGGCGCTATGAAGGCGAAGGTTCTGGTCCGGGTCGACCGCGAAGCGGCGGTGCAAGCCATCCGCGCGCTCGATGCGCTCGGCGACGCCTTGCGCGAGCATGAGCCGCACTGGCCCAAGCAGCTCAAACGGACCTACAAATTCGCGCGCCGCGACCTCCTCGACACCATCGGCTATGCCGCCAATTTCAGCGGCATCGCCGAGAACGCGGTGATCGACTGAGACGCGCCTGCCGTCGCGGCACGCCTTGCGGCCGGCGATGGACAGGCACCTGTAAGTCCACGATCAGATGTAGCAATGTTTTCGCCGGTCCTGATTGACCTCGGCGCTAGCGAGCGCGAGAGTGGCGCATGCGATGCGGCGCGGCCGCTCTGGTTGAAGGAGGAATCGATGTATCTGCGGGTGGGGACTCTTGCTTTTGCCTTGCTTGTTTTCAGCGTCAGCAGCAGCAGTGCTCAGATGTCTGATGACGATTACAATGGAGCGCTCCGCGCCGCCGCGGCGATGGGCGACACCGCCGCGAGATATGAGACCTGCGGAGTGGACGCGCACACTATCCCCGAAGCTCTGAGTCACCATCTTGATTTATGCCAGGCCTCTGTTTCCCAAAACAGTGATGTTATCGCGCGCTTTCTTTCCGCGAAGGTGGCCAGCCGCCATAAGTATTTGGGCGCCCAATGCCCTTGGGAGGCAAGCGAAGCGCAGGCCAATTTCGACGACATGATGGTCCAAATTAAGGCCATGACCGACAAAGGCTGCTGACTGGAATCGGCATGGGCATCCGCAGGGCTTGGTGGCTCCGTGGACTGCTCGGCATGATCGTCGTGCCGCACGGATCGGCCGATCTGGGCTCCGCCGTGTCACGGCCATGATGCGCCATGGACGCGACGGCCCAACTTCGTGCAAAGCTAGGCGCATCATCCCGCATCTGGAGTGCCCGTGTCCGACGCCGCCGAGCCGCCCGTGATCAAGCGTCGCCATGTCGCCGCGGCGGTGATCGGCAACGCGCTCGAATTCTACGATTTCACGACCTATGCCTTTTTCTCGGTCGCGATCGGCCAGGCGTTCTTTCCCTCGGGGCCGGGCGGGCTGACCCAGACCGAATTCGGCAGCCTGATGGCGTCGCTCGGGACCTTCTGGGCGGGCTTTCTGCTGCGCCCCGTCGGCGGCATCGTCATCGGCGCCTATGCCGACCGCGTCGGCCGCCGCGCCGCGATGCTGGTCAGCTTTTCGCTGATGGGCCTGGCGATCCTCGCGCTGGCGCTGATCCCGTCCTATTCGAGCATCGGCATCGCCGCGCCGATCCTGGCGGTGAGCGCGCGGCTGCTGCAGGGCTTCGCGCTCGGCGGCGAGGTCGGTCCCACCACCGCCTATCTGGTGGAGAGCGCGCCCATCAACCGCCGCGGCCTCTACGCCTCCTGGCAGAGCGCCAGCCAGAGCATCGCCAGCGTGGCGGGCGGCGGCGTCGGCGTGCTCCTGGCACTGGCACTCAGCGAAGCCAAGCTCGACGTCTATGGCTGGCGCATCGCCTTCCTGCTCGGTGCCCTGACGCTGCCCTTCGGCCTCTATATCCGCCGCTCGCTGCCCGAGACGCTGCATCACGCCGATCATCTGCCCGACTACGACGCGCGCGCCCGCGGCGTGTTCCGCATCGTGCACGATAACGGCCGCGCCATCCTGACCGGCCTCGCCATCCTCGCGGGCGGCACGGTCGGGACCTATGTGCTCAACTACATGACGACCTTCGCGCGCACCACGCTGCACATGGCGGCCTCGCCGTCCTTCGCCGCGACCCTCGTCAACGGCGCGTTCGGCGTCCTGGCCTCGCTGGCCGGCGGCTATCTTTCCGACCTCTACGGCCGCAAGCGGCTGATGATCGCCTCGCGCGGTCTCTTCCTGCTCGCGGTCCTGCCGGTGTTCCTCGCCATCGTGAACTGGCACTCGACGAGCGCGCTGCTGTTCGGCACCGCGGTGCTCTCGATCCTGCTCAACGTCAGTTCGGGCGCGTTCTACGTCGCCTTCGGCGAGACGCTGCCCAAGCGGGTGCGCGGCACGATCTTCGCCACCGTCTACGCGACCTCGATCACGGTGTTCGGCGGACCGACCCAGGCCTTCATCGCCTGGCTGATCCATGTGACGGGCAATGCGCTGGCGCCGTCCTGGTATCTTCTGGCGATGACCGTGATCAGCCTGGTCGCGATGTTCTCGATCGCCGAGTCCGCACCCGCCGCGAAAGCTGCCGCCCCATGAACGACAACAACGCCAAACCGCATGCCCTGTCGGCGGCGCTCGGACTCGAGAAAATCGTCGATTCCGGCGAGAGCGGCCGCGCCGTCATCCACTACCGCGCGCGGATGGAGATGTGCCATTCCGGCGGCGTCGTGCAAGGCGGCTTCGTCACCGGCTGGATCGACGCGGCGATGGCGCATGTCGTGATCGCCAAGACCAACCACGAATTCTCGCCGCTCAGCCTGGAGATCAAGGTCTCCTTCCTGCAGTCGGCGGCGCCGGGCCTGATTGTCGCCGAAGCGTGGATCGAGCGCATGGGCCGCAAAACCGCCTTCCTCGAAGGCCTGATCAGGAACGCGATGGGCGAGGTCCTCGCCAAAGGCTCCTCGACCGTCAAGCTGGTGCCGATCAAGCGCGGCTAGGCCGGCTCGGTCGTGAAACGGATTTTGCCTACCGTCCTCGACTTGTGGCGAGGCCGCACCAAGATCTCGACGTCGCGATTGAATGTGGTGAGAAATCCCATCAGCCGTTCGATCGAGTATTCGCGAAAATGTCCGCGAAACATTCGTGAAACTTCCGGTTGACTAATTCCCATCAGCTTTCCCGCGCGCTCCTGAGTAAGCTTACGCTCAGCCGTCATCCGATAGAGTTCAGCGACGATTTCCGCCTTCAGCAAATGCGTTTCGGCATCGGCAAAGCCGAGGTCGGCAAAAATATTGTCGCTGCCCCGCTCGACTTTTACCTTTCGTGTCATTCGGCGCTCTCCTGTCCGAAGCGTTCCTGATAATCGTATGCCGCGTCCGCCAGTCGGGATCGCACCAGTTCGATGTCCGCTCTCGCTGTTGCGGCGCCGCGTTTCGATTTCTTCTTGAATGCGTGCAGGACGTATGTCGCACGGGCAAACCGCACGGCATAGACAGTCCGATACGCATCCCCTTCGAACTCTATCGCAAGCTCGATCACGCCGCCGCCTGGTCCCTTGAGAGGCTTTGCATGCGGCGAGTGCGCTCCGGTTTGCGCCAGATACAACTCATAGCCGAAACCGTCCTGCACGTCGGACGGGAATTTCAGAAAGTCCCTCTTGCTCGACGCGATCCATAGCAGCGGCCGCAACCTGCGGGTCATGACGCATGATATGAGTAATTACTCATAATTGTCAATCCTGCTTCTTCACCGCGCTGTCGTGCCAGCGGTGCAGCAGCGCCCATTCCAGCGCCGTCATCGCGAACAGGATCGTCACGCCCAGGAGCGAGAGCAGCGCCAGCGCCGCGAATTCCTGCGCCGTGTCCAGGTTGCGGTTGGCCAGCGTGATCACCCAGCCCAATCCCAGATCGTTGCCCGAGCCGGCGACGAACTCCGCCGTCACCGCGCCGATCAGCGAAAGCCCGCCGGCGATCTTCATGCCGGTCAGGATGAAGGGCAGGGCGCTGGGCAATTGCAGCCGCCACAGCACCTGCCAGCGCGATGCGCCGTACAGCCTCATCAGGTCGATCAGGTTGTGATCGGTGGAGCGCAGCCCGGTCAGCGCGTTCGACAGCAC
>CAZMHP010000102.1:0-9528 GCA_964566095.1 uncultured Rhizobium sp. | reverse complement strand
ATGAACCCGCGCGCCCGCTCGGTGAATTTCTCGATGTCCATTCTGCCTCCAAGCCCTCTGCCCTAAGGACGCCATTTGGGGGCCGCCCGGGCGAGTCTCATTGATTTGGAATAAGGCCCCTGATGAGCGCCCCGTTCCAGTGGCTTATTTGGGTTCCCGGTTTGGACTGTTCAAGGGGCTGATCCTCCCCCGCTGCGCGGGGGAGGTGTCACGCCGGAGCGAAGCGAAGGCGTGACGGAGGGGGGGCACCCCGCACGGCTAGGTTTCACCAAGCCCCGCCCCCTCCACCGCTTCGCGGTCCCCCTCCCCCGCTTCGCGGGGGAGGATCCGTAAGGTGCGCAGCGGCGAGAACAGGGCGAACAGCGGCGCGGCGGCCATGCCCGCGACGGCGATCCCCAGCGTCGGCCGGATGCCGATCCAGGCCCCGAGCGAGCCGCCCAGGACGGCACCGGCCACGATCATCCCGCCACCGGCCGCGCTGAACAGCGCGGCGGTGCGGCCGAGCAGCGCCGGCGGCAGAGCAGACTGGCGCAGGCTCACGGTCAGGATGTCGCCGGCCACGGCAAAGGCGTCGCCGAAAAGCTGCGCCGCCATCAGCATCGCCACCGCGAGCCAGAATGGTCCGCCAGTCAACGGCACAAGCGCCAAAAATCCGACATAGAGAAAACGCGTGACGATCAGCGTCGGGCCAACGCCGAAGCGGCGGGCCAGCCGCGCCGACAAGCTCGCGGCGGACAGTGCGCCGATGCCGCCCATGGCAATGTTTACTCCCATCAGGGCGGGTGACAGTCCGATCACTTTCAGGCCGAACAGCAGATAAAGCGGCGCGAAGAAGGCCGCGAAGAAGCTCCAGACGACGGTCATCCAGAACAGCGGGCGCACCAAGGGCTCACCCACAATGGCGGCGAGGCCGTCCATCAGGTCGCGGTGCCAACGCGACGTCGCCTCGGGCGCGGCTGGTGTCTCGTCGGTTCGCAATGAAAACAGAAAGCTCGCCGAGACGAGATAGGTCGCGGCCGTGCCCAGCATCGCGAAAGGTGAGGTGAGGAGCTGGAACAGCGTGCCGGCGAGCGCCGGTCCGCCGATCTCCGCCACCGCGTCGGTCACGCCGAGCTTGGCGTTGCCGTCGAGGAGATGCTCGCGCGCGACGAGCGATGGCAGGAAGGCGTGGTCGGCGATCTCGAACAGCGCGTTGGCGCCGCCGACCAGCGCCGCCACGAGATAGATCTGCGGCATGGCGAGCAGGTGCGCCCAGGCGGCGAGCGGCACGGTTAGGATCAGCGCGGTGCGGGCCAGATCGCTGGCGATCATCACCCGGCGCCGGCTGGTGCGGTCGACGAAGCCGCCCGCCACCAGTCCAACGACCACGCCCGGTCCGCGCGCCAGCGCCGCCAGCACGCCGAGTTCGGCGGGCGCGGCGTGGATGGTGAGGATCGCCGTCATCGCGAAGCCCTCGCGCGCGATGCGGGCGCCGAACGACGAGACGGTTTGCGCGGCCCAGAGCCGCAGGAAGCCGGCATGGCGCCACAGCGCCCCGGCGGGAAGACGAAATTGCACGGATGTGCCCCTCGAATGGATCGAGTCGGTGGAGCTTCTCCTCGCCTTCCTCCGCTCGTCATGGCCGCCCTTGTGGCGGCCACCCATACGCATGACTGCTGCAGGCGTGATCATGGGTGGCCGGGCCTCTAGCGACAGCGTAAGAGGGCCCGGCCATGATGTTGGGTGATGGGTAGGAGTTTAAGCTCCAATGACTCCTGAAACAGCCAACAGCGAGCGCCCGCGCCGGTCGGCGCGAACGCGTTCTCCCTGCGCCGTCGCAGTGCGACGGGAGGATCAGGCGATAGAGAGAACCTTCATGGCGCTGCCTGTTCTGCCGGCGAGCCCGGCATCGAGGATGGAGACGCTGAAATTAATCGCGGACAGTCGTGAACGCAACCACACCGCCGGCGCAAATTGCGTCGTGAATTTGCCGCTTCCCTCATGCTTCGACAGGCTCAGCATGAGGAGGTGCTGAAAATTCCTCATC
This sequence comes from uncultured Rhizobium sp., assembly GCA_964566095.1. GTDB lineage: Bacteria > Pseudomonadota > Alphaproteobacteria > Micropepsales > Micropepsaceae > Rhizomicrobium. Next base: position 7,502 of record CAZMHP010000102.1, on the reverse strand, counting down.
CTGAGCCTGTCGAAGGATGAGGGACGCGAATGCCGCTCGCAAAAACTATTCGGCCGCTTCTTCTTCGCCTTCTTCCTCGCTCTCGGTGAGCGAGAATTGCGGCGCGCTCTGGTTCGGCTGCGCCTGGACGAAAGGCTGATCGCTCTGGCCGTTGCCGCGGTTTTGCTGCTGCGCGGCCTGCTGCTGCTGGTACTGCTGCAACTGCGCCTGCTGCGCCGCCATGATGCGGTAATAGTGCTCGGCGTGCTGGAGGTAGTTCTCCGCCATCACCCGGTCGCCCGAGGCATTGGCGTCGCGCGCGAGCTGGAGATATTTCTCGTAGACGTTCGAGGCGGAGCCGCGGATTTTTACTTCCGGCCCGGACGAGTCGAAGGTGCGGTTGGGATTGTGCCCACCACCGCCGCCGCCGCCATTGGAATTATGGCCGCCGCCACCGCCGCCTGCGTGTTGCGGCCGCCGGCCGCCTCTGCGTGAACGTTTCACTTCTGCCCCTAACTAAAGACAGGCATCGCTTTGCTGCGCGCGATGAATGCGCATTTGCGGCTCACGGGCCGATCCCGTGCAAATCCGGCTGCCACAGCAAGGCGGGGCTCGTCATTTGCTTGCACAAGAACCGCGGCTCTTGCCGCCTTCCGGCCCCCCCGATCGATCCTGATCGACTGCCGGCAGGGTCCCTATGTCCCCACGGGCCGGGAAGCTAACGGCTTGGGGCCGGATTTCCAACTGTTTTCTATATGGGGCGGTCAGGTTGTTTTACGACCATACAGCGCGGGATTCCGGCCAGATCGCGCCCTATTTGGGGTGTTTCGAGGCCCTCGGCCGCCATCAATCCCGGGACGGCACGGTCCTGCCCGGCGCCGAGTTCCAGCAATGCTCGGCCGGAGGGTTTCAGGAGGCGGCCGATTCGCCTGGCGAGCGCGCGATAGGCGTCCAGCCCGTCGGCGCCGCCGTCGAGCGCGGCCCGGGGCTCGTAGCGGGAAACCTCCGGTTCCAGGCCGTCGATCTCGCCGCTCGGGATATAGGGCGGATTGCAAAGGACGAGGTCGAAGCCCGGATCCGCATCCTCCAGCCAGCCGGTCTCGATCAGCGTGGCGCGGTCCGCCATCCGGTGGACGGCGAGATTGGTCCGGGCCCAGGCGAGTGCGTCGGGCCCGCTGTCGATGCCGACGCCGCGCGCGTTCGGATATTCGTGCAAGGCCGCGATCAGCAGACAGCCCGAGCCGGTGCCCAGATCGAGGATGGCGAGAGGCGCCGCGCGGTCGGGATGAAGCCGGATCAATTCCTCGATCAGGGTTTCGGTGTCGGGCCGCGGGATCAGGCAACCGGGACCGACCGCAAAATCGAGACTCCAGAATTCCTTACGGCCGACGATGTAGGCGAGCGGCTCGCGCGCGGCGCGGCGGGTGATGAGGGAGGCGAAAGCTTTCGGCTCCTCCCCCGCTTCAGCGGGGGAGGTGGATCGCAGCGCGACAGCGCTGCGAGACGGTGGGGGCCGGCGCGTACGACTGCCCCCTCCACCATCGCTTCGCGGTGGTCCCCCTTCCCCGCCTTCGGCGAGGGAGGAGCCGGTCTGCGCGAACTCCCACAACAGCCGCGCATCGAGACGCGGATTTGGGATGCCGGCCTCGCGCAGGCGCGCGACGGCGTCGATGAGCGGATCGCTCACCCTTCGGCTTCCAGATCCGCCAGGCGATCGGCCTGGTCCTGCGCCACCAGCGCGTCGATGATCTCGCCCAGATCGTCACCCGAAATGATCTTGTCGAGCTTGTAGAGCGTCAGGTTGATGCGGTGGTCGGTGACGCGGCCTTGCGGAAAGTTGTAGGTGCGGATGCGCTCGGAGCGGTCGCCCGAGCCGACCAGCGATTTTCGGGTCGAGGCGCGCGCGCTGTCGACGCGTTCGCGCTCCATATCGTAGAGCTTGGCCTTCAGCATCTTCATCGCCGCCGCCTTGTTCTTATGCTGTGACTTCTCGGTCTGCTGCGCGATGGCGATACCGGTCGGAAGATGCGTGATACGAACCGCGGACTCGGTCTTGTTGACGTGCTGGCCGCCGGCGCCTTGCGCCCGATAGACGTCGATACGCAGGTCCTTGTCGTCGATGACGATATCGACGTCCTCCGCCTCGGGCAGGACGGCGACGGTGGCGGCGGAGGTGTGGATGCGGCCCTGCGCCTCGGTCACCGGCACGCGCTGCACACGGTGCACGCCGCTCTCGAACTTCAACTTCGCGAAGGCACCCTGCCCCGTTACGTCGAGCACCGCGTCCTTGATGCCGCCCAGATCGCTGTCGGTGCGTGAGAGAACCTCGACGCGCCAGCCCTGCAGCGCGCAATAGCGCGTGTACATCGAGAGCAGATCGTCGGCGAACAGCGCGGCCTCGTCGCCGCCCGTGCCGGCGCGGATTTCAATGATGGCGTTGGAGCTATCGGCGGCGTCCTTGGGCAGGAGTTGGATGCGCAGATCGCGTTCGAGCTTTTCGAACTGTCGTTTGAGGTCGGCGCGTTCCTCTTCCGCCAGCGACCGCATATCGGAGTCCGTCTTCGGATCGGCGATCAGCGCCTCGGTCTGCCCGAGCTGGTCCTGCACCGAACGATAATCGCGCACCACGGCGATGATGGGCGCAAGCTCGGCGTGCTCCTTCGACAGCTTGACGAAACCGGGCCCGCCGCCGCCCGAAGACAGCTCCGCCTCCACCGCGTGAAAGCGGTCCAGCAGGCGTTCGAGTTTGGCGGTGGGGATCATGGTGGCGAATAGCGAGTAGCGAATGGCGAATAGGGCATAGCATTGGAGTGGCGGTCGCGAACAGGGAGCTCCCTATTCGCTGCTCGCCATTCGCTATTCGCTTCTACTGCGCCGGTTCCAGCGCCGGCGCCACGTTGCCGCGCGCCGCTTCGATCTCGGCGGCCTTTTTCTCGCAGAGTTCGACGACGTGTTCGAGCAGCTTGTCGTTGTCGAGGCGGTAGGCCGGCTTGCCGTTGAGATAGATCTGGCCGTGGCCCTTGCCGGCGCCGCCGCCGGTGAAGGCGAGATCGGTCTCGCGCGCTTCGCCCGGGCCGTTGACGACGCAGCCGATGATCGACAGCGACATCGGGGTCGCGATGTGCTTGAGGCGGTCCTCGAGCTGCTTGACCGTCTCGATCACGTTGAAACCCTGACGGGCGCAAGACGGGCAGGAGATGATGTTCACGCCACGATGGCGCAGGTTCAGGCTCTTGAGGATGTCGAAGCCGACGCGCACTTCTTCCACCGGATCGGCGGAGAGCGAGACGCGGATCGTGTCGCCGATGCCGCTCCACAGCAGCATGCCCATGCCGATGGAGGATTTGACGGTGCCGGAGATCATGCCGCCGGCCTCGGTGATGCCGACATGGATCGGACAATCGACGGCGTCGGCGAGCTGCTGATAGGCGGCGACGGCGAGGAAGGCGTCGGACGCCTTCACGCTGATCTTGTATTCGCGGAAATCCAGGTCATCGAGGATTTTGGCGTGGTTGAGCGCGCTCTCCACCATCGCCTCGGGGCACGGCTCGCCGTATTTCTCGAGCAGATCGGATTCCAGGCTGCCGGCATTGACGCCGATGCGCATCGAGCAGCCGTGATCCTTGGCCGCCTGAACGACTTCCTTGACGCGGTTGGCGTTGCCGATATTGCCCGGATTGATGCGCAGGCACGCCGCGCCGTTCACCGCCGCCTCGATGGCGCGCTTGTAGTGGAAATGGATGTCGGCGACGACGGGAATGACGGCCGCCTTGGTGATCGCCTTCATCGCCTTGGTGGCGTCCTCGTCCGGACAGGAGACGCGCACGATGTCGGCGCCGGCTTCCTCGATGGCGCGGATCTGGTCGATGGTGGCGCGGGCGTCGCCGGTCACCGTGTTGGTCATGGTCTGCACGCTGATCGGGGCGTCGCCGCCGACCGGCACCTTGCCGACCATGATCTGGCGCGACTTGCGCCGGTGGATGTCGCGATAGGCGCGTACACTCATCAGTGACCTCCGCTGGAACGGTCGACGATCGATTGCGGATCGAGCAGCAGCCCTTCCGCCACGCCGGAGTCCTTGCCGGCGAAGCCCATCGTCTGACCGTCGAGATCGATTTCGACCGCGTTTGCATTGGTGGTCGTCAGCGTCAGGCCGACGACGTTGGGGACCTGGTAGGTGTCGCCCGGCTGCAGCGTGCGATTGATGTAGACCATGCCGTCCTCGCCCTGCACCAGGATGCGGGTCGGCTGATGCACGCGCAGCACGACGCGGGCGTTGTGGTTGTTCCCGCCATAGACCTGGCCCTGCGGCAGCGGCGCGGGAACGGCGGCCGGCGTCGTCGCGGCGCCGGGCGCGGTCTGCGTGCCGGGCGGCTGGGCCGGGATCGTCGCGGGCGGCGTGCCTTGCGCCGGCCCAACGGTAACCGGAACGGAGGTGACCGGCTGCGGTGGCGGCGCGACATGCACGGCGACCGGCTTGGGCGCGATCTGCTGCGGCGGCGGCGCCACCGGCTGCGACATCATCGAGCTGGTCGAGGTCAGGATGTAATAGGCGCCGTAGAGCATCATCACCACGACGACGCCGGCGATGATCTTCCAGCCCTGCGGCAGGCGGCGCTGGTCGTCCTCGTCGATGACGGTGACAGTCGGCGCGGTATCGGCGTCGGAGCGGCCGGCGATCTCCGCTTTGAAGCGCTCCAGGCACTGCGCGGTGTCGAGGCCCAGATAATCGGCATAGGAACGTACGAAGCCGACCGCATAGGTGCGGCCGGGGAGCGCGTCCAGCCGGTCCTCCTCGATCGCCTCGAGGTGATCCTTGCGGATCTTGAGGACCTTGGAGACGGTGGCCAGGTCGTCGCCGCGGCGCAGGCGCGCGGCGCGCAGATCCTGGCCCACGGTCTCCAGTGGGGCATCGCTGTCGCCGGAAATCTCGCGCAAATGGATGCGGCGGCTCTTCATGTTGCCGTCGTCATCAAGGGTCAGGCGGGTCACTTTCGTCATCGCCACAGCAATATCCGTTGCGCCGCACGCGTGCCAGCCAATTCTTTGAAATCGGCCGTAAACCTCAACAATCCCGCGAAAAACTCGGGGCTATTTCAGGGCGATGCCGCGCTCCGCCGCGAAAGCGGACAGCCGCGTCCGCAGACTGTGGTCGGTGCGGCCGCACAATTTGGTGACGAAAGGCGTCACCTCGCCGAGGTCCATGCTGCGGATCATCGCCTTGATCGGGCCGATATTGGCCGGGTGCATGGAGAGGGTCCGAAGGCCCAGCCCCAGCAGCGCCATGGCGTCCAGCGGCTTGCCCGCCATCTCGCCGCACAACGACAGATCGCCATGCGCCTCGGCCGAGCTGTTGACGATCAGGCGGATCAGCGTGAGCGAAGCGGGGTTGAGCACGTCGTAGCGCTTGGACACGCGCGGATTGGTGCGGTCGACCGCGAAGGCGAGCGAGAGCAGATCGTTCGAGCCGATGGAGACGAAGTCGGCGGAGCGCATGAGCTGCGGCAGCATGAACGCGAGCGCGGGGACTTCGAGCATCGCGCCGACCAGGATCTGCTTGGGCCGGTCCAGTCCGAGCAGGCGCGCGCGCTCGGTCTCGCGATCGACCAGCGCGCGGGCGCGGTTGAACTCGTCGACATTGGAGACCATCGGCAAGAGGATGCGCAGGATGCGGCCGGCCGCGGCCATCAGCAGGGCGCGGACCTGGTAGCGCAGGAGCGCCGGACGATCGAGCGCGATGCGGATGGCGCGCCAGCCGAGCGCCGGATTCTCCTCCCGCTCCCAGCGCGCATAGGGCAGCACCTTGTCGCCGCCCAGATCGAGGGTGCGGAACACGACCGGCCGCTCGCCGGCGGCGTCCAGAACGGCGCGATAGAACTTCACCTGGTCGGCCAGGCGCGGCATGGTCTCGCCGATCATGAATTGCAGCTCGGTGCGGAACAGGCCGATGCCGTCGGCGCCGGACTGGTCGAGATGCGGCATGTCGAGCATCAGCCCCGCGTTCATCATCAGCTTGATGGGCACGCCGTCCTTGGTGACGGCGGGCAATTCGCGCAGCGCGGCGAAGCGCGCCTGGGCCTGCTCGCGCAGTGTGCGCTTCATCTCGAAGGCGGCGACGATCTCGGCCTGCGGCCGCAGATGCACTTCGCCGCTGTCGCCGTCGATGACGATGGAGTCGCCGACGCGGACGGAGTCTGTGATGCCTTCGGCCGAACCGATCAGCGGCAGGCCCATCGAACGGGCGACGATGGCGACATGGCTGGTCGCCGCCGCTTCTTCCAGCACCAGGCCGGCCAGGCGCTCGCGGCCGTAGTCGAGCAATTCCGCCGGGCCCATGGCGCGCGCGATGATGACCGCGTTGAGCGGCAATTCCTGCATCCCATCGTCGCCCGCCAGATGGCGGAGGAGGCGGCGCGCCAGATCGTCGAGATCGTGCAATCGCTCGCGCAGGACCGGATCGTCGAGGCGTTGCACGCGCACGCGCATCTCGTCCTGCACGCGCTCGACCGCCGCCTCGGCGGTGAGGCCGGTGCGCACGGCGTCGCGCATGCGGGTGCGCCAGCCCTGGTCGTGCGCAAAGAGGCGATAGGCCTCGATGACCTCGCGCCCCTCCCCGGTCAGATCGAGTTCGCTGGATTCCAGCATGCGGTCGACGGCGTCGCGCAGCGAGCCGATCGCCGCTTCCAGGCGCGTCAACTCTTCCTGCGGATCGTCCGCGATCATGCGCTCGACCTTGACGCGCGGCTCGTGCAGCACGGCGCGGCCGATGCCGACGCCCTCGGCGAGCCCTTCGCCATGGAAGGTGCGCGGGCGGTCGGCGCGCAGTTCGGGCTCGTCGAGCTCGGAGAGCTTGAACAGCCCGCCCTGGGCCACGACCTCGGCCAGCACCATGGCGACGGTCTGCAGCGCCTCGACCTCTTCCTCCGAATAGAGCACCGCGGCGCGGTTTTGCACGGTCAGCACGCCGAACACCTGGCCGCCGCGCACGATCGGCACGCCGAGGAAGGATTTGTAGGGGTCCTCGCCGACCTCGGGCCGATAGGAGAAGTGCGGATCGGCGGGCGCGTCGGAGAGATTGACCGGCTCGGCGGTCTCGGCGACGAGACCGACCAGGCCCTCGCCTTCGCGCATGCGCGTCTTGTGGACGGCCGCCTTGTTCAGGCCTTCGGTCGCGAAGAGTTCGAGCGCCTTGCCGGCGCGGCGCAGATAGATCGAGCAGACCTCGGCGACCATGTTGGTCGCGATCACCGTGACGAGCTTGTCGAGGCGGCTCTGCGCGCTCGTCTGCTCCGCCATGATCTCGCGCAGGCGGCGCAGGAGAAGTCTCGGACCTCCCGCGGCGACCGGCATCAGGCGCTCCCGGCACCTCCCCCGCGCTTCAGCGCGGGGGAGGTGGCACGGCGAAGCGAAGCGGAGCCGTGACGGAGGGGGGCGGCGCAGACGGCTACCCCCTCCACCATCGCGTCGCGATGGTCCCCCACCCCCGCTGCGCGGGGGAGGAGCCGATATGCAAACGCCGTCAG
>CAZMHP010000101.1:0-9705 GCA_964566095.1 uncultured Rhizobium sp. | reverse complement strand
AATCAACATTGGGCAATAAGAGGCTTCGCGTGACGCTTTCCATCGACCTGTTCTGGTCGTTTCGCTCACCCTATTCCTATCTGGCAACGCCGCGCCTTATGGAGATGGCGCGGGAATACGACCTGACGGTGAACGTGCGGCCGGTCTACCCGCTGGCGGTGCGCTCCGGCGCGTTCTTTTCGCAGGTCAATCCGCTCTGGGTCCCCTATCTGATGCTGGACACGATGCGGCTCGGCGAGATGCTCGGCCTGCCCTATCGCTGGCCCAGGCCCGATCCGGTCGTGGTCGATCCGGTGACCCGCGCCGCGACGCCCAACCAGCCCTATATCCATCGCCTGACGCGGCTCGGCTGCGCGGCGGCAGAAACCGGCCACGGCCTCGCCTTCCTCAAGGAGGTCAGCCACACGATCTGGTCGGGCACGATCGACAATTGGCACGAGGGCGATCATCTCGCGCAGGCGGCGGCGCGCGCGGGCGTGGAACTCAAGACGCTGGATGCGAAAATCGCGGCCGCGCCGGACACCTATGAAGCCATCATCCAGGACAATCAGAAGGCGCATCAGGCCGCGGGCCATTGGGGCGTGCCGACCATGGCGTTCGAGGGCGAACCGTTCTTCGGTCAGGACCGATTGGACGTGCTGCTGTGGCGGCTGAAGCAAAAGGGGCTGAAGAAAAGATGAGACGCAGGATCGTCATCGGCATCGTCGTGCTCGTCGGCCTGATCGCCGCGGGTGCGCTGGCGCTGCAATCGCCCACGGTCGATACCTGGCTCTTCCGCATGGCCGTGCGCCATGCCGTGTCCGGCGGCGACGCCAGACTGGCGGAGGCGAACGAGCTGTCCGTGCTGCTGATCGGCACCGGCACGCCGCTGCCCGATGTCAGCCGCGCGGGACCCAGCACCATGATCGCGGCGGGTTCGCATCTCTATCTCGTCGATGCCGGAGTCGATGCGGCGCGCAATCTGCAACTTTGGAAAGTGCCGCTCGACAAAATCGACGCGGTCCTGATCACCCATCTGCATTCCGATCACATCGGCGGGCTGGCGGAAATCCGGCTGCAGACCTGGGTGGCCGGACGCAAGACGCCGCTCAAGGTCTATGGTCCGCCGGGCATCGAACGCGTCGTGGCCGGATTTAACGAGGCCTATGCCATCGACGACGGCTATCGCACCAAGCATCACGGCGCGGCGATGCTGCCGCCGGCCGCCGCCGACCTCGTCGCCGTGCCGATCGTCATTGCGCCGAACGCGACGACGACGAACGTCTTCGCGGCGATGGGGCTGAAGGTGACGGCGGTGCGGGTGAAGCACGAGCCGGCCAATCCGGCCTATGGCTATCGCTTCGACTTCGCCGGCCGCAGCGTGACGGTCAGCGGCGACACGATCTATGACGAGGACCTGGCGCGCGCGGCATACGGCACCGACGTGCTGGTGCATGAGGGGCTAAACCCCGAACTGGTCGGCATCATGCACGACGAGATGCTGGCGGCGGGGCGCGTGCGGCCCGCCAAGATCATGCACGACATTCCGGGCTACCACACCGCGCCGGTCGACGCGGCGCGCATCGCCAATCTGGCGCATGCCAAGCTGCTCGTCTTCACCCATCTGCTGCCGATCCTGCCCAACCGGATCGCGGTGCATGCTTTCATGAAGGGCGTCAGCGACGTGCGGCCGGACGGCGTGAAGGTCGGCCACGATGGATTGATCGTGCGGCTGCCGGGGCATTCGAGCGAGATCGACGTGGGGGATGTGAATTGAGCGACCTCTCCCGCTTGCGGGAGAGGTTAGGTTCGCCGCGCGCGGAAAAAATCCTTCAGCATCGCGCCCGCCGCATCGGCGTCGCCGGCGCGGGCGATGAGCGGGCGGTGGTGGCAGGTCGGCTGCTCGAAGAAGCGCGGACCGTGCAGGATGGCGCCGCCCTTGGGATCCCCGGCCGCGAAGACGAGGCGCGCGACGCGGGCCATGCTGATCGCGCCGGTGCACATGGCGCAGGGTTCGAGCGAAACATAAAGCGTGGCGCCCAGCAGGCGCTCATTGCCCAGTGCGGCGGCGCCGGCGCGCAGCACCAGAATCTCGGCATGGGCGGTGGGGTCGCGGCGCTCCAGGATGCGGTTGCCGTCCTTGGCGAGCACCGCCCCATCCCCCGACAGCAGCACGGCGCCGACCGGCACTTCCCCGCGCCCGGCGGCGGCGTGGGCTTCCTTAAGCGCGAGTGCTATGGCTTCGTCGTCATTCATCGCGGGTCATTAGCTTGGCAAAGAGCGGCAAAGGCAAGTGGGCGCCGACGACCGACGCGGTCGAGGTGGAAAGCCTCGCGGCCGAGGCGGCGAAGAACGGCGAGCGCATCGCCAAGGCGATCGCGCGCGCCGGCATATGCTCGCGGCGCGACGCCGAGAAGATGATCGCCGAGGGCCGCGTGGCGGTGGACGGCGACGTTTTGACCTCGCCGGCGCGCAACGTGACCGACGCCAATGTCGTGACGGTCGATGGCAAACCGCTGGCGGCGAAGGAACAGACGCGGCTGTGGCGCTATCACAAGCCGGCCGGCCTCGTGACGACGCACAAGGACCCGCTGGGGCGCGCGACGGTGTTCCTGAACCTGCCCAAGCATCTGCCGCGTGTCGTGTCGGTGGGGCGGCTCGACTACAATTCCGAAGGGCTGCTGCTGCTCACCAATGACGGGGAGATGGCGCGGCGGCTGGAACTGCCGGCCAGCGGCTGGGCGCGCACCTATCGCGCGCGGCTGTTCGGCAAGGTCACGCAAGCCGATCTCGACAAGCTGGCGGAAGGCATCGTGATCGACGGCGTGAAATACGGGCCGGTGATCGCGGACCTGGAACGTTCCAAGGGGATGTATTCCTGGGCGAGCGTGCAGCTCAAGGAAGGCAAGAACCGCGAAGTGAAGCGGTTGATGGAACGGCTCGGTCTGAAAGTCGCGCGCCTGATCCGCGTGCAATACGGCCCGTTCCATCTGGGACACCTGGCCGAAGGTGCGGTCGAGGAAGTGCCGGCGAAGCTGTGGCGCGAGCAACTCGGCATCGGGCGCAAGAAGCGCTGAACCGCGTCCATAAGCGTACGCCCATCGCCGCTCGGAACAAAAACGCGGCGGCGGACGTTGGCGCTTTGGAAACCCCACACGGATCAGCACCATGGCCATCCTCGACGTCTTCTCCTCCTCCGGCAGCAAGAAGCGCTTGAACGGCCGCGAAGACGCCGCCGAAGCGGACATCCTGAACACGCTCAAAAAGGAACATGACGCGGTCAAGGAACTGCTCGGCAAACTCGTCAAGAGCGAAAAAGCGACCGAGCGGACATCGCTGGTCAAGCAGATCAAGGCCGCGCTGGTGCCGCACGAGCGCGCCGAGGAAAAGGTCGTCTACGACGCGATCATCGCGCTCAAGGACAAGGACGCGAAGATCGACGGCAATGAGGGCTATTTCGAGCACAAACACGGCGACATGGCGCTCAAGACCCTGGAGGCCATCAAGCCCGCCTCCTCGCCCGAATTCAGCGCGGGAGCGAAGGTCCTCAAGGAACTCCTGGAGCATCATATCCAGGAAGAGGAAAACAACGTCTGGCGCGATGTGCGCAAGCATTTCGACGACGAGATGCGCATGGACATGAACCTCAAATTCGAGGCGGCGAAAAAGAAGGTGCGTATTCCCTGACGCCCATGGGGCCATGGCTTGCCGGCGATCGTTCGACCTGATCGCCGGTGGGAAATTTCAAGACTTGATCGCTGCCGCGAAACGGCGTTCGGTGCGGCCGCGACAATTCTTGGGAGAGCACCATGACCTATACGATTTACGACGCTTCCATTCCGGTGATGATCCGCGCGCTCGGCAGCCTGTCGAAGATTCTCGACAAGGCGGTGGCGCAGTCGAAAGCGGAAGACAAGCCGCTGTCGGCGCTGCTCGAGGCGCGGCTGGCGCCCGACATGCACCCCTTCCCGCGCCAGATCCAGATCGCGACCGACGCGGCCAAGGGCGCGGCGGCGCGTCTGGCCGGCATCGAGCCGCCCGGCATGCCCGACACCGAGACGACGTTTCCCGAATTGCAGACGCGCCTGACCAAGACCGTCGATTTCCTCAAGAGCATCAAGCCCGAGCAATTGGCCGGCGCGGAGGACCGCGAGATCATCCTCAAATTTCCGAACGGCGAGATGAAGTTCAGCGGCCGCGACTTCGTCGGCAATTTCGCGCTGCCCAACTTCTTCTTCCACGTCACGACGGCCTATGCGTTGCTGCGCCACAGCGGCATCGCGATCGGCAAGATGGACTTCCTGGGAGGCGCCTGATCGACCCAAGGCCCGCGCATTGTGGGTGCGGGCCGCTTCCTCTAGGCTGCGCGCACTGGAGCAAGATTGGGGATTTCGAACATGCGTATTTTTGCAAGAACGCTGCTGGCGACAGCGGCGCTCGGCGGTGCCCTGTCCTTCGCGGCGGCACCCGCAGAGGCAGGGAACTGGCGCGATTGTCAGGGTAAGATTGCGCGCGCGGAGCAACGCTATGAAGACGCGGTGGACCGCTATGGCCGGCATTCGCGCCGCGCCGACGAGGAAGGCGACAAAGTGCGCGAGATCAAGCGGAAATGCCACGACCAGTTCGGCCGGTGGTGGGATCCGCGCGGCGATCGCTACTACCGCGACGCCTACTGATCGGCGCCTTCCGGCGGCGATGACGCGGCGGGCTGCAGATAGGGCTCGACCGTGCCGGTGTATTTGATCGTCATCGGCTTGCCGTGGCGATCGACGGTCTTGCCGACGGCGAGACGCACCCAGCCCTCGCTGACGCAGTATTCCTCGACGTTGGTCTTTTCCTGGCCGTTGAAGCGTACGCCCACGCCGCGTTCGAGGAGTTCGCGGTCGTAGAACTTGCTGCGCGGATCGGTGGACAGACGGTCGGGCGGGGTTTCGGCCATGGCGCGCTCGTGAAATGGGAACGGGCGGCACTATGCGAAGCCGCCGCGGGATTGCAACCACCGCGCCCGCTCCCACCCGCGCGTCGCGGCGCCGGCTCGCGGAGCCGTTGCCGCGTCAGCCTTCGCGGGTGGGATAGCTTCCCAGCAGGAACATGCCGTCGCCCTGCCGGCCGCCGGACAGCGGCAGCGCGACATCGACGTGCCAATAGGTCGTGCGGCCCAGCGGCACCGGCGACACCGCGACCACCGGCTCCAGCGCGCGGCTGACGGCCTTCAAGATGTCCCGCAGTTGCTGCGCGATGTCGGGCGCGAGTTCCTCGACCGCCAGGCCCGTCGCCTCGCGCCCGAACCGGCGGATGAGATTGGTGCCGCACAGCCGGATCGTGAACCTGTTCGCGGCGGCGGGATCGATGAGCGCCAGGTGCCCCAGCCACGGCCGCAACGCCTGCACCGGAAGATCGTCACGCCCCGGCATGCGCCGGCCGCCGCATTGCTGCAGCCAATAGGATAAGAGCGATTGCAACGGCGGGGGGAGCGATCGGGTCTGTGCGCCGAGACGATGGATTTCCTGCTGCTCGGCCATTCCGTGGTCAAGGACTCTTCGCGGCCTGCCTTCCGGCGGGGTCCGCGACACCCAATAAAGGTCGAACGGCGCAAGGATCTGAGCAGCCAGAGCGGAAGATGCTGGCATGAACTCGGCTCAAATCCGTGCGACGCTGCTTGACGCCCTCCGCATAGCAACCCGATAAAGCTTTAGGCTTCCCGCGATTTGCGGGCACGCGCTTGCAAAGGCACCCATGTTTTCCACGGCTGTCCTGCACAAAACTGTAGACCGCAACCGAGATTGCGGACAAAAGTTTAGATACAGGACGATACAACCTGCAGTCAAGCGTAAAAGTACAGGACTTTCTGGCGGGGGCCCGGCCGACCTAAAGAAAATCACAGACGCCGGTCGGCCATGAGGGAGGCGCCGGCACCCTTTCGGCTCGAATTCGGCGAACGCATCCGCTGGCTGCTGGATCAATTCGACACCCGCGCCGTCGCGGCCCAGATCGCGGCGGTTTCACCGGAGCACCTGCCCTCCTACATCGCCGGCCGCACCAAGCCGCCCTTCGAGCTGGTCGTGCGGCTCGCCGCCGCCAGGAACGTCTCGCTCGACTGGCTGGCGACCGGCGAGGGCGAGCGCTTCGTGGACGGCAAGGCACCAGACGATTTCATCGCGGTGCCGGTCCAGCCCGACAGCGACAGCCGCTTCGATGCCGCCGACGCGCCGGCGCTATTGTTCTCGCGCGCCTGGCTGCGAACCGCGATCGGGGCGGAGGACGACAAGCTGCGGATCGTGATCCAGCGCGGCAATGCCAACGAGCCCGCGCTGCGCGACGGCGACGCGCTTCTGGTCGACACCGGCGTGAGCCGGATCGCCGACGACGCGCTCTATGTTTTCGTCCGCGACGGACGGCATCTGGCGCGCTTCGTGGAGACCTTCGTCGACGGAAGCGTCGCGCTGAAATCGCGCAATCCCGACTATGGCGTGCAGACCTTGAGCCGCGAGGAAGCGGGACGGCTCAGCGTGTTCGGACGGGTGCGCTGGCGGGCGGGCGCGGTCTGAAGCCCGCCGTCAAGGACCTGAGGGACGGGCCGTCATCTCGCGCAGGCGCGCACTTTCCTCGCGCTCGACGTCGAGCTGATATTCGGCGTCGCGCAACCGCTGGGCGATGCCGCGCAGCGCCGATGCATCCGGCGCGGCCAGGGTGTCCTCGCCTTCCTCGACATAGTGAGACACATCTTCGATGCTGTGGATGATCCAGCGCACATAGCCGTCGCCGCCCATCACCGGAACGTTGATCACGCTCCAATAGCGCGGCTCGTACGCGCCGCCGGGACGGCGCAGCGAATATTTGAGAAGGCGCATGCGGTCCGGCAGCCGCGACTTCAAGACCTTCAGCAGCGAGGCGCGCAGATTGTCCACACCGTCCGCCGCGGAATCGTCCGGATCGTCGGGAAACGCCTCGAACAGATGGCGCCCGATGATGCCGTCGCGGCTCGTCATCGTCGTCTCGCAATAGGCGTCGTTCACGGCCATGATCGTGAAGCTCGGATCGACGACGAGATACGCATCGGGCGTCTTTTCGAACACCGCGGCATATTCATAAGCGGGAAGATGGATTGGCTGCTCGCGCGCGCCGTCTTCGGATGAACTCGGCATGACATCCGCAGGACTTCAAATGCGCGCGAAATATCGATGGAAACTTCGCGCCTGACACCCCCCTCATTTTGGGGGGAGCAAACCGCGCCTATACCACCGCGAGTAGAAAATGCGCGCGCATTTGCATGCATCGCGTGCAACCGGTCCAGACGTCAACCGCGTTCACTGCCAGTGATCGAGTTCGATCCACCAATCGCCGACGATGTTCTTCTCGAAGGATGCGATCGAAACGCGCTTGTCGAGATAGGCGTTGAGGTCCTTCGGCGGCGGCTCCTTGATCTCGATGATGCGATAGAGCGGCGGCCCGTAACGGTATTTCTTGTATGCGGCGCCGCGGCCGACGCCCGACGACCACATCTCGATCCACAATTGGCAACCGCGGACATATTTCACGCCGGTGGCGTGCAGGCTCGCGAGCTGCGCGCGGTAGTGTTTCTCGTCGCTCAGCGTCATCTGCGGCTGCGTCCATGGCGGATCGCGCATGACGGTCTGGTCGTATTTCAGCTTGCACAGGTCGGTGCGCATCGCCTCGAACACCGCGCGCCTGGCGAAGAAATCGGCCGCCATCTGCTTGTCGGTCGGCGGCGGCCTGTCGCAACCGGCAAGCACAAGCGCGAAGAGAAGGACGATCGCCCGGAACGGTGCCGTCATTCCGGCGTCCGATCGGCGAGGGCGCAAACGGTCACGATGACGAACAGCACCAGCAGCGACGTCGCCGCGAGCGTCAGAATATCCGGCGGTGGCGCGGCGCCCAGCGCACCGACGGCCGTCAAACCGGCCACGAGCAGCGTCAGCCCCACCAGCGCCAGCCTGCGGGCGGCGCCGAGCGGACAGCGAAACAGAAAGACGGCCAGGCCCAACGCGGCGACAACCAATTCGAGGTAGAGCGCGGCCGGCTGCACAATCCCGAAGCCGACGGTCGGCGCGCCCGGTCCCCACAGCGGCAGCTCGGCCGGATGCACCAGGACATCCAGCACCCAATGGGAGAACACCGTCGCCGCGATCACGGCCGGCGCGAAGGCAATGTAGCGCCCCCCGCCGCGCGACCAGGCCCACGCGCCGGCCGCCGCGGCCGACAAGACGACGGCGCCCAAAAGGCTGTGCGACCAGGGAAAGCTGAAGGCGAGCTGATGCCGCTGCGCGAAGTCGCCGGGCACCGCGGCACCTTCGACATGCGCGATCACCAGCAGCCACAGGACGATGTCGAGCAGCAGCGCGGCGGCCATCAAAGTGCCGAGCCCGACGCGCGGCGCAGCGGCCTTCGCCGCAAGTCCCGCTCCCAGATGGCCGACCAGCATGGACGTTTCCCCTCAAGGGGCCAGCTTACAATATCGGCGCAAAAAACAATGCCGGCCGCGCGGAACCTGCCGCCCGAGTCGAAAGGGCCGGATCGGCTCCGGCCCTCTCCACACGCCTTGCCGGCCCGCTCAACCGCGTTGGGTATGGTCCGGCGCGAACGGTCCGAGCATGCAGACCTCATGGCTGCGCAGAACGCGGATCGACTGTTCGTTGCCGCAGATCTGATCGTTATGCGCGACGTAGACGAAGCCCTCGAACAGCAAACCCGGGCACGGTGTCTGAAGCGTGTTGCGCCACACCTTGCCGTCCTTCATCCGAAACAGGATCGTCTTGGCGTCCACGACCTTGGTGTTGTCGATCCGATGGGTCATCAGACAGGTGTTCGATGCCATGGCGGGCGAGATCGCGCTCGTGACGAGCAGGATCGCCGCTAGTGCCAGTTTTCTCATGTTCAATCTCCGAAAGAATGGTTGCCCGCTCCGGGTACGATTTTGCCCAAACGCGACGTGCGCGCATAGCCGGAATTTTCTCACGCTTGCTTGACTTACGCCGTCAATTCGAATCATGGTCCGCCCCTCTCTTCCGTATGGAGACTGGACCATGTCCGCCGCCCTTGCTTCGCCCATTCACATCACGTTGCCCGACGGTAAGGTGTTGGAATTCAACAAGGGTGTGACGGGTGCGCAGATCGCGGCCTCCATCGGGCCGGGCCTCGCCAAGGCCGCCCTGATCCTCGAAGTCGACGGCCAGCAATGGGACCTGTTCCGCCCGATCGAGCGGGACGCCAAAATCCGCATCGTCACCAAGAAGGACCCGGAGGCGCTGGAACTGATCCGCCACGACGCGGCGCATGTGCTCGCCATGGCGGTGCAGGAACTCTATCCCGGCACCCAGGTGACCATCGGCCCGGCGATCGACGACGGATTCTACTACGACTTCGCGCGCAACGAACCGTTCACGCCGGACGATCTGCCCAAGATCGAGGCGAAGATGCGCGAGATCGTCAAGCGCGACCTGCCGACCCGCCGCGAGGTATGGCAGCGCGACAAGGCGATCGCGCACTTCAAGGGCATCGGCGAACAGTACAAGGCCGAACTGATCGAAAGCATTCCGCCCGGCGAGGACGTGTCGATCTATTTCCACGGCGACTGGCACGACCTATGTCGCGGCCCGCATTTCGAAAGCACGGGCAAGATCGGCGACGCCTTCAAGCTGACCAAGATCGCGGGCGCCTATTGGCGCGGCGACGCCAAGAACGCGCAGCTTCAGCGCATCTACGGCA
>CAZMHP010000100.1:0-9734 GCA_964566095.1 uncultured Rhizobium sp. | reverse complement strand
CTGGGCTGGCGCTCGACCATGGTGCTGACCGGCGATCCCGACCAGACCGACCTGCTCAAGGGGATGTCGGGCCTGGGCGACATCGCCGACCGGCTGGAGAAAGTGTCCGAGATCGCCGTGGTGCGGCTGGGCGAAGCCGACATCATCCGCCACCCCCTCGTCGCGGGCATGCTGGGAGTGCTGTAGCCGAGCGTGATTATCAGTCCTCGACTTCGACGCTGGTGCCGACGATCGCGCCACCTTGCGCGACGGCCGTCGCCAAGAATGGATCGGGATCGTCGCCGGCATAGCTCGCGAGGAAGGTGTCCGGCAGTCCCCTTGCCGTGACGCTGTAGTAGCTCGAATCCGTCGAACCGTCGTCCAGCGGCAGGTTCAGCGACTGGGCCCAGGACAGGAATGTCGCGCTCACGGCGCGCGGCAATTCGGTGATCGCGATTTTCTTGGCCGTGGGCTTCACGGCGGCAAAGGCGAGAATGATTTTGACGAGCGGGTTGGCGCCGTCGTCTTCGCTTTGCGCGCGCCGGCCGGCGATCTTTCTCAATGGAAACGGCCCGCCGTCGCCGCCCGCGGGCTTCAACTTTGCGCGTTTGATCTTTCCTTTGACAGCTTTCTTCTTCGCTTTTGCCATTTCTTGACTCCCCTATCCAATCGTAGTCTTGAGCAATATCACGCTTCTCTGTCCTGCTTTCAAAGTGACGTTTTTGTAAAACCTCGCGCACGGGCTTGACGGCCCTTCCATATTTTACTAATTAGCTAATTATCCCTCTGGTTAAGTAGAAATGGATCACCTCTCCACCACCTTCCAGGCCCTGGCCGACCCGACCCGGCGCGCGATCCTGGCGCAGCTTGCGACGGGCGAGCGCTCGGTGACCGAACTGGCGGCACCGTTCGACATGAGCCTGCCCGGCATCTCCAAGCATCTGAAAGTCTTGGAGCATGCCGGCCTCATCAGCCGCTCGCGAGAGGCGCAATACCGGCCCTGCAAGCTGGAGCCCAAGGCGCTGATGACCGTCGATACCTGGCTCGAGGAATACCGAGAATTGTGGAACGCGCGCTTCGACCGGCTCGACGACTACCTCCAGGAACTCCAAGCCAAGGGGAAGAGGCATGGCCGCAAGAAATGACGAACGCGTCCCCACGGACGAACCCATCATCGAATTCACCCGCCTGCTCGACGCACCGCGCGCGCTGGTGTGGGAGGTTTTCACCGATCCGAAGCACCTCGCCCATTGGTGGGGGCCGAACGGCTTTTCCATCACCACGCACAGCCACGCCGCGCGCGCGGGCGGCGTGTGGGATTTCGTGATGCACGGTCCCGATGGCCGCGACTACGACAACAAGGTCGCCTATGAAGAGGTCGCGAAGCCCGAGCGCCTCGTCTACAGCCATGGCACCCCGGGCGACCCCGACATGTTCCATGTGACGATCACGCTTGCCGACGAGGGCGGCAAGACGCGGCTGGTGATGCATTCGCGCTTCCCATCGCTCGCAGCGCGCGACCATGTCGTGCGCGAATTCGGCGCGGTGGAAGGCGGACGCCAGACGCTCGGCCGCCTCGCCGAATACCTGCACCGCCATCCGTCCTGAGCTTCGAAAGAGAACCCGATGTCCCAGGAATTCACGCCGCCGCCCGACTTCGACAGTCTGCACCGCCTTGCCGATCTCCTCGCGAACCTGCATTAAGCACTACGGAAAGATCACACCATGACCGACGGCGCGCCCGTCTTCTCCATCACCCGCACCTTCGATGCGCCGCGCACGAAGGTTTGGACGGCTTACACGCAGCTCGAACATCTCTCGCGCTGGTGGGGCCCCAAGGGCTTCACGTGGCTCAAAGGCACGCTCGATCTGAAGCCGGGCGGGCTGTTCCACTACGGCATGCGCGCGCCCAATGGCGCGGAGATGTGGGGCAAGTTCGTCTACCGCGAGATCGTCGCGCCGCAGAAGATCGTGTTCGTCAATTCCTTCTCCGACAGCGAAGGCAACACGACGCGCGCGCCCTTCTCGCCCAACTGGCCGCTGGAGATCCTCAACACGGTCCTCTTTACGGAGCAGGACGGAAAGACCACGCTGGCGATGACCGGTACGCCGATTAACGCCACCGACGAGGAACGCAAGATGTTCGAGTCCATGCGCCCGAGCCTCGATCAGGGCTTCAAGGGCACGCTCGACCAGCTCGCCGAATATCTCGCGCAGCAATGAACATTGTCATGGAGGATTTCATGCGAACTCGATTATTCACCCAACTGTTCCTGGGTCTTGTGCTCGCGACGGTCGCGACCGGCGGTTGCCGGGCCGCGGACGCGCCGTTCGTCATTCCCCACGGCACCAAGGACTATCGTCAGGCGGTGGCGGGCCAATACACGCTCGACGTCAACCATGTCGGCGTGGTCGCGCGGGTGTCGCATCTGGGCTTTTCGGTCAGCATCTTCCGCTTCGACAAGGCCACCGGCACGCTCGACTGGGATCCGGCGGCGCCCACCAAATCGCGCTTGAGCGCCACGGTCGAGACCGGCTCCATCCAGACCAACGTACCGGGCTTCGCGGCGGATCTTGCGGGGCCGAAATATTTGAACGCCGGCGCGTTTCCGTTAGCGACCTTCGTGTCGACCGCGTTCCGCAAGCGCGACGCGACGCACGGCAAGGTCGAGGGGCAGTTCACGCTCAAGGGCAAGACGGTGCCGCTGACCTTCGACGTGACCCTGATCGGCGCCGGCCTCGGCTTCGCGGGCGGTCCCGTCATGGGCCACGTCATCGGCATCCATGCCGAAGGCCGGATCGATCCGACCCAGTTCGACATGGGGCCGTTCTTCAAGGAGCCGATCGAGCTCGTCATCGACACCGAGTTCGACCACAAGGGTTAGGCCGCGGCGCCTACGTCCACACATCTCTACAGCAGGGATTGCGCCGACCCGCCTAATGTCCGCGCTCCATTTCGCGGCGGATGTCGTCTTCGCTGATCGGGCGGCGCAGAAAGACGCCCCAACCATGCATCGCCACCCCGATTCCCCAACCGGCGATCGGCCAGATCGGCCAGAAATAACCGCGCCAGGTGAACGCCCACACCACGACCAAGAGCGCGTTGACGATGAGATAGATCGCGAGATGTTCGGCGAAGCCGCGCTTGGCTTGGAGCCGGCCGATGGCTTGCTTGCGCTGGTCCTGATCGTCGGTCATGGCGTACCCCTCCTCCGCCCTCTCGGGACGAAGCTTTCGCACAAAAGATTACCCCACGGCGGCGGCGCGGGTTTGCGAAAGTTTTGCTGGCGTTTGCAGTCGGCCAAAGCATACTGACAATAAATCAGTGCTGGAGACGCCGCGCATGGCCTTCGAACCTATCTCGCCGACCGAGGAACTCGGCTTCGATCCGGCGTTGTTGAAGGCGAAATATCTCGCCGAACGCGACAAGCGCCTGCGCGCCGAAGGCAACGACCAGTACGTCGAAATCAAAGGCCGCTTCACGCATTATCTCGACGATCCCTATGTGCGGCCGATCGAGCGCGCGCCGCGCAAAGACAAGATCGAGGTCGCTGTGATCGGCGGCGGCTTCGGCGGATTGCTGGCGGCGGCGCGCCTGCGCCAGGCCGGGATCGACGACGTCCACGTCATCGAGAAAGGCGGTGATTTCGGCGGCACCTGGTATTGGAACCGGTATCCCGGGGCTGCCTGCGACGTCGAAAGCTATGTCTATCTGCCCCTGCTCGAAGAACTCGACGCCATGCCGGTGGAGAAATATGCCCGCGCGCCCGAAATCCTGGCGCATTGTCGGGCCATCGGCGAGAAATTCGATCTCTATCGCAACGCCCTCTTCCAGACCGAAGTCGCCGAACTTCGCTGGGACGAGGATCTGTCGCGCTGGATCATCAAGACCAACAAGGGCGACGCGCTGAAAGCGCGCTTCGTCGTCATGGCCAATGGCCCGCTGCACCGCCCCAAGCTGCCGGGCATTCCGGGCGTCGAGAGCTATCGGGGCCACTGCTTCCACACCAGCCGTTGGGACTATGCCTATACCGGCGGCGATTCGAACGGCAATCTGACCGGCCTGAAGGACAAGGTCGTCGGCATCATCGGCACCGGCGCCACCGCGGTGCAGTGCGTGCCGCATCTGGGTGCCGCGGCCAAGCACCTCTATGTCTTCCAGCGCACGCCCTCCTCCGTCGATGTGCGCAACAACCGCCCGACCGATCCCAACTGGGCCGCGAGCCTCGAGCCCGGCTGGCAGCAGACGCGGATGGACAATTTCAACGCGCTGGTTTCCGGCGTGCCGCAACCCGAGGATCTGGTGAGCGACGGCTGGACCGACATCATTGGCAACATGCTTCGGCTGATGCGCGCGCAGCGCGAGGCCGGCACGGAGCCGATGGATCTGGCGACGACGATGCAACTCGCCGACTTCAAGAAGATGGAACAGGTCCGCGCCCGCGCCGAACAGATCGTGCGCGACAAGGCGACGGCCGAGGCGCTAAAGCCCTATTACAACCAATTCTGCAAGCGGCCCTGCTTCCACGACGAATATCTCGAAACCTTCAACCGCCCCAACGTGACGCTGGTCGATACCGACGGCAAAGGCGTGGAGCGCATCACCGAGACGGGCGTCGTCGCCAACGGCCGCGAATACGAGCTCGACTGCCTGATCTACGGCACCGGCTTCGAGGTCGGCACCGCCTATGCGCGGCGTTCCGGCTATGAGTTGCACGGCCGCGGCGGCCAGACGCTGACGCAGCGCTGGAAGGACGGCGTGTCGACCTTCCACGGCTTCTTCGTGCGCGGCTTTCCCAATTGCTTTGTGGTCAGCAACACCCAGTCGGGCTTCACGCCCAACTTCCCGCACATGCTGAACGAGCAGGCCAGGCACATCGCCTATGTCGTGCGCACCGCGACCGATCGCCAGGCGACGATCGTCGAAGCGAGCGAGGACGCCGAGGCCGCCTGGGTCGACACCATCGTCCGCTCCGCCGTGACGCGCGAACGTTTCCTGCAGGAATGCACGCCCGGCTATTACAACAATGAGGGCAAACCTTCGACGATGGCGGCGCGCAACGGCTCGTTCGGCGCCGGCTCGATCGCCTTCATCCAGTTGCTGAAGGACTGGCGCGACGAGGGATCGTTGAAGGGGTTGGAACTGGGGCGGTAGCCGGTCAGACCGACAGGCCGACCTGGATCACGATCATGCCCAGCGCGAAGCTCCAATAGGCGGCGATGGACGCGGCGAGCCAGAAGGCGAAGCGCGAGCAATCCTTGGCCTGCATCGAGCGTGCGGCGTTCTCGATCAGCACGTTCGGCCCCGCGACGACCATGACGGCCACGTAACCGAGCCGGCCGGCCGTGGTTTCCGGCTTGCGCGCGATCAGGCGATACAGGTTCGCAAGGATGCCGGAGGCGGTGAAGCCGGACAGCGTGGCAAACGCGACCAGCAGGATATCCCGGTACAATCTCCACCCCCAAAATGCGGCAACATAAGACAGGGAATGCAGGCCGTGTGCCCGTTCCGGGCGGCTGCATTGACCATGTTCTGTGCCATTTCGATGCGATCGACCGCGCCGCGCCGGCAGTAGAGGCATCCGCGCCACGTCACGAAACAATCGATTGAGGCCGGCGCCCGCGCCGACGGATTGCTGCGCTGCTTATGTTAAGTATAGCGATCCGACTTGCTGAGTCGGATCGAGCAAGACGATGAGCTATTCCGACACCGACGGCACCATTCGCAGACGCTCCGGCTGGTTGATTCCGCTGGGCGTTTTCCTGATCACGGCAGCGCTTTCGGCGCTGGTCCTGCTCTATTATCTCGCGCCCACCGCGCCCAATTTTCTTGAGGAACAGGTGGTCCCGACCTCGAACAGCGAGCCGGTGGCGTTGAACGTCCACGGCTTAAAGCTGTGGATACCTGCCAACTACCTGCAGTATGAGAGCGCGCGACAGGGCGGCGTCCGCAAGGATCTGGCGCTGTTCGCCATCCTGCCCGACATGGCCGGCTGGTCGAACTGGGAAGCGTCGAACTTCTCCGGCAACACGCCCGACTCGCCGGTGGTCTTCATGCTGATCCGCGAAGAGCGCGTGAACCTGACCGAGGCCGACAGGCTGTCGCGCATCTATCTCGCCTATGTCACCAATCCACGCGGCGAACCGGGCCCGTTCGGCTTGACGCAGTACACCTTCCGCGAGGACTCCGGCTATCGCAGCGAGGACCTCTTCGTCGGCGAGACGGCCAGTGGGGTCGAAGTGCTGCGCTGCGTGCGCCTGTCGGCAACGGTGCCGAGCCCAAGCTGCCTGCGCGACATGCCGCTGGCGCATGGCGTGGCGCTGTCCTACCGGTTCAAGCGCGAGCATCTGGCGCGCTGGCAAATGATCGGCGAAGGCGTGGAGCGGCTGGTCGGCGGCTTCGAGCGTGCGCCCAAGCCGCAGGCTTCGGTCGCGGTTCAGCCGCGCTTGTAAAGCTCGTCGAGCGAGCGCCGACGCGGCACGATGCTCTCCAGACCTGTCGCGATGGCCGGCTGGGCCACGAGCGCCGCCAAGGCAGCGAAGAGGAAGAGTACGGCCAGCGTCGCGGTCGAGCCGTGCAGCACGATCCAGGGCGCCGTCGCGGCGGCGGCACCCAGGGCGGCGAACCAGGGCGCGGCGCCCACATCCTCCAAGGCTCGCAGTCGCGCCACGGCCGGATCGTCGCCGTCGCGGCGGTACGCCCGGCTCCGCCCCGCGACCGCCAGCATCGCCAGAAACGCGGTTGCGCAGCTCACGACAATGTCGACGAAGGCCGATGCCGTCGGATGTCCGACGGCCCAGCCCCACAGCCACGCGCTGAACAACGCCAAAGCCCCAAGCGCCAAGACGGCCGCTGCCGCTTCGCGCCAATCGCGCGTCATTGCGCAGGCCACCAGGAACACGCCCAGCAGCGACCCCGCCGCGAGCGCCGGCTGGGCAAACAGGGTGCTGTGGTCCAACAGCGGCGCGGCGCCGAACCAGCCCAGCACCGCGAAGACCAGCGTCACGCCGCTCAGGCTGAGGCCCCAGCGCGGCACGACGATGATGGTGGCGACGCGCAGCAATGCCTCACGCCGCTCGCGCGCCCGATTGGCGCGGGTGAAGAACGCCTCGCCGAAGCGCATCAGGGATGCGCCGAAGGATGTGAACAGCGCGGCCGACGCCGCCGTCGCCGGGATGGCGCAGGCAGCGGCCAAACCCAAATGCCGCACATCGCGAAACAGCCACGCGACGAGCAGCGGCGCGCCGACCAGGGCGGCGACAAAGACCGGCGCGGCCAAGGCCAGCAGAGTTTCGCGGGCCGCATCGACGCGATCCCGGCCGTCCAGCACGCGGCGCGCGATATCTCCGGCCACCAACGCGGCGACGACATAGCCGACGCCATACACGGCCAAGAGCGCGGTCATGGGCAGCGGATCCGCGAGCGGCGCGACCGCCATCATGCCCGCAAGCGGCGAGAACACGACAAGGACGGCCAGCAAAAGATGGCGCAAATGAACATACGACACGACGATTGCCAGCGCCGCGGACGCGGTCGCCAGGAAAAGCGCGCCGATCGGCACGGGCCCGCCGTGGAATGCCGCGAACGCGGCGGCGACGGCGCCCAATCCCAGCAATCCGACAACCGCCGCGCGCCAGCGAAACAAGACTGTCAGAATCGCCAAGGCCGCTTCGCCGTTCTGTGTACGCCGGGAACGTCATTTCGCGGCATGGGTGCATCATCGCACCCGCCGCGCCGGGCCTCAAGCCGATGCGATTGTGCGCCAAGGGCGGGTGGGGCAAGTTCCGCCCATGAATTTCCACCACGTCGATTCAGAGCGCCGCGTCCTCAAGGATGTCTTCGGCTTCGAGGACTTCCGCCCCGGGCAAGAAGCGGCGATGGCCGCGCTTCTCGCCGGCCGCAACGTGCTCGCCGTCATGCCCACCGGCTCGGGCAAATCGCTCTGCTTTCAGGTGCCGGCCCTCGTTCTGGGCGGACTGACGCTGGTGGTGTCGCCGCTGGTCGCCCTGATGCAGGACCAGGTCTCGGCGTTGCGCCTGGCCGGGGTCGCGGCCGACACGATCCACTCGGGCCAGGACCGCGATGCCAATGTCGCCGCCTGGCGCCGCGCCGCATCCGGCGAAACCCGCCTGCTCTACCTGGCGCCCGAGCGGTTGATGACCGAGCGCATGCTGGCCGCACTCGCGCGGCTCGACGTCCGGCTGATCGCGATCGACGAGGCGCATTGCGTCTCGCAATGGGGGCCGGCCTTCCGGCCGGAATACGAGGCACTGACGCGGCTGCGCGAACTTTTTCCGCGCGTGCCGATCGCCGCCCTGACGGCCACGGCCGACCGGGCGACACGCGCCGACGTGCTGGCGAAGCTTTTCGGCGGCGAGGCCGAACAGGTCGTGCTCGGCTTCGATCGGCCGAACATCGCGCTCGGCGTCGAGGCCAAGAACGATTGGAAGGCGCAGCTCCTCGCCTTCGTGCGGCGCCATCGCGGCGCGAGCGGCATCGTCTACTGCCTGTCGCGCAAGAAGACCGAGGCCACCGCCGAGCTTCTCGCCTCGCACGGCGTCCGCGCCCTCGCCTATCACGCCGGCATGGACAAGGAGGCGCGCGAGACCAACCAGAACGTCTTCATGACCGAACCCGCGGTCGTGATGGTCGCCACCATCGCCTTCGGCATGGGGATCGACAAATCCGATGTCCGCTTCGTCTTTCACGCCGACCTGCCCGGCAGCATCGAAGCTTACTATCAGGAGATCGGTCGCGCCGGGCGCGACGGTGCGAAGGCCGAGGCGCACATGCTGTTCGGCTTGGGCGATATCCGCATGCGCCGCATGTTCATCGACCAGGAGGAAGCCGGCGAGGAACGCCGGCGCCGCGAGCATCAGCGGCTGAACGCCCTGATCGGCTATTGCGAGGCGGCCGGCTGTCGCCGCCAGATCCTGCTCGGTTATTTCGGCGAGATCGCGGAGCCCTGCGGCAATTGCGATCTATGCCGCGAGCCGGGCGCGCTGACCGACGCGACCGAGGCGGCGCGTCAGGTGCTGCAGGCGGTCGAGCAGACCGGCGAGCGCTACGGCGCCACGCACATCGCCAACGTACTGCGCGGCATGCGCGGCGAGAAGATCGCCGCTGCCGGCCACGATCGGCTCCCCGTGTTCGGCGGCGGCGCATCGCGCAAGGCGGTGGAATGGCAGACCATCGCCCGCCAGATGGTTGCGGCGGGGCTTTTGCATCTCGACGTCGCCGGCTACGGCGGAATGGCGCTGACCGACAAGGGGCGCGCCTTGCTGCGCGGCGAAGGCAGCTTCCGCCACCGGCCGCCGATCGAGCGGCGCGACAGACGCAAGCTGCGCGAGGCAGTGGCCGGCGATCCGGCCGGCGAGCTCGACACACCCTTGCTCGGCGCGCTCAAGCAATTGCGCCTGGCGCTGGCGCGGCAGCGACGCGTGCCGGCCTTCGCCGTCTTTCCCGATCGCACGCTGCTCGACATGGCTCAGCGTCGGCCGCAGTCCCTCGCCGAATTCGCCGAGGTCAACGGCGTGGGCGAAAAGAAGCTCAAGGAATTCGGCGCGGCGTTCCTCAAGGTTATTCGCGGGGCGTGACGGGCGCGCGCCCTCGCGGCGCTCTAGGCCCGGCTGGCCGGCGGCTCCGGCAAATCCATTTCGAGGATCGCCATGTTGAAGGCGTAGGAGGTTTCGCCGTCCTCCTCGTCCTTGAAGATCACGCCGATGAACTCGCCGGCGACCTGAACCTCGACCGA
>CAZMHP010000099.1:0-9749 GCA_964566095.1 uncultured Rhizobium sp. | reverse complement strand
GCGCGCCGTTCCAGCCCGCGCCGATCACCATGCCGATGGCGGCGATCTCGTCCTCCGCCTGCACGATGGCGAAATTGTTGGTCTTCGTTTCGGGATCGACGCGGAACGTCTTGCAATGCGCCGTGAAGGCCTCGGCCAGCGAGGTCGAGGGCGTGATCGGATACCAGGCGCACACCGTGGCGCCGCCATAGACCGCACCCAGCCCCGCCGCGTCGTTGCCCTGGATGAAGATGCGGTCGCCGACCTTGTCGGCCTTCTCGACCTTCAGCTTGCACTTGCCCGCAAGGTTCGCCGCCGCATAGTCGTAGCCCAGCTTCATCGCGGCGATGTTCGGCTTGATCAGCTTGTCCTTGCCCTTGAAGAACGCACCGATCGCGCTTTCGATGGTCTGCGGATCCATCGACAGCAGCTGCGCGACGGCGCCCAGATAGATCACGTTCTTGAGGAGCTGGCGGTTGCGCGGCAGCGGATCGTCCAGCGTGTTCGACAGATCGGTCAGCGGCACGCCCAGAAGGTTCACGTCGGGGCGCAGCTTCTGGGTCGTCAGCGGCTTGGTGGAATCGTGCAGCAGATAGCCGCCCGGCTCGATCTCGGCGACGTCCTTGTCCCAGGTCTGCGGGTTCATCGCGACCATCAGATCCACGCCGCCGCGCCGCCCCAGCCAGCCCTCGCCCGAGACGCGCACCTCGTACCAGGTCGGCAGGCCCTGGATATTCGACGGGAAGATGTTGCGCGAGCAGACCGGCACGCCCATGCGCAGGATCGAGAGCGCGAACAGCTCGTTGGCCGACGCCGAGCCCGAACCGTTGACGTTGGCGAATTTGACGACGAAGTCGTTGACGGCGGCGATGGGTTGCATCGTCATTTAACTCCGTCACCATGGCCGGGCTTGACCCGGCCACCCAGCGCGCCCGCGTCTGCGGGCGCTGAGACTTCTCCAGGCGCGCCGACGCGCGCCTGCCGGGTGACCGGCTCGACGGCCGGCCATGGTGAGATTTGGATATGAGAAATCACCGGCTGGCGCATGAGCCCGCCCTTGCCGTCTCCAGATAAAACTTCTTCATGTCCCACGCGCTCGTCGGGCAACGCTCGGCGCACAGTCCGCAATGCAGGCAGACGTCCTCGTCCTTCGCCATGATGCGGCCGGTCTTGAGGATATCGGAGATGTAGAGGTCCTGCGTGCCGTTGGTGCTCGGCGCCTGCAGATGGGTGCGCAGCACCGGTTCCGGATCGTTGGCCGTGAAGGTGATGCAGTCCACCGGGCAGATGTCGACGCAGGCGTCGCATTCGATGCACGCGCTATCGGTGAACACGGTCTCGATATCGCAATTGAGGCAGCGCTGCGCCTCCTTGAAGCCGAGATCGCGGTTGAAGCCGAGCTCGACCTCCATATTCACGTCGCGCAGCGTCTTTTCCTTGGGCGCGTGGGGGACCTTGAAGCGCAGGTCCAGCGACACGTCGTTGTCGTAGGACCATTCGTGGATACCCATCTTCTGGCTCGACAGGTTCACCAGCGGCGAGGGACGCACCTTCACGTCTTCGCCGTGGCAGAACAGATCGATGGAGACCGCCGCCTCATGGCCGTGCGCCACCGCGGTGATGATGTTCTTGGGCCCGAACGCCGCGTCGCCGCCGAAGAACACCTTCGGGTTGGTCGACTGATAGGTGACCTTGTCGACCACCGGCATGTCCGACGCATCGAAGTCCAGGCCCAGATCGCGCTCGATCCAGGGAAAGGCGTTTTCCTGGCCCACCGCCACCAGCACGTCGTCGCAGGCGAACAGCACGTCCGGCTCGCCGGTCGGCACCAGGGCGCGGCGGCCCTTGGCGTCCTTTTCGGGCTTGACCTTCTCGAACAGCACGCCGGTCAACTTGCCGTTCGCGTGCTGGAATTCCTTCGGCACGAGGTAGTTGTGGATCGGGATGTCCTCGTGGATCGCGTCTTCCTTTTCCCACGGCGAGGCCTTCATCTCCTCGAAGCCGGAGCGGACGACGACGTCCACTTTTTCGCCGCCCAGGCGCCGAGACGTCCGGCAGCAATCCATCGCGGTGTTGCCGCCGCCCAGCACGATCACGCGCTTGCCGATGCTCGTGGTGTGGCCGAACGAAACCGAGGACAGCCAGTCGATGCCGATATGGATGTTCGCGGCCGCTTCCTTGCGGCCGGGGATGTCGAGATCGCGTCCGCGCGGTGCGCCGCAACCGACGAAAATCGCGTCGTAATCGCGCGCCAGCACGCTCTTCAGGCTGTCGATGCGCTGGCCGAATTTCGTCTCCGGCTCCAGATCGAGGATGTAGTTGCACTCTTCGTCGAGCACGCTTTGCGGCAAACGGAATTTCGGGATCTGGGTGCGCATCATGCCGCCCGCGAAGGGATCGGCGTCGTAGATCGTGACGTGATAGCCGAGCGGCAGCAGATCGCGCGCCACCGTCAGCGAGGCCGGCCCCGCGCCGATCAACGCGATCCGCTTGCCGTTCTTGGTCGCCGCCGGCTTGGGCATGCGCCCCTTGACGTCGTCCTTGTTGTCGGCCGCGACGCGTTTGAGGCGGCAGATCGCCACCGGCTCCTTGCTCTCCTCCACGCGGCCGCGCCGGCACGCCGGCTCGCAGGGCCGGTCGCAGGTGCGCCCGAGCACGCCCGGAAAGACGTTCGAATGCCAGTTGATCATGTACGCGTCGGAATAGCGCCCCGCCGCGATCAGCCGGATGTACTCAGGCACCGGCGTGTGGGCCGGACAGGCCCATTGGCAATCCACCACTTTGTGGAAGTAATCCGGATCGTTGATGTTCGTCGGCGCCATTCCTGGGCGGCGCGCGGGCGCGGGCGCTGGACGCCCTTCGGCCGTGACACTCATGTTTTTGTCTTGAACTCCGTGCTCGTGCCCGCCGGATGACTGCTTGTCATGTGCCCCTTGAGGCGGCGCACCTTATAGACCGATCAACCCGGGTTTTCCCCTCATTTCTCAGTTTAGTCAGGGAGATAGCGGGCGCAACCGCCCTGCGCGGGACGCGGGCGAACGCCGCCGGCCGGCTCAAGACCTTGATTGTGCTTGGTAATCGGGTAGTTCCGCTGCCAGTATGGCGGGCATGGACATCACGCTCTCCGCCGATCACCGCGCCATCGAAGAGAATGTCGGCCGCGTCGTCGCCCGGTTCGACGACGCTTACTGGACGCAAATCGATACGACGCCGCGCTTCCCGGTCGAGTTTCACCGGGCGATGGCGGACGCCGGCTGGCTCGGCATCGCCATGCCGGTGGAATTCGGCGGCGCCGGCCTCGGCGTCACGGAAGCGGCGATCCTGATGCACACCGTGGCGCGCGGCGGGGGCGGTTATGCGGCCGCAAGCTCGATCCATCTCAACATCTTCGGGCCGCACGCCATCGTCGTGCACGGCACCGCGGCGCAGAAGCGCCGCTTCCTGCCGCCGCTGATCAAGGGCGCGCAGAAGGCCTGCTTCGCCGTCACCGAACCCAATGCCGGCCTCGACACCACCAGCATCGAGACCTTCGCGCGGCGCACCGACGGCGGCTACGTCATGAAGGGCCGCAAGATCTGGACGACCACGGCGCAGGAAGCCGACAAGATGCTCATCCTCGCGCGCACTGCCAGGAAGGAAGACGGCAGGAAGCCGACCGACGGCATGACGCTGTTCTACACCGATCTCGACCGCTCACGGATCGAGGTGCGCCGCATCCCGAAGATGGGCCGCGCCGGCGTCGACTCCAACACCGTGTTCATCGACGATCTCTTCGTGCCCGAGGAGGATCGCATCGGCGAGGAGGGCAAGGGCTTCCGCTACATCCTCGACAGCCTCAATCCCGAACGCATCCTGATTGCCGCCGAGGCCATAGGCCTTGGCCGCGATGCGCTCGATCGCGCCGCGCGGTATGCGCGCGAACGCGTGGTGTTCGGCCGTCCCATCGGCCAGAACCAGGGCATCCAGCATCCGCTCGCCGAATGCTGGACCTATCTGGAAAGCGCGTGGTGGCTGACCTTGCGCGCCGCCGCGCTCTACGATTCCGGCCAGCCCTGCGGCGCCGAAGCCAATGCCGCGAAGCTGCTGGGCGCCCGCGCCGCCTTCGACACCTGCACCAAGGCGATGATGACTCTGGGCGGCATGGGCTATGCGAAGGAATACCAGATCGAGCGCCTCCTGCGCGAAAGCATGATCCCGCGCCTCGCGCCGGTCAGCGAACAGCTCATCTTGAGCTACATCGGCGAGAACGTGCTCGGACTGCCGAAGTCGTATTAGCGCCACTTGTCATCCCCGGCTGAGCGATGCGTTGGCATCGCGAAGGGAAGGGGACCCAGGTGGTTGAGCTTGACGACATCGCGCGGTCGAAGCGATTCAGTCCTGAGAGAGCACTGCGATTGCTCCACCTGGGTCCCCTTCCCTCGCATCGGCTGCGCCGATGCTCGCCGGGGATGACAGTCTCTGTGACTGCCACACTTGCGAGCACCGCATGACTATAAAGTCACCGCGCTGCGTGTTTTTTCGGCCACGCGCGAATTCCAAATAAACCCAGCCCGCCCCTTGCCAAAATCCGAACTTCCGTACCATCGTTAACGCGGGTAATGCGTGCCCGGTGAACGGGCCATGACACATGCTTGGGGGTTGTTGCCATGGACCGTCTCATTCGCGGCTACCGCGAATTCCGCAAGACGCGCTGGCTGGAGGAACGCGACAACTATGCGCGCCTCGCCAAGCGCGGCCAGCGGCCGGAATACCTCCTCATCGCCTGCTCCGACTCGCGCTCCGATCCCGCCACCGTGTTCAGCGCCAATCCCGGCGAGCTGTTCGTGGTGCGCAACGTCGCCGCGGTGGTTCCGCCTTACGAGGACAATAGCGGCTTCTACGGCACGCGCGCCGCGATCGCCTATGCCGTGCTGGCGCTGAAGGTGCGCAACGTCGTCGTGATGGGTCACGCGCAGTGCGGCGGCGTCGCGGCTGCGATGGACTCCAAGGTCGCGGAGAGCATTCCGTTCCTGAAGGAATGGGTCAGCCTGCTCAGGCCCGCCGTCGAGAGCAGGATCCCCAAGGTCCACGGCCATGGCCACGGCGGCAACACCGATGCCGAACGCGCGGCGGTGAAACTCTCCATCGACCGGCTGCGCGGCTATCCCTTTATCGTCGAAGCCGAGCGATCGGGCCAGCTGCATGTCGATGGTCTGCGCTTCGACATCGCCAACGGCGTGCTCGAAGTGTTCAACCATGACACGGGGGACTTCGATCCGGTCGAGAGGCCCCGGATATTCTCGCGCTGGTTCGGCGGCCGCCGCGCCCTGAACGGGGATATGCGCGCCGCGGAGTGATTTTGCGCGCGGCCGCGCTATAACCGGCGCATGGACCGTCTGATCGCAGGATACCGCGCCTTTCGCGCCGGCCGCTGGCCGGGCGAACGCGCGCTGTACGAGGACCTGGCGCACAGGGGCCAAAGCCCGGACTACCTCGTCATCTCGTGCAGCGACAGCCGCGCCGATCCCGCCACCATCTTCGGCGCCGCGCCGGGCGAACTCTTCGTGGTGCGCAATGTCGCCGGCATCGTGCCGCCCTTCGAGCCGGACACCGGCTATCACGGAACCAGCGCGGCGCTCGCCTTCGCGGTCCTGCGGCTCGGCGTGAAGCACGTCGTCGTGCTCGGCCATGCCCAGTGCGGCGGCGTCGCGGCCGCGCTCGACGGCAGCCTTGCCGACGACGTTCCCTTTCTCGGTCACTGGATCGCGTTGCTGGAGCCCGCCCTGCAGCATTCCGCCCATCTCGCCGATCCGGCGGCGCGCTCAGCCGCCATGGAACGCGATTGTGTTCGGCTGTCGCTGGACAATCTGATGAGCTTTCCCTTCATTGCCGGGCGCGTGCAGGGCGGGCGCTTGGCGCTCCACGGCGCGCGTTTCGGCATTGCCGACGGCCGGCTCGAAATCCTCGATCCCGCCACCGGCGTCTTTTCCGCGGTGGACTGAGATGGACAATCCCGTCATCGAGACCGAACGCCTCGTCCTGCGCCCGCCGGTGCGCGACGACTTCCCGGCCCATTTCGCCATGTGGTCCGATCCCAGGGTGACGCGCTATCTCTCCGACAAGCCGCTCTCCGAGGAGGATGCGAGGGGTCGGTTGATGCGCATTGCCGGCCACTGGGCGCTGCTCGGCTACGGTTTCTGGTCGATCTACGAAAAGGCGAGCGGCGTGCGCCTCGGCGAGGCCGGCTTCCTCGATCTGCATCGCGAGATGACCCCGCGCCTCGACGACACGCCGGAAATCGGCTGGGGGCTCGCCGCCGCCGCGCAAGGCAAGGGCTATGCGAGCGAAGCCGTCGCCGCCGCGCTGCAATGGGGCGAGCGGCGCTTCGGCAAGGTGCGTTTCTCCTGCATCATCGATCCGAACAACGCGCCCTCGCTGCGCCTTGCGGCCCGCAGCGGCTTCGTCGAAGCCACGCGGACGACTTACAAGGACAAGCCGATCGTCGTACTTTACCGCGATCCCTAATGGTGGTGCGGTCCTCATGCTTCGACTGGCTCGGCATGAGGATTTGAGTGAACTCCTCATCCTGAGCTTGTCGAAGGATGAGCGGCACTGATTTCCTGCCGTGGCAACATGCTTTACTGTGTGCCAAGAACCTTCAGAGCATCGCCATGCCCGGCCTTTACTTCGAGCAGTTCTCCGTCGGCCAGACCTTCGACCACGCCATCCGCCGCACCGTGACGGAGGCCGACAACGTCCTCTTCACCGCGATGACGCACAATCCCGCCGCGCTGCATCTCGACGAGGAATACGGCAAGACCACCGAATTCGGCGCCCGCGTCGTCAACTCGCTGTTCACGCTGGGGTTGATGATCGGCATCTCGGTGCACGAGACCACGCTCGGCACCACCGTCGCCAATCTCGGCATGACCGACGTCGTCTTCCCCAAGCCCGTCTTCCACGGCGACACGCTGCATGTGGTGACGGCGGTGCTCGAGCTCCGCGAAAGCAAATCGCGCCCCGCCCAAGGCATCGTCGTGTTCGAGCACAAGGCGATCAACCAGCGCGGCGAGACCGTCGCGCACTGCAGGCGCAGCGCGCTGATGCACAGGAAGCCGGTCGATCCCGGTCTCAAAGAGCGGCAACACGAGGCAGCCCTCAGGTTGATAGAATTAGGCGGAAGCGATCCGAATGCGACTTCAGCCCCCCGCCGACGCCCCCCGATCGATGATGAGAGTCCGTAAGCTGTCATGATCCTGCGCTCCCTCCTCTTTGTCCCCGCCGATTCCGAGAAGAAGCTCGCCAAGGCGAAGTCGTCGCCCGCCGATGCGCTGATCCTCGATCTGGAGGATTCGGTTGCGCCGGAAAACCGCGCCAAGGCGCGTGGTCTCGCGCGCGAATTCCTGAAGGAGGAACACCGCCCCGCGATCTGGGTGCGCATCAATCCCGTCGGCTCGGACGATTTCGTCGCCGACATGCAAGCGGTGGTCGCCGGCGCGCCCGCCGGCCTCGTGGTCCCCAAGCCCGCCGGGCCGCAGGACCTGCTGACGCTCGACGCGCATCTCATTGCGCTGGAGACGCAGGCCGGCCTGCCGCCGCGTTCGATCGCGCTTCTGCCCGTTGCCACCGAGACGCCGACTGCGGTTCTGTCGCTGCAGGACTATCGCTCGCCGCCGCCGCGCCTCGCCGCGATGAGTTGGGGCGCCGAAGACCTCGCCGCCGCGCTCGGCGCCGCCGCCAATCGCGACGAGGCCGGCGCGTTTCTCTTCATCCACAAGATGGTGCGCGCCCTGGTGTTGCTGGCGGCGAAGGCCGCCGGCGTCGAAGCGATCGAAACGCTGCACGCCGATTTCCGCGACACACTCGGCCTCGAACGCGCGGCGCGGCTGGCGCAGCGCGAAGGCTTCACCGGCATGCTCGCCATCCATCCCGATCAGGTGGCGCCGATCAACGCCGCCTTCACGCCCTCCGTCGCCGATGTCGCGCACGCGCAGAAAGTGGTCGCCGCTTTCGCGTCCGGCGCCGGCGTCGCCTCGCTCGACGGCAAGATGCTCGACCAGCCGCATCTCAAGCAGGCGCGCCATGTGCTCGTTCTGGCCGCGGCACTCGCGGGCAGGGCGTAGCGTTACGCGCGCGCGGTCTCAAATAGCGAGAGCGGTGGGGCGCAATATTCCGCGAAGATGGTGGGCGTAGCGTTACGCGCGGGCGGTCTCAAATAGCGAGAGCTGTAGACCGCCCGCGCAAAAAAAAGAGGGAGGGCTGACTCGAGCCCTCCCTCCTCCGTTGGACGCTACCGTTTGCCCCCGGCCGCGTCCGCGCGGAACCTGACGTTACGGCGTGGTCGAGTAGTGGACGACCTGCGCGTTGTTGCCGACCGCCGAGCTCGTCACCGCGACGCTGCCGCTGACGTTGTGGAACGTGGCGTTGGCGGTGCCGAACACGCTCGACGTGTTGGTCTGCAGGATGCTGGTCGGCGCATTCGTCGCGTTGGTGTCCTCGGTGTAGGTGTTGCCGAAGGCGGTCGAGGTGACGGCGGCGTCGCCCGTGACGTTCGAGACGTTGGCGGTGACGGCCGAGCCCGGATCCTGCGCGCCGCAATATTGCTTGGAGTCCACCGCGGTCACGTTGGGATCGGTCGAGATGTCGGTCGAGTTGCACACCGCAAGGCCCGTCACGCTCACGCTGCCGCCCACGCCGTTGACGTTGGCGTTCACGGTCGAGCCGATATTGGTGCTCTCGTCGTCCTGGGTCGATTTCACATGGGTGTCGTCGAAGGTCACGGCCTCGAGCACGTTGCCGGCGCCCTGGCTCTGGATCACGACGTCGCCCGTCACGTTCTTGGCCGTCGTGGTGACGGTCGACCACTGCGCGCCGAACGACACCTGGCCGTTCAGGATCGTGCTGCCCGAGGGCGACGACGAACCCGACACCGGATTGCCGGCCGTGCCGCCCGAGGACGATCCCGATACCGGATCGCCGGTCGTGGCCGTTACGGACGAGCCGGTCTGATCATTCTGACCCGCGGAGGCCGTCAGCGGCAGGATCGCTAGAACCGTAGAAGCGATAAGGATCTTGGCGAGACGCGTCGGCATGGGGCTGGTCCTCGTTGCGGGCTGCGGTGGGGCGGTAGTCGTCGTTGCGGGCGGTGATGGGGCGATAGTCGTCGTTGTGGATCGGCGCGCGGTCGCTGCCGTCCGCGAGCGGATCGGTCGTGGCGGCGCACGAGCCGTTGGTGTGATAGAGGCGCGTGGACATCTCCAGCACGGCGCGCTCGATCACCGAGCGGACGGCGAGCTGGATCGGCTCCAGCGCGCTTTCGCCGACCGATGCGTCGAAGAAGTTGGCGCCCAGGAAGTCGAACACGCCGACCGACACCTGCCGGCCGATGATCTGCTTCTGGTAGGAGATGACGTCGACGACCTGCAGCGTCTTGGTGTCGACCAGGCGAAGGTCGAGGCCGACATTCATGACGTACATGTTGCCGCCGCTCTGGCCCTTGATGCCGTTGGTGGCGGTCTCGCCGCCGTCGGCGCTCGCGCCTTCGGAGCGGATGTTGAAGTTCAGCTCGGTGATGCCGCCGACCAGGTAGTAGTCGGAGCCCGGGATCGAGCCGGCGATGATCTGGCGGTAATCCGCCCCGCCGCCATGCTCGTCGGCGCCGATCAGCTTGTTGTTGGCGTATTTGAGCTCCATCTCGGCGACCGAGGTGTCGAAGCGCTCGACGAGCTGCACGCCCGCCTTGGAGAGCGCGCTCATCGCCATCAGGGCGGCGCCCTGGGTGATCTTGCGGC
>CAZMHP010000098.1:0-9966 GCA_964566095.1 uncultured Rhizobium sp. | reverse complement strand
ACGGCCAGAAGACCTGGACCACGCTGGCGCAATTCGCCGACTGGATCTTCTGCCTGGTCCGCACCGATTCCAACGTCAAGCAGCAGGAAGGCATCACATTCCTGCTGATCGACATGAAGACGCCCGGCATCACCGTCAAGCCGATCATCGTGCTCGACGGCGCGCATGAGGTGAACGAGGTGTTCTTCGACAATGTGAAGGTGCCCGTCGCCAACCGCGTCGGCGAGGAGAACAAGGGCTGGACCTACGCCAAGTTCCTGCTGGTCAACGAGCGGTCGGGCATCGCCGGCGTGGCGCGATCCAAGAAGGCGGTCGGCCGCCTCAAGGAGATCGCGCAGGCCGAAACGCTCGACGGCGTGCCGCTGGCGGAGGACGAGGATTTTGCGCGCAAGGTGGCCGATCTGGAGATCGATTTGGCGGCGCTCGAATACACCGAGCTGCGCACGCTGGCGCAGGAGGCCAAGGGCCATAGCGCCGGTCCGGAAAGCTCGATCCTCAAGATCCGCGGCACCGAAATTCAGCAGCGCATCACCGAGCTGACGGTCGAGGCCATCGGTTATTACGCCTATCCGAACGAACGCGGCCTGGGCTCGAACGAGTTCATCGGGCCGGATTACGCGCTGGGCGAGGCCGGGCACTACTTCAACATGCGCAAGGCGTCGATCTACGGCGGCTCGAACGAAATCCAGCGCAACATCATCGCGAAGGCGGTGCTGGGGCTTTAGCTGTTATTTGTCATCCCGGACGGCGCGCAGCGCCGATCCGGGACCCATGGCGAACGCCGCGGGGCTTACGATCGAAGAAGACAATTCGCGCGGGGCCGACGTCTATCGGGCCTTTGTTAAAAATAGGTCCCGGCTTGCGCAGCGCTGTCGCGCTGCTTGCCGGGATGACAACGTGGGTGACTTGATATGGACTTCTCCTACACCGAAGAGCAGACGCTCCTTCGCAATTCGATCTCGAAATATCTGGCGGACAACTACAAGTTCGAGCAGTGGCGCAAGTTCACGCGCAGCGATCTGGGCCGCGATCCCAACCAATGGAAGCAGTTCGCGGAGCTCGGCCTGTTCGCCGCGGCGCTGCCGGAGGAATTCGGCGGACTGGGCGGCGGCGCGGTCGAAAATCTCGTCATCATGGAGGAGTTCGGCAGGGCGCTGGCGGTGGAGCCCTATGTGCCGACCGTCGTGATCGGCGGCGGCTTGGTCAAGCATGGCGGCAGCGGCGCGCAGAAATCCGAATGGCTAGGCAAGATCGCCGCCGGCGAGACCATGATCGCCTTCGCCTTCGCCGAGCCGAAGGGGCGCTACAATCCCGCCGATCTCACCACGACGGCGAAGAAGCAGGGCTCGGGCTATGTCCTGAACGGTCAGAAGGCCGTGGTGCTGGGCGCACCCTGGGCCGACACGCTCATCGTGACGGCCCGTACGGCGGGCAGCCAGCGCGACAAGAACGGCGTCAGCGTCTTCCTGGTCGACAAGAAGGCCAAGGGCGTGGCGCTGCGCGACTATCCGACGGTGGACTCGCTGCGCGCCTCCGAAGTCACTTTCGAAAACGTCGAGGTGCCGGCGTCGGCGCTGATCGGTCCGGCCGACCACGGCCTGCCGCTGGTCGAGAAAGTCATCGACGAAGCGATCGCGGCGATCTGCGCCGAGGCGACCGGCTGCATGAAGGTGCTGGTCGATGCCACCGTGGAATATTCCAAGACCCGCAAGCAGTTCGGCGTTCCGATCGGCAAGTTCCAGGCGCTGCAGCACCGCATGGTCGACATGTTCGTGCAGTACGAGCAGTCGGTCTCGATCACGCTGATGGTCACCTTGAAGCTGGGGGAGAGCGATGCGGAGCGCGCCAAGGCCGCGTCGGCCGCCAAGGTCACGATCGGCAAGGCCGGCCGCTTCATCGGCCAGCAGGCGGTGCAGATTCACGGCGGTATCGGCATGACCGACGAACTCAATGTCGGCCATTACTTCAAGCGCCTGACGCTGATCGACACGCTGTTCGGCAATATCGATCATCACTTGAAGCGGTTCGCCGCGCTGAGCTGAACGTTCAGCTCGCCGCCCGGAGCCGCGCCCGCGCCCGCTCGGGCGGCAGCAGGATGGTGACGCGCGTGCCCTCGTTCGGGACGCTGTTCAAGATCACGCGGCCGCCATGCGCCTCGGCGAGGCCCTTGACGATCGGCAGGCCCAGCCCCGTGCCCTTGTCCGCCAGAATGGCGTCGTGACGGCCTTGACCGAAGCTCTCGAACACCTTGGCGTGTTCCTCCGGCGCGATGCCGATGCCGGTGTCGTCCAAGCCGAAGGCGAGCGTGCCGTCCGGCTGTACGTTGGCGAAGACGGTGACGCGTCCGCCCGGCGGCGTGAACTTGACCGCGTTCGAGGCGAGGTTGACCAGGATCTGGCGCAGCGCACGCTCGTCGCCATACACATTGGGAAAGGCGCGTTCGATGTGCACGGCGAGCGAGATGCCGCCGGCGATCGCCTTGGCGCTCATCATCTTGGCGGTATCGTCCATCAGGAGACGCAAGTCGATCTCGCCTTCGCGCAGCACGAAACGGCCGGCCTCGATCTTGGCGAGGTCGAGGATGTCGTTGATCAGCGACAGCAGGTGTTCGCCCGAGCCGTGGATATAGCCGGCGTATTCGGCGTATTGCTCGACGGCGCCGGGCCCCATCGCCTTGGTGCTGATGATCTCGGAGAAACCCAGAATGGCGTTCAGCGGCGTGCGCAGTTCGTGGCTCATATTGGCGAGGAAGGCGGACTTCGCCTGGCTCGCCTGCTCGGCGCGATAGCGCGCCGAGTCGGACTCGTCCTTGGCGGCCTTGAGGCGGTCGACCATATCCGCGCGTTCCAGCTCCAGCCGCAGCATGCGCTCGCGCGTCTGGTAGTTCGACATCAAATGCGTGCGCATCGTCAGCCAATAGGCGACCGCGATGGCCGACAGGCCCCAGCTTCCCGGCTGGCCGCTGGCAAGCGGCATCGCGACCAGCGTCACGAGATAGGCGAGCATCGGCGCGGCCGCGGTCGCGAAGTGATAGCCGCCCATCGCGCTCCAGCCCGCCAGCGAACAGGCCAGCGTGGTGAACAACACCGCTTCGCTGCCTATGTCGCCGGGTACGAACAGATCGTAGGCCATGCCGCACCACAAAAGGCTGTAGAGCAGCGTGACCCGGGCGGTGGTGCGGGCGCGGCGGCTCACGTCCCGCGGCGAGTGATCGGCGCGCCGCAGCAGGCGGCGTTGATAGATCTCGCTGAGGATGCCGGTGAGGATCAGCAAGGTCGGCCACAGCGCCAGGCGCCACAGCGGGAATGCATGGTATTCGGCCGCGCACAGAAGCACCGCGACCGCCGGCATCGCGTAGAGGTTGGCATATGTCG
Organism: uncultured Rhizobium sp.; assembly: GCA_964566095.1. Lineage (GTDB taxonomy): Bacteria > Pseudomonadota > Alphaproteobacteria > Micropepsales > Micropepsaceae > Rhizomicrobium. The sequence continues at coordinate 6,592 of CAZMHP010000098.1, read as the reverse complement.
CGCTGCGCGCCATCGCAAGCTGGGAGTCGACGAGCTTGACGTCGGCGGGCGCGCGCGGAAAGAGCGACCGGCGGAACGCGCCGACAAACTCCCGTCCGGCGAACGCCGTCTGCCTTGCCATTGCGGCAACCAATGCCAACGGATCGCTCCGCGCGAATTTTCCCGGGGCCAAGCATGGACCCGCACCCGTTAATGGAGCTTTTCGTTTCGTTCACCCCCAAAGGTAAACGGCGCTTAACGACCTTGCGTAAATGAGCGTTGCATGGGCCGTTTTGCGATTTTCCGGGCCGCGGTTTACCGTCAGGTCAAAGACACAGCGGAGGACATCATGGCAATCGGCGTCGTTGCGACGGTCAAGATCAAGGACGGCGCCAATGCGGCGTTCGAGGCGGCGGTGAAGGAATTGATGGCCGCGGTGCGCGCCAACGAGCCGGGCAACCGCCTCTATCAGTTCTGCCGCTCCAAGACCGACCCGACGACATATGTGGCGATGGAGATCTATGCCGACGAGGCGGCGCTGGAAGCACACCGCAGCGCGGACCACTTTCGCGCCATCGGCGCCAAGATGGGCCCGTCCATGGCCGGCCGCCCGGAGGTCCAGCTCTTCGAGACGGTCTAGAGCCGCACGAACGGCATCAGCATCGCCGTCTTGCTCGCATAGGCGTCATAGGCCTCGGCGCCCAGTTCGGCGCGCAGGAAACGCTCCTCGAGCCGGCCCTTGATCCAATAAGCGACGACGATCAGCAGGACGCCCAGCACGGCGATGGGCGTGCCGCGGATCGCCATGGTCGCCAGCGAAGCGAGGATGATGCCGGTATAGATCGGGTGGCGCACATAGGCGTAAGGCCCGCTATCAACGACGCGGTGGTTTTCCTTGCGGGTGACCGCGCCGGACCATAACCGTCCCAGATGAATGCGCGCCCACCAGCAGAAGCCGAAGCCGAGCGTGGCAAGGCCGACCAGAGCCCATTTCGACCCGTCATCCAGGATCCACAAGGGCTGGGTCCAGCTGAAGCTCTGATATTGGCCGTCGCGCGTGCGCCGCACGATATAGGCCAGCAGCAGGACGAAGCCGATGAATTGCAGGACGCGGTACAGCCGTTGGCTGCCGTCGCTGGGTTGGTTCACCGTGCGATTGGCCCAGCGCGCGGCGGCGAACCAACTCGCCGCCCACACCATCCAGGGAAGATAGATTGCTTCGTCCGGCCGCATGCGTATGCCCTCTCGACCTTGCCCCGAGAGATAGGCGCTTGCCCCTAGAATGCAAGCGGCTTGGCGTGCCGCACCCAGGGAAGCTTTCGGATTTCGGCCAGGACCGCTTCGTCGAGCGTGCCGTCGATCTCCACCAGGCAGATCGATTCGCCGCCCGGCGTGCTGCGGCCCAGGTTGAAGTTGGCGATGTTGGCCTTCGCATCGCCCAACAGGGTGCCCAGCCGGCCGATGAAGCCCGGTTTGTCCTCGTTGACCACGTAGAGCATGTTGGGCGCGAACTCGGCGTCCAGATTGATGTCCTTGATCTGGATGAAGCGCGGCCGCCCGTCGGAGAACACCGTGCCGGCGACCCGGCGCTTGGTGCCTCCGAGATCGACCGCCACACGGATATAGCCTTCGTAGATGCCCTGGCGCGGGCGGCGCGATTCGGTGATCTTGATGCCGCGTTCCTTGGCGACCACGGGCGCATTGACCATGTTCACGCCCGACAGCGTCGGCTTGAGCAGGCCCGCCAGCAGGGCCTGTGTCAGCGCCCGCTGGTTGAGCTCGGCGGCGATGCCTTCATAGAGGATTTCCACGCCCAGGATGCTGGTGTCGGTGACCTGGCCGGCGAAGGAGCCGAGCTTCTCGGCGAGCGCGATCCAGGGGCGCACCTTCTGGGCCTCGGCCGCGGTGATGGCGGGCATGTTGAGCGCGTTGGTGATCGCGCCGGTGAGCAGGTAGTCCGAGATCTGCTCGGCGACCTGCAACGCCACGTTCTCCTGCGCTTCGGCGGTGGAGGCGCCCAGATGCGGCGTGGCGATGATCTTCTCGTTGCCGAACAGGATGTTCGACTTGGCGGGTTCCTCCTCGAACACGTCGAGCGCGGCGCCTGCGACATGGCCGGAATCGAGGGCCGCCTTGAGCGCCGCCTCGTCGATCAATCCGCCGCGGGCGCAGTTGATGATGCGCACGCCCTTCTTGGTCTTGTTGATCGCGTCCGCCGACAGGATGTTCTTGGTTTCCGCCGTCAGCGGCACGTGCAGCGTGATGAAATCGGCGCGCGCCAGCAGCTCGGACAGTTCGACTTTTTCGACATCGAGATCCTGCGCCCGCTCGGCAGAGAGATAGGGATCGTAGGCGATGACGCGCATCTTCAGGCCGCGGGCGCGATCGGCGACGATGGAGCCGATATTGCCGGCGCCGATCAGCCCCAGCACCTTGCCGGTGATCTCCACGCCCATGAAACGGTTCTTCTCCCACTTGCCGGCCTGGGTGGAGGCGTTGGCGGCGGGGAGTTCGCGCGCCAGCGCCAGCATCAGCGAGATCGCGTGCTCGGCGGTGGTGATCGAATTGCCGAACGGGGTGTTCATCACGATCACGCCGGCGGCGGTGGCGGCGGGGATGTCGACGTTGTCGACGCCGATGCCGGCGCGGCCCACGACCTTCAGTTTCTTCGCCGCCTTGATGACCTCGGCGGTGACCTTGGTCGCGGAGCGGATCGCGATGCCGTCATACGCGTCCACGATCTTGAGCAATTCTTCCTTGGAGAGGCCGGTCTTCACGTCGGCCTCGACGCCGCGCTCCTTGAAGATGGCGACGGCGGCGGGGGAAAGCTTGTCGGCGATCAGGACTTTCGGCATGGCGGCTCTCTTTTCAGTCACGCGCCTTGGCGCGCGAATAGAACGGTTCAAAACGCAACAATGTCCGGTTGACGGATCCGTCCGGCGCGTCGCGATCGATCGGGACGAGATCGATGGTCACGCCGAACCGGCCTTTGTCGAAGACTTCGCCGATGCCGGCGGCGACCTCGGCCCAGGGGCCGGTCGTCTCGACGCCCAGCACCGGATGCGGGACATGTCCCGGCACGCCCGAGATTTGCGCCATGTAAGCGGTCTCGATATCGGGCCGCGTCGCGAAATACGCACGCAACGCCTGCTGCAGCGCGCTCGGCTGCTCGCGCGGCTGGCTCAGGAGGCGCTGGCCCCCGCTGTCTTGGGTCTCGGCCCGCGGCGGCAGAAGCGCGGCGATTTCGTCGGGCAGCAACTCCTTGCCGTGCTCCGCGCCCGGATTGAGGAGATAGTATGCACCGCGCGTGTTCTCGAACAGATCGCGGCCCTTGAGCGTCAGATACGGCTCCTGCCGCTTGGCGAAGGCGTTGAGTCGCGACGGCGCCGAGAACAGCAGGATATAATCGCGCCCGTTGCGCCGGGCCGTCGACAGCCGCATCGATGTGCTGCGTCCGACCTCAACCGGTGCATTCGAAGGGGCGCCGCCCGCCGCGATTTCGCCCAGCGTGAGCAATTCGGATTCGAGCAGCAGTCGGTAGAATTCCGGCCGCGCGCTCTCGTCCGTCGGGGCTTTCAGCAACGCCCTTTCGAGATCGTTTTCTGGAACGAAGGTCACTTGCTCGCGTCCGTCTTGACCTTGGCCCAGGCCCAGTCGAGCCAGGGCGTCAGTGCCTCGAGATCAGCGCGCTCGACGGTCGCGCCGCACCAGATGCGCAGCCCGGGGGGGGCCGCGCGATAACCGCCGATGTCGTAGGCGACGCCTTCCTTCTCCAGAAGCGATGCGATTTTCTTGGCGACGTCGGCTTGCGCGTCCTCGCCAAGGCCCTGGAACCATGGATCGACGATCTTCAGGCACACGCTGGTGTTGGAGCGCGCGCCCTGTTCGCGGGCGAGAAAATCGGCCCAGCCGGTCTCGCGGATCCAACGGTCCAGCACGCCGAGATTGGCTTGGCTGCGCGCGATCAGCGCCTTCAAGCCGCCGAGGCCTTCGGCCCAAGTGAGAGCATCGAGATAATCTTCCAGCGCCAGCATGGACGGCGTGTTGATCGTTTCGCCTTCGAAGATGCCATCGACGATCTTGCCGCCCTTGGTCATCCGGAAGATCTTCGGCATCGGCCAGGGCGGCGTGTAGCTCTCCAGCCGCGCCACCGCGCGCGGCGAAAGCACCAGCATGCCGTGCGCGGCTTCACCGCCCAGCACCTTCTGCCAGGAGAAGGTCGCGACATCGAGCTTGTCCCAGGGCAGCTCCATCGCGAAGGCGGCGCTCGTCGCGTCGCAGATCGTCAGGCCCTCGCGGTCTTTCGAAATCCAGTCGCCGTCGGGCACGCGCACGCCGCTCGTCGTGCCGTTCCACAGAAAGACGATGTCGTGTGCCGGATCGGCTTGGCTCAGATCGGGCAATTCGCCATACCCGGCCTTCAGAATGCGCGCGTCCTTGAGCTTGAGTTGCTTGACGGTGTCGGTGACCCAGTCCTCGCCGAAGCTTTCCCAGGCGAAAAGGTCGACGGGCTTGGGACCCAGGAGCGACCACAGCGCCATCTCCACCGCGCCGGTGTCCGACGCGGGCACGATGCCGACGCGATAGTCCGCCGGGATTCCCAGCAGTGCCTTGGTGCGGTCGATCGCGTCTTTGAGCTTGGCTTTGCCCGGTTTGGAGCGATGCGATCGCCCCAAAAGCGCGCCGTTCAGCGCGTCGGGCGTCCAACCCGGCCGTTTGGCGCAGGGTCCGGACGAAAAAAAAGGCCGTGCGGGTCGCACGGCCGGCATATTCCCGGTCATGTTCATTCCTTTCAGAATGATCGCACCTCGTTGGGGAGGCGTGGCCCGCGACCTATGTAGAGAGTCGCATGTGCGTCGTCAATTCCGTACCATCGCATGCGACAATTTTGGGGGACGTCATGCGCAAATCGATATTTGCAATTCTGTCTTTCGCCGCGGCGCTCATGCTTTCCAACGGGGCCGGCGCGGCGACGCGGATCGACGATCCGGTCGCTTTCGTTAAGAAAGTCTATGCGACGACGGTGGGCAAGCGGCCCGAGCCGGACGACATCTACAGCGACCGGTTGAAGGCGCTGTGGGATCTCGACTTCAAGGAGGCGCATGGCGAGGTCGGGCGCACCGATTTCGATTTCTGGATGAACGGCCAGGACGGCACGATCAGCGGTGTGGCCATCTCCAAACAGGATGTGGAGAACGGCCCGGGGCGCGTGATCGTCGTCGCCAAATTCAAGAACGAGCAGACGCCCAACGAAATCCACTTCTATTTTGAAAAGACGGCGAAGGGCTGGAAGCTCGACGACGCGCGCGCGCTGATGGGCGACCCTTGGGTGCTGTCCTTGCAGCTCAAATACGGCTGGGACGGCAAACCTTGACGCCACCCGGTTGATCCGGATCAGACGCGGAACGGCTTCTCCGTGACAGCGTTGCCTTGCTGTTACCGGGAGATATCCATGCCGATCGCCGCCGAGACAGTGCCAGAACCGGAATTGACCATCCCGCTCGACGTGGTCGGCTATATCGTCGAACGGGCGAAGGAATTCGACGCCAAGGAAGGCGACAGCGATCCCGATTCCGGGTCCAACGCGACCGATGACGGCGACGCCGACGTGCTGGAGGACAAGCCCGGCGATTTGGTTCAGCAGGAACTGGTCGATTATATCAACAGTCTCAATATCGATCAGCAGATCGAGCTGGTCGCGCTGGCCTGGCTCGGCCGCGGCACCTACGACATCGACGCGTGGGACGACGCCAAGGCGACCGCGCGCCAGGAGCACAACAACCGCACCGGTCAATATCTGTCGGGCCTGCCGCTGCTCGGCGACTATCTCGAGGAAGGTCTCGACGCGTTCGGCGAATCCATCGTCGACATGGACGACACGCGCGACACCGCGCCCGATACGGACAACGCCTAAAGCGTCTGGTACATCACCAGCGCGTCGACGAAGCCTTGCGTCGGATGGTCGAACGCGCCTCGCAGGCGGCCGACGATCTCGAAGCCGCAAGACTGCCAAAGATGCTGGGCGCGGGTGTTTGTGGCGATCACCAGGTTGAACTGCATGGCGCGATAGCCGCGCCGCCGCGCTTCGTCGAGCGAGTGCCGGCAGAGCGCGCGGCCGACGCCGTTGCCCCAGGCGTCCGGTAAGGTCATGTAGCCGGCATTGGCGACATGCGCCGCCGGCCCCGTGGAATTCGGCTTCAGATAATAAGTGCCAACGACGCGGCTGCTCTCGTCTTCGGCGACGAAGACCGCGTGCTCCGGCTTCCACCAATAGGCCAGCGCCTGCTCGCGGGTGATATCGCGCGGCTGCGGATAGGTTTCGCCGGCGCGCAGCGTGGGCTCGAGGATCGCCCACAAAGCGTCGTCGTCCTGCCGTGTTCCGGGTCTTGTACGGATCAGACCGTGATCTCCGCCGTCATGTAGAGTGCGCAAGGTCCCGACAGTATGGTGCGTTCGCCGGCATAGGTGCAATCGAGATCGCCGCCGCGCGGGCTCGCCTGGCGCGCCTTCAGCTTGGTCTTGCCCAGACGCTTGGCCCAATAGGGGATGACGATGCAGTGCGCCGAGCCGGTCACGGGATCCTCCGGCACGCCTTTGTCGGGCGCGAAGAAGC
>CAZMHP010000097.1:0-9973 GCA_964566095.1 uncultured Rhizobium sp. | reverse complement strand
CGATGGCGAAACCGAGATCGGCCAGGATCGTGGTGATCTCGTCGAACACCTGGGAAACGGGATGGATGGTGCCGGCATTCTCCGGCCTGGGTGGCAGCGTGACGTCGACGGTCTCGCCGGCCAGGCGTGCGTCAAGCGCCGAGTCTCCCAACGCCGTCTTGCGCGCGGCGATGGCGGACGCGACCGCGTCGCGCAAGCCGTTGAACAGCGGGCCGTTGGCCTTGCGCTCATCGGCGCTCATCGTGCCCAAGCTCTTCAGCAGCTCGCTGATCGAGCCCTTCTTGCCGAGGGCGGCGACGCGAATCTGCTCGAGCGCCGGCTCATCGGCCGCGGCGGCGATCGCGCCCAGGATGTCGCGTTCGAGGGACTGAATGTCGGTCATCGGAAATCCTTGGATCGGAATAGCTTGGACCATGGGCCCTGGCGGTTGCCAAGGCCCTGGGCGCTCCGATGGGATTTCGACTTATCCGAGCGACGGTGCGTTCGCCGCCGCCTGATCCACCAGAGCCTTGAAGGCGCCGGGCTCGTGCGTGGCGAGATCGGAGAGGACCTTGCGGTCGATCTCGATGCCCGCCTTGGCGAGCCCGCTGATAAATCGGCTGTAGGTGATGCCGTGTTCGCGGCAGCCGGCGTTGATGCGTTGGATCCAAAGCGCGCGGAAATTCCGCTTCTTCTCCTTGCGGCCGATATAGTTGTGCTGCAGCGAACGGTCGACCGCGGCATTGGCCGTGGTGATGTTGTTCTTGCGGCGGCCATAGAAGCCCTTGGCGGCCTTGAAGACCTTCTTGCGGCGGGCGTGGCTGGGGACGGAACGGGGGGCGCGTGACATGACTCAGATCCCTCCGCCGTAGGGCATCCAGCGCTTGACGCGCGCCGTCTCGGAGTCCGAGAGCAGCGCGGTGCCGCGCAGGTCGCGGGTGCGCGCAGGCGAATTGTTGATCAGACGGTGGCGCTTGCCGACCTGATGCGTCTTGATCTTGCCCTTGGCGGTGAATTTGAAGCGCTTTTTGGCGCCCGATTTGGTCTTCATCTTGGGCATTTTGCGGTCAACTCCGTTTCTGTGGTTGGCCGGCTCAGGGCCGGCCATGGACGCTTTACGAGCCGCCAAGGCATGCCCTGCCCGGCCACTCACGAAAGAGCGCGCGTTATACGGAAGGAGAGGCGCTTTGCAAGCCGAAATGGCCAAGTCCGCGCACGGACCCAGGGATGAGATGGTGCGGTCTTCGGTCGGGCATCATAAGTTATACACTTGAAATATAAGAGGAATTCGAGATTTTGCCGCTCATTTATGGTACGGTCACATTGCGGCCCCGATCGAATTCAATAGAGGGGATCGCTCCAGGCTCTCCCCAAATGAATCTTCGTCGATTGCTCCATCGCCTGCGCCAGCTCGACGCCATCATGATCTGGCCAGCGCTCGCCGTGGTCGTTTTCGGCGAGCTGACGCATCTGCCCTTGTTGCAAAGCCTCGATATCAAGCTGTGGGACAAGGCTCTGCACTTCACGGCTTACTTTGGCCTGGCGGTGATGGCGACCGTCGCGGTGCGCGCCGATCGGCGGGCGCTCTGGTGGTCGCTCGGCCTCGTCGCGATGGGCGGCGCGCTGGAAATCGTGCAGGGCATGACGGGCCGCGACTGCGATATCTATGACGAGTTCGCCAATGCGTTGGGCGTGGCGGCGGGGTTTGCGGTGGGGTGGGCAGGCGTTGCTTTACTCAAGGCCCTCAAGATCTTAGGAGACGATTGACCATCCGGGTCTGCCGCCGGACCGGCTCATAGGTTACCAATGGCGGCGCGCGCCAGCCTTGTTTGAGGATTGCGATGTTCAAGGAATTCCGCACCTTTGTCATGCGCGGCAGTGTCATCGACCTCGCGGTCGGTGTGATCGTCGGCGCATCGTTCACCGGCATCGTCAATTCGCTGGTGAAAGATATCCTGTTGCCGCCGGTCGGCTTGATCCTGGGCGGTATCGACTTTTCGAACTTCTTCCTCGTGCTGAAGGGCGATCACGCCGTGGCGACGTTGAAAGCCGCGTCGGACGCGGGCGATGTCACCCTCAACTACGGCCTGTTCGTCAACACGATCCTGAACTTCCTGATCGTCGCCTTCGTGCTCTTCATGCTGCTGCGCCAGATCAACAAGCTGAAGGATCCGCCGCCCAATGCCGCGCCCGCGGAGCCGTCGGAGGACATTCGCCTGCTGCGCGAGATCCGCGACGCGCTGAAGGCCGGTCCGCGATGAAGGCGATTGCTCTCGGTCTCATCTTGGCGCTGGCCGTTATGGGGCCTGCCGTGGCGGACGACGCCGGCGCCCTGCATGCCGCGGCGGTGGGCTTTTACGGCGTGTACGGGACCTTTCACCCCTCCGACGGCATTCCAGACGACAAGGACCGGCTGAAATACCATCCCTTTCTGTCGCCCAGGCTGGAGGATTTGCTCCAACAGGCGGCGCAGGCCCAGGCGCGCTTCGCCGCCGCCAATAAGGGCTCGCCGCCGTTGATCGAGGGCGATCTCTTCACCTCGCTGTTCGAGGGCGCGACGGCCGTATCGGTGGGCGCCTGCGGGGGCGACGGTCAGAAAGGCGAATGTTCTGTCGCTTTGCGGTTCGACGATCCCGGCAGCAAACCCACCCCGTGGACCGACACGGTCTATCTGGTGAACACGCCGCAGGGCTGGAAAGTCGACGACGTCGCTTATGGCGGAAGCTGGGCTTTCGGCAACAAGGGCCGGCTGAGCGCAACGTTGGCGCAGGTGATCCATTTTCAGTAACCGCCGGCGCCTTTGGTGCGAATTGGCGGTGAACATGTGGAGAGAAAAATGACCACCAAGAAGACCGAGACGGAATGGAAGGCCGAATTGACGCCCGCCGAATATCGCGTGCTGCGTCAGTGCGGCACCGAGCCGGCGGGTTCCAGCCCGCTCAACCACGAAAAACGCGAAGGCGAATTCTTCTGCGCCGGCTGCGGCGCGTCGCTCTACGATTCGGCGACCAAGTATGACAGCGGCTCGGGTTGGCCGAGCTTCTATCGGGCCAAGGAGGGCGCTGTCGCGACCAAGATCGACGCCAGCCACGGCATGAAGCGCGAAGAGGTGACCTGCGCCAATTGCGGCGGCCATCTCGGACATGTCTTCCCCGATGGACCGCGGCCGACCGGCCTGCGCTACTGCATGAACGGCACGGCGCTCAAATTCGAGCCGAAATCCTGATGTTCGACGCCGAGCGCCCTATCGGAGCCAAGGCCGAGATCTATCGCGATCTGGCCCTGATGGCGAAGGGCCTATTTGAGGGCGAGCGCGACGCGATTGCCAACGCGGCCAATCTCTCGGCCCTGCTCTGGATGGGCATCGCCGATCTCAACTGGGCAGGGTTCTACTTTTTGAAAGGAGACGGCTTGGTCCTGGGACCGTTTCAGGGCCGGCCGGCCTGCGTGCGGATCGAGGTCGGCCGCGGCGTCTGCGGCACGGCGGCGGCGCGCCGCCAGACCGTGGTCGTGCTCGATGTCGAGGAATTTCCTGGCCACATCGCCTGCGATGCGGCTTCGCGATCGGAGATCGTCGTTCCGCTTGTGGCGGGCGGCCGGCTCATCGGCGTGCTCGATTTGGACAGTCCGTTGCGCGGCCGGTTCGACGGCGAGGACGCCGCGGGACTGGAGGCGCTCGCCGCGCTGTGGCTGGCGGCGAGCGATCCCTTCTGACGCTTCAGCGCTTGCCGGCCGCGTGGCCGGCGGCTTCCGCTTCCGCGGCGCGCAAGGCGCCGCCTTCCGGGCCGTCCAGCGCGGCTTCCGCCGCCTTGCCCAGCGCCGGGATTTTCGTCTTGTTCGCCTTCACAAAGGCTTCTTCGCTTTTGCGGAAGCGCTGCGACGCCTTGTAATTGCCCTCGCCATATTCGCGGCTCGGCTTTCGCGCCGCTTTGCGCGCTTTCGTCTTGCCCCTGGCCGCGTTGCTCGGCTTGAGCTTGCGCGCCTTCTTCTTCGGCTTCGCCTTGACGAGGACCTTGGCCTTGCGCGTAACCTTCTTGGTGGCCTTCCTGACGATCTTCTTCTTTTTCTTCCGTGCAGCCATGTTCCACTCCTTGATGTTGGGCGCGAATCGAATGATGGCGCCGAGAGTGTGATTGTTTCGCGTCGATGGGAAGCGAAGAGCGTCGATTGTCTCGCGCGCCGCAGTGATCAAAATTGATCAGTCGGCGGCGTGCAGCCTCAAGCCGAACACCGACACCGGTCCGCGTTCGGCGTCATCGGCGGGATCGTGAATCCACTGATAGTCGACGCTGATAGCGAACCACGACGTTGCCGCCCAGCTGTAATAGGTCTCCAGGATCGTCTCGTCGCCGGAGCGCGGCAGCGCGCCGTCACCGATCAGGATGCCCAGGCCGCCGGCGGCGAAATAGCGCCGCGCCGCGCTGGATATGCCGTTATCGACCATCGCCAGGCCGACCCTGTCGTCGGCCCGCCCCCATGCGGCGCCTTTCAGCGACAAGCCAAGCGCGACGGTGCGGTTGATCTCGGTGAACTCGAACGCCTCCTTGCTGCCGTCGTTGAATCCGGCGCGGGCGAAAACCGACCAATTGTCGGCGACCTCCTGCTCCAGATTCAAGGCGAGGCCGGCGCGGTCGGATGGCCTGCGCACCAGCGCGGTGTCCGGCGCCGCGTGGGTCGCAAGTCCAAGCGCCACCGCGTCATTGTACGATCCCATGCGGCCGCGATTGACGAAGCCGAGAAACCTAACAACACCCGGCCGGCCAAAGAGAGAATGGCGCGCCTCGCCCTCGGCGACCAACTCATACTGTCCGAAACCGCGTTCCAGTTCGGTGGTGTTGGGCACGCGCGACAGATCGAACAGTCCTGCCCGCAGCGTCCACCAATCCTTCGTCCACTCCGCCGCAACACCATAGGTGTAGCCCCAGGCGTCGGCGGCATAGTCGAAAGCGCCGGTATCGATCAGCGACCAGTTGAGGAAGTCGGACTTGGGGTCGTGCGCCAAGCCATTGGCATCGAAGACGTCCGCGACCGAGAACTTGCCGGCGGTGAGCACAAGATTGTCCGCCGTCCGGGTTCCGGCAAGCTGGTTGGCGCCGCCCTCGACCGCTTGCTCCTCGCCGCCAAGGTCGAAAGTCTGGCGGAGGAACAACCGCTGCAAGCGGAAATATGGCGCGGATTTGCCGACCTTATAGGCTTCGCCGCTGGGATAGCCGGCGACTCCCAGCGTGTTGGACAGGCCGAAGCCCTGATCGATCTCCGGATCGGCATAGATCTCGCCGCCATCCCACAACCGCGCACCGGCGAACAAGGTGAGGTCGAAAGTCTCCTTGCCCACATTCGCAGGATCGAGACTGTTGGCGCCCTGAAACGGCGAAGGAAATGCCGGCTGATAGAGCCACACCAGCGTTGCCTGGCCATGCAGCGACCAGTCCTGCGAGTCCGCGGCCGTCACGGGCAGGGCGCCGGCCAGTGCTGTCACAGACACCGCGAAGAATAGGCGCAAATTCATGAAAGCGGGCTCGCGATTGCTCGGCGCAACCTGCCACGCCGCCGCGCGGCACTTCAATCACGGGCGCAAGACGGCCAGCAGGTCATGGGCGCGATTGACCAGGACCGAAAAATGTCCCTCGCCGGCATAGAAGGTGGCGGTGCAGTTGCGCAGCCGCCGCGCCATCAGCCGTGCAGGCCCGACCGGCATGATGCGGTCCTGATCGCCATGCCAGACGAAGACGCGCGGTCCCTCAAGCCCACGGATGTCGAAGCCCCAGGGCTTCACCAAGCGCTCGATCTCGCTGCGATTGCCCGCGCCGCTCTGGCGCGCGGTTTCCATCATGGTGCGCGCCAGGATCGATCGCAGGCCCGCGATCTGCATCAGGCGAAGGTCCTCGCCGCCCAGCCACTGCGCCACCCGCATCATGCGATTGTGCACCGCGTCCTCCTGCGGCAGACCATCGGGCCGGAACTGTTTCAGCCGGCGACGCAGATAGCCCGGAAAGCGATAAGCCGCCCACCAGGCGAGGCGGCGCACCCGCGGTCCGGTCTTGCGCGCCACTTCTGGCGGCGGAACGGCGCTGATCAACGAACAAGCGGTGACGCGCTCACCCAATTGCTGGGCGCAGGCCAGGGCATAGGGCCCGCCCGCCGACATCCCCTGCACCGCGAAGCGCGCGATGCCGAGCTGATCCGCCACGTCGGCAACGTCGGCCGGCCAATCGAGCAGCCGGTCGCCCACCTTCGGGTCGGAGTGGCCGATGCCGGGCCGGTCAAGGGCGATGACGCGCAGCCCGAGCTGGTTGGCGGCCTCCTCCAGCATGAGCGCTTCCAGGCGGGAGGAACCATGGCCGTGAAAATGGAACACGACATGGCCGCCGGGATCGCCGACGTCGAGATAACCGAGCTTGCGCCCGTCCTTCAGCGTCAGCGCGGCGTGAGGTTCGATCAGTCCTTGCTCGCCCATCAGCCGACCTTCGTGTGGATCGTCGCGCCGGCCTTCAGCGCCAGCGTGACCGGCGTGCGCTCGGCGATGTCGGCGAGGCGCGCGTGCTGCGCATCGTCCAGCGGCCCTTCGAAACGCAGAACCCGCTCGATGCGGAACGCCGTGCCGTCGCGATAATATTCCAGATCGACGGCCAACCCGGTGAGCGGCCAGTCCTTGCGCTCGGCATACATGCGCAGCGTGATCGCGGTGCAGGCGCCGAGCCCGGCAAGCACGAATTCGAACGGCCGCGCGCCGGCGTCGGCGCCGCCGGCCGAGACCGGCTCATCGGCGACAAGCGCGTGATGCCCGACCTTGATGTCGGTGCGGTAGCGGGCACTCGCGAGCTTCGCGGTGCCTCGCGCCACCAGATGGGTCTCACCCTGCGGTTGGCTCATGTCACATCCTTCGAGGCGTTCAGGCGCGCGGTGCGATGCGCCATTCCAGGACATCGCCGCGCCATTCCGCCGCCAGCTCCAACCTGCGATTATGCACCGCCAGCGCGCCGTCCCAAAGCGCATTCCAGGCCGGAACATTATGACAGCGCCTCGAACGCCGTTCACCATGTCCCAGTCGGCAACGCCGTGGCGCTTAAGGCGGCGGACTTGGAAGCAGCGTTACCTTGCCGATCGTGATGGGATCGATCGGCGCCTGGCCTTTCATCGGCCCGTTGTCGCCAAGCGGCACGGTGGCGATCTTGTCGACCACGTCCATGCCGTTCACGACATGGGCGAACACCGCGAAGCCGGTGCTATTGGCGGAATCCGAAGCCTGGTGATCCAGCGAGGGATTGTCCGCCAGGTCGATGAAGAATTCGGCCGTCGCGCTGTTCGGCGTGTCGCGCGCCATCGCCACGGCGCCACGCGCGTTGAGCAGCCCGTTGTTCGCCTCCAATGCGATGGGCGCGTGGACCGGGCGTGCATGGACGTTCGCGTCCCAACTCCCCGCTTGCACCACGAAGCCGGGCACAACGCGATAGACAACGGTGCCGTCGAAGTGGCCCTCCTTCACATAGCGCAGGAAATTGGCACTCGTGAGCGGCGCGCGAACCGGATCGAGTTCCAGCGTGATGTCGCCCATGGATGTGGCAATGAGGATGCGCGGGCCCATGACCGGCGCGGCAATGGCGGGTTGCGATGGCGGCGATGCGTCTTGCGCGAATGCCGGACCCGCGAGAACGAGGATAAGAGGAAATACGAGACGGCGCATCGGATCACCTGCGGGTTGGCGTCGGGTCACATGCTATGTCGAGTGTGGCTTAACGGCCTGCTCTAGCCGGGGTCCTTGTCGTCCGGCTGCCAGAGTTGGATGGGGTTGCCCTCGGGATCGAGCACTTTGGCAAACCGGCCATTGGGATAAAGCTCGGGATCGACATCGACGGCAATGCCGTTGGCCCGCAGCTGGGCCGTCATCTTGTCGAGGTCGCGCACGCGGAAATTGATCATCCACTGCTGGCTCGGATCGCCGAAATAGGACGTATCCTTCGGGAAGGGCGCAAAGACGGTCGTACCGGCTTCCGTCCGCCACGCCTGCCCGCCGTAATTGTTCGGAACGGGCAGGATGCCGAGATTGTCCTCGTACCATCGTGCGAGCGCTTTGGGGTCTTTCGCCCGAAAGAAGAAGCCGCCGATTCCCAAGACGCGTTCCATCGCCATTTCTCCCTTTGGTGTGAAGCCTCTTGCTTGCGCGGTTGCCGCCGCCCCGAGCGCCAATCCGACGGCGGCGCGACGCGTGAAGTCTTCCGGATGCATGATCCGCCCCAATTGGCTTTGCCCGACGCCCCTATTTGCCAAAGCTCGGCGGCGTGAAACGTTCTGGATCGAGCGGCACGTAATCGTATGTGGCGAGCGTTTGAACCATTTTGTGCGGGCCCTCCGACTGCCGGTTCGCAAACCCGATCCAGGTGCCATCCACGACACGGTAGCGGAGTATGTCACCCGTCCCGTCCGCGCCTTCGACGGTAAATCTCATGAGGCGATGATTGTGCGTGTCCAGCCACAAGTCGTTCGCTATCCCACCCTGCGGCGTAACCGCGACGACATCGTAGTCTCGCCCGCCTGCCCTTTTTCGCCCGAGATATTTGAATGTGGCGGGAAATCGATCCGGATAGAAATACCCGGAGATGGTGAAATAGGCGCCCGTCATTTCTTGAGCAAGCTGCGCAGGGTCCGTGATGATGACCACGTTTCCATCCGGCCCAAAGTGCCACGCTCTGGTTCCATCGTAGCCGCCGCCACCGATCTTCCCGTCGATCGTGTGAATCCCCGCGGTCCTGATCGCATGCAGATCGCCGTACATTTCATACGTTCCGGACTTGCCGTCCCGCACGATCGTGCCGGTCTCATGAAACGCCGCGGGCCGATCCAGCGACGCACCGCCGCTTGCTGCCTTGCACTTGGCCATGAACTTCAAGGCGACGGAATCCGACGCTTCGGGAGCCGCTTGCGCGCTCGCCAAACATGCCATCGTGATCAATGCCGCAAGCGCAACAGAGAATCGCTTCATGATCGGCCTCCCCGTCCCGGCGGGATTCGACAGGACGTAAACGCTCGCCTCAGGATGAAAATAGGAACTCAGCGAGCGGGCAAAGTGGGGTTGGCGTGGCGGCTACTTCGCCCGCTCGCCAACGAAAAATGGCGCACCCGGCAGGATTCGAACCTGCGACCTTCGCCTTCGGAGGGCGACACTCTATCCAGCTGAGCTACGGGTGCGTGCGCGGCTTCTATAGCGTAAGGGGCAACCCTCTCGCAAACGCGGCGATTTTGGAAGGCGACCGCGCGGCTTGTCAGGCGAGCGCGGCCAGAGCCGAGGATACGACCTCATTTCCATGGCCCCAGACCATGCGCTTCCACTCCGCCGTGTCGGGATAGAAAGCATCGCGCAGCTCCAGCCGGATCGCTTCGGCTTGTGCGTGCTTGTGCCGACCGGGCGCGAAGCAATGCAGCCAATTGTCCTTGCGCAGGGCGTTGAACACCGCGCGCGTGTCGCGCGTGCCGACTTCCAGTGCCGCGAAGGTGAGTTCGACCGCCTTCATCCACGTCGCGACGGCGCGATCGATCGTGCCCGAAAGCGGCGCGGAAACGGATTCGCCCGCTTCGCTCGAGGCCACGCGCCTGCCCCACATGGCCTTGGCGCGCTGATAAGCAGCGCTGCCCGGCATGTCCTCGGTGATCATCTCCCCGGCGCCGAAGTCGCCCAGGCCCGTGTGGAAGTCTATCACGGTCAGCTTCTTGATGTGGGCCAGGGTCTCGACGAAGACGTCCCTGAGCATCTTGACCGACCAACTCTCCCTCGCGCCGCCGTAATAGACGCCGTCGGGATATTTGTACTGGCCCTTGGAGATCGCCTCTTGCAGCGCGAAGGCGCCGTGGTTTTTCAGATATTCGATCAACTTGACATTGGCGCCGATCATCGCCTCGTCGGAGATGTCCTTCGGTGAGATCGCGGCGGCCAGCTTGTCGTAAGGCTCGTTGGCCGGCGGATGGGCGAAGTCGACGCAGTTGCGGTTGATGTCGGCAT
>CAZMHP010000096.1:0-10056 GCA_964566095.1 uncultured Rhizobium sp. | reverse complement strand
GCGGTGCTGCTCGATCCCTTCGACCCGGTGCCGGAGATCCAGTTCCACCATTTCGGCGGTTATGGCTGTTCCTATGGCTGCGGCGGCTGCGAGGATAGCTGCGGCTATGCCCGCTACGACGGCTGCAATGACGGATGCCGGCGGCACTATCGCCACCGCGCGAGCTGCGACGACGATTGCAACCGGGGCTGCCGCGACCGCTGCGAACGCGGTTGCGACCACGATTGCGATCACGCGGCAGACGACCACACCTGCGCCAGCTCCCATTGCTACGACGCCCAGCACTATGAGCGGCGCTGGCGCGACGGCGACCGTGTCGGTCAGGAGTGGGAGGACAGCGGCCGCCGCGAGCGTGTGCTGCAGGACGACGGACACGGCAACAGCTGGTATGGCCGCAGCGACTATGATTGGCACGATGACGACGACAACGGGCCGCCCGGCGCCGATCATCACGACCACGACCACGATCATGATCATGACGGCCATTGACGGCTAAAGTCCGGGCGCAAGACCTGGATCGCGTGGAGTGCGTCATGCGCCGCAGGCCCGTGTTGAGCGCTCTTGTTGCCTGGGCCGCCACGATCCATTTGGCGCTGGCCTGGGGACCGGAAGGCCATTCCATCGTGGCCGAGATCGCGCAACGGCGCCTAAGCCCCGTCGCCGCGGCGCGGGTCGAGGCCATTCTCGGCAAGGGTCATTCGCTGGCGTCCAGCGCAAACTGGGCCGACGACGTGCGCGGCAAGCGGCCCGAAACCACCAACTGGCATTTCGTCGACATCAAGCTGGCGGATTCCAATTATGACCCGGCGCGCGACTGCAAACCCGATCCCAAGGGCGACTGCACGATCGCGGCCCTCGACCGGCTGCGAGAGACGCTACGCTGCGGCGATGCGGCGGCGCGCCTAGATGCGCTGCGCTTCATCGTGCATTTCATCGGCGATCTGCATCAGCCCCTGCACACGGTGGACGAAGCGCGCGGCGGCAACGACATTGCCGTCAAGGTGACGTTCAAAGGCATCACCTGTTCGAAGAATTGCGATCTCGACACCAACTTCCATGCCGCATGGGACGGTGCCGTCATCACGCGGTCGGCCTGGGCCTGGGGCGGCTATGTCGACCGCCTCGAGTCCGGCTTCCTCGCGACCCCCGAGGCGCGCGATCCGGCCGCCGCCGCCGGCACGCCCACCGATTGGCTGCTGCAGACGCACGCGGCGGCGGTGACGGTGTGGAACCTGAAGCCGGCGAACAACGTGCTCGACGAGACCTATCTCGGCCAAGTGACGCCGGTGCTCGACCGTCAGCTCGGGCTCGGCGGGCTGCGCCTCGCGGCCTATCTCAACGATGCCTTCGCCGACACCTCGGCGTGCCCGGGCTAGGTGCTAAACGGCAACCGCGCGCTCTTCCTTGACGAAGATCAGCAGCGCCAGCCCGAGCGCGAGGAACCCCAGGACGGCGACGAGCCCGCCGCGCTGGCTCATGGTGAGCGCCGTCATGAGCGTCACCGAGACATTGGCGAGGAAGGTGGTCGAGGTCCCGGACAGCGACATCAGGCCGAAGAACTCCGTCATCTTCTCGGGCGGCGCCAGCCGCGCCATCATCGTGCGCGCATTGGCGTAGCCCGCGCTGATGGAAATCGCCACGCCGTTGGTCACGCCCAGATAGCAAAGCTGCGGCCAGGTGTTGAAGAACGGCAGACCGTTGATCGGCGGCGCATGCGGATCGAACGGGATGAACCACAGGACCCGGTCCGGCGCCATGGTCAGGCCCATGGCGAAGAAGACCAGCGTGCCGCCGACGCTGACGAAGAGAGCGCGCTTGCTGCCCAGATTGTTGTCCAGCCAGCCGGCCAGGAAGCCGCCCAGCACCGCGAACACGCTGAGCTCGATTCCGTAGATCGTCATCGCCAGCGCACCGAGGTCGAAGGTGCCGGCCGCATAGATGCCGCCGAACAGCAGCACCGCGCTCATCCCATCGTTGAAGAAGACGCGCGCCAGGAGATACATGCCGACATTGCGGTAATGCCTCAGACTCTTGAACGTGCGCCACACCGACGTGACGCCGAGAGACATCTGCTGCATCAGCGGAACGCCCGTGCTGGCCTTGTCCGGCGTGAAAAGGAACAGTGGCAGGCTGCAAAGCAACAACCATAGCGCGCAGATCGGACCCGACAGCCGTTCGGGTTCGTGCGCCGCCTGATTGACGCCGAACAGCGGGTGCGACGGCACGAAGGACCAATCGACCTGCCCCGGCAAGGCGAAGGCGATCATGACGAAGACGAGCAGGATGATGCCCGCGAGGTTGCCGAGCGCCAGGCCCAGGCCCGAGAGAGGACCCACCCGGTCGTGCGGCGCGATGGTCGGCAGCATCGCGTTGTGGAACACGGTGGAGAATTCGTAGGAGAAATTGGCCGCCGCGATGGCGACGCCAAGCAGCAGGAGTTGGGCCGGCGAGGCGTGCGGCGGGCCGTACCACATGGCGGCCATCGAAACGATCATGATCACGGTGTAGACGAGGATCCACGGCTTTCGCCGCCCGCCGATATCGGCGATCGCGCCCAGGAATGGCGCGGCGACGGCCGTCGCCAGACCGCCCCAGGAGGAGATCGCCGACCAGATGATCTGTCCCTTCACCGGATCGCCGACCACGACGCGCGTGAAATAAGGCGCGAACAAATAGATCGTGACGAGGATGACGAAGGGTATGCGGGCGCATTCGTACATCGCCCAGGAGAATTGCCCGAGCCGGCTGGCGATCGGACCGCCCGTGGTGGACACGCCCGGCGGCCGGCGCAGCCAAGCAGCCAGACCGGTCGCAGCGACACCGGCGGAGGATGCGGGATCGGTGGGCTCGCCGGCCGTCGCCGCTTCCTCGACCGCCAAACGTCGCGCGGACGTCTCGCCCGCGTTATTGGAAGACTTCACCGGCCTCCACCCCCCAGATATTCCGCCTGTCGACCCAACCGTCGATGCCCGAGGCCTCCAC
The DNA here is from genome assembly GCA_964566095.1 of uncultured Rhizobium sp. GTDB lineage: Bacteria > Pseudomonadota > Alphaproteobacteria > Micropepsales > Micropepsaceae > Rhizomicrobium. The sequence continues at coordinate 7,074 of CAZMHP010000096.1, read as the reverse complement.
CTCGCAGACCGAAGGCTCGCACGCCTTCAGCCATGCGACAACGCCCGGCGCGGCATAGGCGACGACCTTGCTGCGCGGATCGTCGTCCCGGTGCAGTGTCGTCTTCACGGCACCGATGAACAGGATGCTGCGCCGGTCGCTCAACTGCGTGTGATGCATCCAACCCGTCGCGCCTTCGCTGTCCCTGACGTGGCGCCAGGCATCGTAGCTGCCGATGATCTTCACCGGGTAATTCTTGTGACGGTAGATCCATAGGATGCGGTTTGCATAGGACGGCCCCTCGCGCAGATAGGCCTGCTCGCGGCGGACGCTGGCGTAGTGCGGCAAGCTGTCCACGTCCGAAGACGCGGCCGCGGGGCAAAGGCACAAAAGCACCAGCGCGGTGACGCGCAGAGGAAATTTCGAATCGAGAAGCATCGCTGGGGTCATGATAGACCGGACGCGCGGCAAATTCAGGGCGCGATTGACGCGCCGCGCCGATCCGACCTAGGGTCGCGCCCACGCGCTTGGTTTTGGGAACGCGGAGCAAATCCGCGGCTGCCCCCGCAACTGTAACCGGCGAGCGTCTGTCCACGTGCCACTGGGACCGAAAGTCCTGGGAAGGCGGACGGAACGCGATCGCAGCCGGAAGCCAGGAGACCTGCCTCGCGCCGTCGTCCAGTTTCCGCACGGGGTGTGGCGGGGACCGCGGGAGAAACCGCCGTGGCGACAAGTGGAGTCGCGCGGGGTGTTTTCCGATGGGGAATTCTATTCAGAACCGTACGCCGGGCGCGGCTCCTGCCAACCACAGGAGTATCGCATGCGCAATTCTCTCTTACTGTCCGCCGCGCTGGTCGCGCTCGCGGCACCCGTTGCCGCTCAAACCTTTGCCGATCCGGTAGCCCCCTACCCCGAAGCTGTCGTCGTCAGCGCCACGCGAACCGAGCAGCCGCTGGCACTGACCGGCGCCTCGGTCTCGCTGATCGATGCGGACGATCTGAAGACGCAGCAGACCATGCTGCTGACCGACATCCTGCAGCAGACGCCCTCCCTGGTCGTGGTGCGCAATGGCGGGCTCGGCCAGCCGGCCAGCGTCAGCCTGCGCGGCGCCGAGGCGGGACAGACCGTCGTCCTGATCGACGGCGTGCGCATCAACGATTCCAGCACGACCGACGACAGCGCCGCCGCGGGCCTGGGCGACCTGCTGGTCAACAGCATCGACCGCGTCGAAGTGCTGCGCGGACCGCAATCGACGCTCTATGGCAGCGACGCGCTCGGCGGGGTGATCGACGTCATCACAAAGCGCGGCGGTGCCGACGCGATCGAGGCCAGCATCGAGGGCGGTTCCTTCGCCACCTTTCACGCCAATGTCGCGGCGCATGGCGAGGTCGGCATCCTCGAATACGGCGCGGGCCTGAATTTCCTTTCCACCGGCGGTACTTCGACGGCGGATGCGCGGTTCGGCAACCCCGAAGCCGACGGCTACACCAACTTCGGCACCACGGTGAATCTGCGCGCCCATCTCGACGACGCGGTCAGCGTCGATTTGCGCGGCTATTTCACCCGCGGCCATGACGATTTCGACGACGGCTTCGGCGGTCCGCCGCTGTTCGCCGTGGCGGATTCGGCGGCAAATAACACCAATGAGCTCAAGACCGGCTATCTGGGGCTCAACGCCGATCTGTTCGGCAGCAGTTTCCACAACCGGCTGGCCTTCATCGCAACGCAGGGCCTTCGAGACTTTTTCGACTCCGCGTCCGACATCACGCATCTGAACTACGTCTATTACAGCAGCACATCGCGCTTCGAATATCAGGGCGTCGTCGAACTCGAGCCGGGCAGCCAGATCACGTTCGGTGCCGAGACTCAGGAAAGCACGTTCCGCAACAACAACTACGGTGTCTTCGCGACCTTCTCCCCGCCCGTGGTGCTGGGGCACGACCGGCTCAGCGGATACTATGCGCAAGGCCAGACGACGCTGTTCGAACAAGTGACGCTCACCGGCGGGGCGCGCCTGGACGACGACGAGCAGTTCGGCACCCATACGTCTTTCAAAGCCAACGCGGCCTGGCGGATTCCAGGTTGGGACACAACGTTGCGCGCCAATGCGGGCAGCGCGTTCAAGGCGCCGAGCCTGTTTCAGGAGTTCGGGCCGAACTCGCTGCCCGGCAATCTGGGCAAGCTGAAGCCTGAGGCGGCGACGGGCTGGGAGATCGGCGCCGACAAATCGCTGTGGGACGGCCGGCTGCAAGCTTCGCTTACCTACTTCGCGCGCAACACGACGAACCAGATCAACTTCCAGAACTGCTTCACGCCGGCCGACGCGCCGGGGTGTCCCACACGCGTCGCGGTGTTCGGTTACTACGTCAACGTCGATCGGACGCGCGCCCAGGGGGTCGAGGCCGAACTCACCGCAAGGCTCCTCGACACGCTCACGGCCAAGCTCGACTATACGAACATGTCGTCGATCAACGCGGCGACGGGACTGGACCTGCCGCGCCGGCCGCAGAACTTGGCGAGCGCCGTCGTGACGTGGTTGCCGCTGGACGGCGCGACGCTCGGCGTCAGCCTCACCTATCAGGGCAAGCGCTTCAACGACGCAGGCAATTTCACGACACTGACGAGCAACACGACCGTCAACCTGTTCGGCTCCTACGACGTAACGGAGCGTTGGCAGCTTTTCGGCCGGATCGACAATCTGTTCAACGACCGCACGGAAGACGTAACGGGCTATGGCGTGCCGGGGATCGGCGCCTTTGGTGGCGTCCGCGCCGCTTTGTAAGGCCCGGTGCGACATGGCAGACTCCGGGGGAGCGCCATCCCCCGGGTCTTGCCATGAGCTTCGACAGCATCCTGATCGCCAATCGCGGCGAGATCGCCGTGCGCATCGCCCGCGCCGCGAACGATCTGGGCCTGCGCAGCGTCGCGGTCTATTCGCAGGACGACGCGCAATCGGCGCATGTCCGCGCCGCCGACAGCGCCGTCTCACTCGGCGCGGCGGGACCGGCAGCCTATCTGGACATCGCCCGCGTGATCGCTGCCGCCAAGGCTTCGCATTGCGACGCGGTCCATCCCGGCTATGGCTTCCTGAGCGAAAGCGCCGAATTCGCCGCCGATTGCGAGAAAGTCGGCCTGCGTTTCATCGGCCCCTCGCCCAAGGTACTGTCGATCTTCGGCGACAAGGCGCGGGCGCGGGCGCTGGCCGAGCGCTTTGGCGTGCCGGTATTGCCGGCGACGCCGGGACCCGCGACGGCGGAGCAGATCCGCGATTTTTTCCGAAAGGTTCGCGCGCCGATCGTCATCAAGGCGATCGCCGGCGGCGGCGGCCGGGGCTTGCGCATCGTCAGCGACGAGGACGAGATCGAAAGCGCCTACGCCCGCTGCCGCTCCGAGGCGCGCACCGCATTCGGCAACGACGCGGTCTATGCCGAGCTGCTCATGCCCCATGCACGGCACATCGAGGTGCAAATTGCGGGCGACGGCAAGTCCGCGAGCCATATCTGGGAGCGCGACTGTACCCTGCAGCGGCGGCACCAGAAGATCGTCGAGATCGCGCCGGCACCGTTTCTCGAGCCGCAATTGCGCCGCCAGCTGTGCGACGCGGCGGTGTGGCTGGCAGACGACGTCAATCTGCAAGGTCTCGCGACCTTCGAATTCCTAATCGATCCGGCGCCGCAGCGCCATCAGGCCGCCTTCGCCTTCATCGAGGCCAATCCGCGCCTGCAGGTGGAGCACACGGTGACGGAAGAGGTGACCGGCATCGATCTCGTCGGCGTGCAGATCGAATTGGCGCGCGGCAAGAGCCTTGGCGAAATCGGCCTGCAGCAGGACGCGGTGCCTCATCCGCGCGGTACCGCGATCCAGCTGCGGATCAACATGGAGCGCACGCAGGCCGACGGCACGATCAAGCCGACGGGCGGAACGCTGACCACCTTCGCGCCGCCGTCGGGTCCCGGCATCCGCGTCGACACCTTCGGCTATGAGGGATATGCGACCAACCCCGCCTTCGACTCCCTGCTGGCCAAGCTGGTCGTGCACGGACCCGACTACGCCTCGGCGATGACGCGGGCGCGCCGCGCGCTCGGCGAATTCGCCGTCGGCGGCGTCGCGACGAACATCGCATTCCTGCATGCGCTGATCGCGCGCGAGGACGTGTACGACGGGCGCACGCATACGCGCTTCGTCGAAGAACATGCAGCGCAACTTGTCGCCGCCGCAGCGGAGTGGAAGCCGCAACCGGCCGTCAAGATCGCCGCGCCGCCGGTGGCCGCGGTCCCCGCGGCCGTTGCGGCGCCCGACGGCACGCTGAACGTCCCGGCGCCGATGCAAGGCAAGCTTGTCTCCTTCGCCGTCGCCCGAGGCGACGTCGTGCGGCAAGGCGCCGACGTCGCGGTGCTGGAAGCGATGAAGATGGAGCATATCGTCGCCGCGCCGGCCTCCGGACAGGTGCATTCCTTCGCTGCCGCGCCCGGCGACGTGCTGTTCGAAGGCGACGCGCTGCTCTATCTCGAACCGGCGGAGATCGCGGGCGCCGACAAGGCGGCCGCCGAGGCCGTCGATCCCAATCTTATCCGTCCCGATTTGGCGGAAGCGCTCGCGCGGCACGCCTTCGGCGACGATGCCAACCGGCCCGATGCCGTGGCGCGGCGGCGCAAGACCGGCCAGCGCACGACGCGCGAGAACATCGCGCAGCTCTGCGATCCGGGAAGCTTCATCGAATATGGCGCACTGTCCTTCGCGGCGCAGCGGCGGCGGCGCTCGCTCGAGGATCTGATCGCGAACACGCCGGGTGACGGCATCGTCACCGGCATCGGGACGGTCAACGCGTCGATCTTCGGAGAGAATAAGGCGCGCTGCGCCGTGATGGCCTACGACTATACGGTTCTGGCCGGCACGCAGGGCGCGATGAACCATCGCAAAAAGGATCGCCTGCTGACCGTGGCGGAGGAATGGAAGCTTCCCATCGTCTGCTTCGCGGAAGGCGGCGGCGGGCGGCCCGGCGACACCGATTTCCCCGGCGTGGCCGGCCTCGACACGCCGACCTTCCGCCAATACGCCAAGCTTTCGGGCACGGTGCCGCGCATCGGCATCAATTCGGGCCGCTGCTTTGCCGGCAATGCGGCGCTGCTCGGTTGTTCCGACGTCATCATCGCGGCGGCCAATTCCAATATCGGCATGGGCGGGCCGGCGATGATCGAAGGCGGGGGCCTGGGCGTCTACAAGCCAGAGGACGTCGGGCCGATGGCGGTGCAGGTGCCCAACGGCGTGGTCGATATCGCGGTCAAAGACGAGATCGAAGCGGTCGACGCCGCCCGGAAATACCTCGCCTATTTCCAGGGCGCGCTGCCGAGTTGGGACTGCGCCGAGCAGAAGCTGCTGCGCCATGTGATCCCCGAGAACCGGCTGCGCGTGTATGAAAGCCGCAAGGTGATCGAGACGTTGTGCGACACGGCCGGCGTGCTCGAACTGCGCCGCGATTTCGCTCCGGGCATGATCACCGCGCTGGTGCGGATCGAAGGCGAGCCCTTCGGCCTGATCGCCAACAACCCGATGTATCTCTCCGGCGCGATCGATGCGGCCTGCGCCGACAAGGCCGCGCGCTTCCTGCAGCTATGCGACGCCTTTGGCTTGCCCGTGCTGTCGCTCTGCGACACACCGGGGTTCATGGTGGGGCCGGAAGCGGAGAAGACGGCGCTGGTGCGCCGCACCAGCCGCATGTTCGTCGTCGGCGCGAGCTTAAGCGTGCCGATCTTCACCGTCGTGCTGCGCAAGGGCTATGGCCTGGGTGCGCAGGCCATGGCGGGCGGAAGTTTTCACGCGCCGTTCTTCAACGTGGCATGGCCGACGGGCGAGTTCGGCGGCATGGGCCTCGAAGGCGCCGCGCGGCTGGGCTACCGCAAGGAATTGGAAGCCGAGCCGACCGAAGAGGCGCGTGAGGTGCTGTTCAAGAAGTTGGTGGCGCAGTCCTATGCGCGCGGCAAGGCGATCAACATGGCCGCCTATCTGGAGATCGACGACGTGATCGATCCCGCCGACACGCGGCGCTGGATCCTGCGCGGGCTCCGCTCCCTGCCGCCGCGCGCGGCGGGCAAGCGGCACGGGTTTGTGGACACGTGGTGAGCGATCAGCCCGTTGCCGTCAAGCGCTGCGCGGCGGCCTTGCCCTTCACGAACAACATCGGCGCATCGTCGATGGCTACGAAGACGTCGGACAGGCCGCGCACCGATTCCGTATGGCCCAGCAGCAGCGCGCCTTCGGGCAGCAGGATCTCGGCGATCTTGTCGAGGACGGAGACCTTGGTCTTGGCGTCGAAATACATCAGCACGTTGCGGCAGAACACGACGTCGAGATCGTCGAGCCAGCCATAGGAATCGAGCAGATTGAACTGGCGGAAAGACACCATGCGCCGCAGGCTCTCGCCGATGCGCCAATTGTCGCCTTCCTGCGTGAAATGCGCGACCAGCCGGCGAATGGCGAGACCGCGCTGCACTTCGAAATGCGTGTAGAGCCCCTCCTCGCCCCGCGCGATCATTTCCGCGCTGATATCGGTCGCGATGAGATCGATGGACCAACCCTGCGCCGCGAGCTTGGCGTCGTCGAGCAGCATGGCGATCGAATACGGCTCCTGCCCCGCGGCGCAGGCCGCACACCAGATGCGCAGGCGCTTGGTTTTGGCCCGATCCTCGACCAGACGCGGCAGGACGATGTGACGGAAATGGTCGAACGCCGCCTTGTCGCGGAAGAACGAGGACTCGTTGGTCGTCATCGCCTCGGTCACCGCGCGGGCGAGCGACTCGCGGCCATGGCGCAGCTCGGCTATCAAACCATCGACGCTGCGAAAGCCGAAACGGCGCGCCACGGGGCCAAGCTGGCCCGTCACGAAGCGCGCCTTGTTCGCCGGCAGGATGAGACCGGAGCGGCGCCGCACGAGTTGGGCGAGGAAGAAGAAGTCGTCTTCGGTCATCGGGCCGACGGCTATGCCAGGCCCACTTCGGCGAGCTTCGCCTCGATGATGCCGCGATCGAAGGGCTTCATGATGTATTCGTTGGCGCCGGCGCCGAGCGCCTCGGTGATGTGCGCCACGTCGTTCTCGGT
>CAZMHP010000095.1:0-10116 GCA_964566095.1 uncultured Rhizobium sp. | reverse complement strand
ATCTCGCTGTCCTCGCCGATCGCGCGCGCGCTGATCGGCAAGGGCAAGGGCGACACCGTCGAGGTCTCGGCTCCCGGCGGCTCGCGCTCGTACGAGATCCTGAAGGTCGAGTTCGTTTAGACGAAGGACGCGCCATGGCTACCAGCTATAACTTCTCCGTGGTGCTTGAGCCCCAGGAAGGCGGCGGCTTCACGGTGCTGGTTCCTGCCCTCCCCGAAGTGATTACGGAAGGCGACACGGAAGCCGAGGCGCTCGCGCACGCCGAAGAGGCCATCCGTCTGGTTCTGTCGTATCGGCGCGACCAAGGCATTGCCATTCCGTCGGATGCGCCGCCGGAAGTTCGCCTCATAACCATAGCGGCATGAATGTCCGCGCGTCTGCCGGCAATTGGCGGTCGCCGTGCCATTCAGGCCTTGCATAAAGCCGGCTTTGTCACAGCGCGCATTTCCGGCAGCCATCACCTGCTGACGCATCCGGGCGATCGGTCGAGAACGGTTGTCGTTCCCGTCCACGGCAGCCACGATCTGAAGCCGGGCACGCTGCGCGCCGTCATTCGCCAAGCCGGCCTGACCGTCGAGGAATTCGTCGCGTTGCTGTGACGGCAATCACGCCCGCCGCGCCACCAGTGCGTTCAACTCCGCGATCTCGGTGAAGCGCCCGTCGGGCGCGATCTGCGCCAGCGCCGCGCGCAAATCCGCTTCGAACGCCGCCGCCTTGTCACCCAGTTGGTCGGGCGAGGTCACCGATTGCGACAGCGCCAGGCCGACGATGTCGTCCGCGCTGATGTCGCGCCGGATGAATTCGCTCAGCCCCGCGATGCGCGGGAACGGCGAATCCAGCAGCAACGCATGCGGACTGCGATAGCTGGGGTCGCGACGCCGCCGCACATGCGGCGCCTGCCCCCGGCCATAACGCTCGCCGATCTCCGCCAGGATCGTGCGCCAGCGGTTCTCGGCCGTGACCGGATGAGAATCGGCGAAGAAGGCGAGCGCGCCGTCCGCCGTCACGCGCCGGTCCAGCTCGGCGAGTGTCGCCGCGCGGTCCATCCAGTGGAAGGACCGGCCCATCGTCACCAATTTCAGTGACCCGATATCCGCCGGCAGGTCGAAGGAACTGGCCTGTCGCACGTCGATCCTCACGCCGGCCTCGTCCGCCGCCGCGCGGCACGCCGCGACCATGTCGGGCTCCGGATCGACGGCGATCACCCCAAATCCAAGCCGCGCCAGCGGCACCGCGAGCAATCCCGGCCCGCAGCCCAGATCCATCACGGCGTCATCGGCCCTGAGCCCCGCGAACGCGGCGACGCGAGCGATGAGCGCATCGGGATAGCCCAGCCGATAGCGCGCATAGAACGGCACGGTGGAGCGGAACCGGCGCGGATCGAAGCTGTTCTGGCTCATGGGATGACCGCTTTGCTTTGCCTCCCGGCACCTTATACTGCCCGACGTCGCAAGGGCTCACGAATCATGGCGAACATCGCGCTCGTCGACGACGACAAGAACATCCTGGCCTCGGTCAGCATGCTGCTGGAGCAGGAGGGCTATCATGTCCGCACCTTCTCCGATGGCGCCTCGGCGCTTACAGCGCTGACCGCCAATCCGCCCGACCTCGCCATCCTGGATATCAAAATGCCGCGGATGGACGGGCTGGAGCTGCTGCGCCGCCTGCGCCAGACCGCCGACCTGCCGGTGATCTTCCTCACCTCCAAGGACGAGGAAATCGACGAGCTGATGGGCCTCAATGCCGGCGCCGACGACTACATCCGCAAGCCTTTCTCGCAGCGCCTCCTGCTCGAACGCGTCAAGGCCGTGCTGCGCCGCGCCGACGCGATCAAGGGTGTGGCTCCGGGGCCGGAGGGCAAGAAGGAAGCGCTGGTGCGCGGCAAGCTGGTGCTCGACCCGCAGCGCCACGAATGCACCTGGGACGGCAAGCCCGTGCGGCTGACGGTGACCGAGTTTCTCATTCTCCAGGCGCTGGCGCAGCGGCCCGGCTTCGTGAAGAGCCGTGACAGCCTGATGGACGCAGCCTATGACGACCAGGTCTATGTCGACGACCGAACGATCGACAGCCACATCAAGCGCTTGCGCAAGAAGTTTAAGGTGGTGGATGACGATTTCGACGCCATCGAAACGCTCTATGGCGTCGGCTATCGCTATCGCGAGGCGTGACGCCGGCGTGGCGTGTTAAAATGAATCTGCTCCCGCAGCGCTCGCGCTTCTCGGCCCTGTCGCGCCGCATCATCCTGTTCAACGGCTTCGCCCTGGTCGTGCTGATCGCCGGCGTGCTTGCCGTGCAGTGGAACCGCGCCAGCCTGGTCGAGGAGCGGGTCAGCGGCATCAAGCAGCAGGCCGAGATCGTCGCCTCCACCCTGGCCGAGTATTCGACCGACGACGTCAATCACATCGTCTATGTCAGCCAGGCCAAGCCCCTGCTGCGCCAGCTTATCGCGCCGTCGCGCCTGCGCGCCCGGCTTTACGACACCAACGGCCGGTTGCTGGTCGATTCGCGGTACCTGTTGGCGCGCAATGTGGTGCAGATTCAGGATCTGCCCCCGATCGATTGGTGGGACCGCTTCAAGGACGATCTCACCCGGCTCTATGAAGGCGTGATGGGCGTGCGGCCCTTCACCCGCCTGGATCCCTATTTCGAGGCCGGCGACGACGGCCGCGTCTACGGCGAAGTCACCACGGCGCTCGGCGGCGACAGCGCCACCGCCGAACGCGTCGACGAGCGCAACAAGCTCGTCCTGTCCGTCGCGGTGCCGATCCAGCGTTTCAAGGCGATCTACGGCGTGCTGCTGGTCTCCACCGAAGGTGGCGACATCGACGACATCCTGCGCGAGGAACGCGCCACGCTGATCCAGGTGTTCCTGGTCGCCGTCGCGGTGATGGTGATCTCCTCGCTCTTCCTGGCGCGCTTCATCGCCGAGCCGATCCAGCGGCTGGCGCGCGCCGCCGACGAGGTGCGGGGCGGCCATGCCGGGCGCGCCACCATTCCCACCATGGAGGAGCGCGGCGACGAGGTCGGCGATCTGGCGCGCAGCCTGTCCGGCATGACGCGCGCGCTCTACGACCGGATCGACGCCATCGAGCGGTTCGCCGCGGACGTGGCGCACGAACTGAAGAATCCGCTCACCTCGCTCAAAAGCGCGGTCGAGATGCTGACCCGCGCGACCACCGACGAGCAGCGCGCGCGGCTGATGGGCATCGTGCGCAACGACGTCAAGCGCATCGACCGGCTGATCACCGACATCTCCGATGCCTCGCGCCTCGATGCCGAACTCAGCCGTGAGACCTCCGAACGCGTCGACCTGGCGCATCTGCTCGAAACCATCGTCGAGGTCTATCGCTTCACCGAAATCTCGCGCGGCATCAACGTCTCGCTCGACATCGAACTACCGCCATCGGCATCCGTGCTCGGCCGCGACGAGCGGCTGGGACAGGTGTTCCGCAATCTCATCGACAACGCCGTGTCCTTCAGCAAGGAAGGCGGCAAGGTCGTCGTCGCGGCGCGCGCGCAATCCGGCTGGGCGCGCGTCACGGTGGAAGACGAAGGCCCGGGCATGCCGCCCGACAATCTCGAGACGATCTTCGAGCGTTTCTATACCGAGCGGCCGCACGCCCATTTCGGCGCCAATTCCGGCCTGGGCCTCTCCATCGCGCGCCAGATCACCGAGTCCGCGGGCGGCCGCGTCTGGGCGGAGAACCGCGAGGGCGGCGGCGCGCGCTTCATCGTCGAACTGCCCTTGGCGCGCGCCGCATGAAATCCGTGAACATTCATGCCAGCTGCGTGCGCCTCGGCGGCAAGGGCGTGCTGCTTTTGGGCAAGAGCGGTTCGGGCAAGTCCGACCTTGCCCTTCGCCTGATCGGGCGCGGCGCCGTGCTCGTCGCCGACGACCGCTGCGATCTTTTCGTCGAACGCGGCAGGTTGACGGCGCGCGCGCCCCAGACGATCGCCGGAATGCTCGAAGTGCGCGGCCTGGGCCTCGTGAACATCCGGCACGCCGCCCGCGCGCCCATCGCGCTCGTGGTCGATCTGTCGGCGCCCGTTTCGCGAATGCCGGAATCCGGTTCCTATGCGCCGCCAAAGCCATTGTCGCTGCGGCAATCCGCCCAGCCGCCCTTGATCGCGCTCAACGCCTTCGAAACCTCCGTCGGGGATAAGATCGCTCTGGCGCTGGGCCTGCTTCCCGATGGAAGGCACCGGCCCGCTGTCAAGCGCCGCACCGCCGCTGTCAAGCGCATTTGAGGTCTTCCGCGCCTCTTGAACCTTGCTATCGTTCCACCCATATCTGAGGCCTTCCATGATCGGCATCGTACTCGTCACCCACGGCCGCCTCGCGCAGGAATTCATCGCCGCGATGGAGCACATGGTCGGCCCGCAAACCCATCTGCGCGCGGTGTGCATCGGTCCGGAAGACGACATCGAACGTCGTCAGCGCGAGATCGCGGCGGCGGCGAATTCCGTCGATGTCGGCCGCGGCGTGGTGATCGCCACCGACATGTTCGGCGGCACGCCCTGCAATCTGGCGCTGACCGTCCTGGAACGCGGCAAGATCGAGGTGCTGGCCGGCGTGAACCTTCCCAGCCTCATCAAGCTGATCGATGTGCGCACCAAGCTGCCCTTGGACGAGGCGGTGCGTCAGGCGATCGAAGCCGGGCGCAAATACATGCGCGCGGGCTCGGCCGATCTTGCAGGTATCGTCAAGGAATGAGCGCGTCCACGCGGCGCACCGCCGTCGCCCGCATTCCCAACAAGCGCGGCCTGCATGCCCGGGCCTCCGCCAAATTGGTGGAAGCCGCGGCGCGCTTTCAATCCGAGATCACGCTCACCAAGGACGGCCAATCGGTGAACGCCCGCTCCATCATGGGCCTGATGATGCTCGCCGCGGGCTTGGGTGCCACCGTCGAGATCGCGGTCGAAGGGCCGGATTCGGCCGAAGCCATGACCGCGATCCTCGCCCTGATCGAGGCCAAGTTCGGCGAGGAATAGGACGAGGTCGGCGAGCCATCGCCAACCGTAAGGCCCGCGAACGCAACGCCGTCACATAAAGACATGCAGATTTCTTTATATCCTGCTTGCGGTGCTTGGGCCTCGCTGCTATATCCGCCCCCGCTTCATCGAAGGATCGCCGCCGCATGCCCGCCACCCACGATTACGCCGTCAAGGACATCAACCTGGCCGATTGGGGCCGCAAGGAACTCGACATCGCGGAGGTCGAGATGCCCGGCCTGATGGCGACGCGCGCGGAATTCGCCAAGTCGCAGCCCCTCAAGGGCGCGCGCATCGCGGGCTCGCTGCACATGACCATCCAGACGGCCGTGCTGATCGAGACCCTCCAGGCGCTCGGCGCCGACATTCGCTGGGCGTCGTGCAACATCTATTCGACCCAGGATCATGCGGCGGCGGCGATCGCCGCGGCCGGCATTCCGGTCTTCGCGATCAAGGGCGAGAGCCTGGAAGACTATTGGGAATATACGCACCGCATCTTCGAATGGTCGGACGACGGCGTGCCGAACATGATCCTCGACGACGGCGGCGACGCCACGCTGCTGGTGCATCTGGGCTTGCGCGCCGAGAAAGGCGACACGGCCTTCCTGGAGAAGGCCGGCAACGAGGAAGAGGAAGTCCTCTTCGCGTCGATCAAGCGCCGCCTCAAGCATAAGCATGGCTGGTACACCAAGCTCGCCGGCGCGATCAAAGGCGTGACGGAAGAGACCACGACCGGCGTGCACCGCCTCTACATCATGGAGAAGGAAGGCAAGCTCCTCTTCCCGGCGATCAACGTCAACGACAGCGTCACGAAATCGAAGTTCGACAACCTCTATGGTTGCCGCGAATCGCTGGTGGACGGCATCCGCCGCGGCACCGACGTGATGATGGCCGGCAAGGTCGCGATGGTCGCGGGCTTCGGCGACGTCGGCAAGGGCTCGGCCGCCTCGCTGCGCCAGGCCGGCTGCCGCGTGATGGTCAGCGAGGTCGATCCGATCTGCGCGCTGCAGGCGGCGATGGAAGGCTACGAAGTCACGACCATGGAAGACGCGGCGCCCCGCGCCGACATCTTCGTCACCGCCACGGGCAATGTCGACGTGCTCACCGTCGACCACATGCGCGCGATGAAGGACCGCGCCATCGTCTGCAACATCGGCCACTTCGACTCGGAGATTCAGGTCGCGGCGCTGCGCAATTTCAAGTGGCACAACGTCAAGCCGCAGGTCGACGAGATCGAATTCTCCGACGGCAAGCGCATCATCCTTCTGTCGGAAGGGCGCCTCGTGAATCTCGGCAACGCCATGGGCCATCCCAGCTTCGTGATGAGCGCGTCGTTCACCAACCAGACGCTGGCGCAGATGGAATTGTGGGGCAACCAGGGCAAGTACCAGAAAAAGGTCTACACCCTGCCCAAGCACCTGGACGAGAAGGTGGCGCGGCTGCATCTGGACAAGATCGGCGTGAAGCTGACCAAGCTGACCAAGGCGCAGTCGGAATACATCAGCGTGCCGGAAGCCGGTCCGTTCAAGCCGGATCACTACCGGTACTGACACAAAATGGGCGGTCCGCTGATGACGTGCCGCCCGAAACGCTAGAGGCGAACCGATGGTCGAAGCGAGTTGCCACTGCGGAAAGATCAAGCTGGAGATCGACACCGCGCCCATTGAAGTGACCGACTGCAATTGTTCGATCTGCCACCGCTACGGCACGCTGTGGGCCTATTATTCGCCCAAGCAGGTGCGCATCCACGAGGCCGCCGCCACGGACACCTATATGTGGGACGACCGCTCGCTCGCTTTTCACCGCTGCTCCGACTGTGGCTGCGTCACGCATTGGAGTCCGACCGATCCGGCGCGCGACCGCATGGGTATCAACGCCCGCCTTCTGGCGCCAGAGGTTCTGGCGGCCGCACGCATTCGCCATCTCGACGGCGCGAGCATGTGAGGACGCATGAGCGAAACCGTCGAGCCGCTTTTGGCGGACCTGATCGACTTCGTCGCGCGCGAGGAGCGGCCATACCTTGAAGTGATGGACGCCTGGCGAACCTCTTGTCCGCGCCTGCCGATCTGGGAAGAAGCCAACGCGCGCGGCTTCGTCACTCGCGTGCGGGGCGGAGACGGGCAATGGCTTGTTCGCGCGACGGCGGAAGGCCGGGCGTTCCTAAAAAAGGCGCGCACGTGAAGGTCACGATCCTCGACGACTATTTCGACACGCTGCGCACCCTGCCCTGCTTTGCAAAGCTCGACGGCCATGACGTCATGGTCTGGAACGACCATGTGCAGGACACCGCCGCTCTGGCGGAGCGTCTGCAGGACACCGAGGCGCTCGTTCTGATACGCGAACGCACCAAGATCCAGGTGGACCTCCTCGTACGGCTGCCGAAGCTGAGGCTGATCAGCCAGCGCAGCGTCTTTCCCCATATCGATATCGCGGCCTGCACGCGGCTCGGCATCGTCGTGTCCTCGAATATGCATGCCGATGCACCCTCCTATGCCGCGGCCGAACTGACCTGGGGCCTGATCTTGTCCGCGGCGCGCGATATCCCGCAGAACGTCGCGACGCTGAAGGCCGGCATCTGGCAGATCGGCGTCGGACAAACGCTGCGCGGCCGCACGCTGGGCATTTTCGGGTACGGGCGGATCGGCGCCACGGTCGCGGGGTACGGCAAAGCTTTCGGCATGAACGTGCTGGTCTGGGCGCGCGAGGATTCGCTGGCGCGTGCCCGCGCCGACGGCTACGAAACGGCGCAGAGCAAGGCGGAATTCTTCGAGCGGGCCGATGTGCTGTCGCTGCACATGCGCCTGGTCGATGCGACGCGCGGCATCGTCACCGCAGGAGATCTGGCACGGATGAAGCCGACGTCGATCCTGGTGAATACCTCGCGCGCGCCGCTGATTGCGCCGGGCGCTCTGGCGGCCGCGCTGAATGCCGGCCGCCCCGGCAAGGCGGCGGTCGATGTGTTCGAGGAAGAGCCATTGCGCGATCCGAACGATCCGCTGCTCCGGCTTGCCAACGTCATCGCCACGCCGCATATCGGCTATGTGACGACCGACGAATACGAGTTGCAATTTTCCGATATCTTCGACCAGATCGTGGCCTTCGCGGCCGGGCATCCGATCAACGTGGTCAATCCCGACGTTCTGGCGCATCGGCGATGAGCATTCGAGAAGCGCACTGTTCCTGCGGAAGGCTTCGCGTCGCGTGCGAGGGCGAGCCCGTGCGAATTTCAATGTGCCATTGCACCGAATGCCAGAGGCGCACCGGCAGCACCTATGGCGCCCAGGCGCGATGGCCGCGTGCCCAGGTCAAGATCGAGGGCGATTCGACCGAATATGCCCGGATCGGCGACAGCGGCGGCAAGTGCATCTTCCACTTCTGCCCGACCTGCGGCTCGACGGTCTGGTATCAAATCGAGAGCCAGCCCGACCTCGTCGCCGTGGCGCTGGGCGCCTTCGCCGACAAGGATTTCCCGGCGCCGAAATTCTCGGTCTATGAAGAGCGCCGCCACCCTTGGGTCGGCGTGCCGCCCGGCGCCGAGCGCCAATTCTGAAAATTCCCGCGACGCCGCCGCCCGGCGATTGTTCCGTACCCGGAACGGATAATTACCTGATCCGACTCGTAGAATTCCGACTCGCGCAAAATATTGAGCTGTGAGCCACATCTAGTTTTTTACACTTTCTTAACTACTCTCCCTTGCGGTCACGGTTAACCCGCCTATCATCTTGATTCCACAGTGATTCGTCGCTGCAAACGGGAATCGGGGGCAGCCGGGATGCGTCCCAAAATGGGACAGAACAAGAGCCCTGGCGTCAGGGGAGGATTCGCGAAAGCGCTGGCCGCCGTCGCGGGATTTCTCTGTGCGCCCAGCCCTGCCCTCGCCGCCGGCGACGCCGCCACCCAGCAATCCCTGCTGCTGAGCGCCGTTACGGCGGGAGCGCTGGCGCTCGCCATCGCTGCCGCCCTCTGGGCCCTCGCCGAGCAGAACAGCGCCGGCAAGCTGCGCCGCGCGCTGCGACAAGCGGGGGCACGGACGCGCGCCGCCGTGGGCGAGCGCGATGCGCTTCTTGCCGCCGGCCGCGAGGCCGTCATCGTCTGGGGCCGGGACGGCCAGCCGCCGCTGACCTATGGCAATGCCGAAGCCATGCTCGACGCCTGCCTCAAGGGCGCCGAAGCGACCGCCGTCAGCCAGGCACTGGACGACTTGTCGGAACGCGGCGCCGGGTTCTCGATCATCGCGCACGACAAGGATGCGCGCGCCTTCACGGTGCGCGGCCGCGCCGTCGGCGGCATGGCGGCGGTATGGATCGAGGAAGAGCCGGTCGTGACCCGGGAAGGATTCGATTTCCGCGCCATTCTCGAAGCGCTTCCCATCCCCGTATGGCTCCGGGATAGGACGCTCGCACTGGTCTGGGGCAACAAGACGTTCCTGGCCGCGACCGGCGCCAAGACATGGGAGGAAGCGGCGACGGCGCAGTCGGCGCTGGACCGCACCGAACGCGATCTCGCCGCGACGGCGCGCAATCAGGGAACGGCCTACGAGGCGCGCCGCTTCGCCGTCGTGGGCGGCCATCGCCGTGCCCTGGCGTTCACCGAAACGCCGATCGACGGCGTCGGCGTGATCGGGAGCGCGATCGACGTCACAGACGTGGCATCCGCCGAAGCCAAGCTGCAGCAGCACGTCGATGCCCATGCAGACACGCTCGACAAGCTCGCGACGGCGGTGGCGATCTTCGGCCGCGACCAGAAACTGTCGTTCTACAACCACGCCTTTGCGCGGCTCTGGGACCTTTCCGAAAAATGGCTGGACGGCCACCCGGCCGACGGCGACATCCTCGACCGGCTGCGCGAGGGGCGAAAGCTCCCGGAGCAGCGAGACTATCAGGCCTGGAAGCGGGAGCGCGCGGCGCTCTACGACAGTCCGCGCGACTACCCGTCGGAAGATCTCTGGCACGTACCGGGCGGCAAGACCTTGCGCGTGGTGGCGCAGCCGCACCCCTTCGGCGGCCTCACCTTCCTGTACGAAGACGTGACCGAGAAGCTGGCGCTGGAAAGCTCCTACAACACGCTCATCAAGGTGCAGTCGGCCACGCTGGACACGCTGCAGGAAGCGGTCGCGGTGTTCGG
>CAZMHP010000094.1:0-10443 GCA_964566095.1 uncultured Rhizobium sp. | reverse complement strand
TCGCCCTGCGCATACATCACGCCCTTGGGCATGCCGGTGGTGCCGCCGGTGTAGACCATCACCTGGTCGTGCGGCGAGCGTTCGATGCCGAGCTTGCCGCCGCCGCCGCGCGTCGCCAGCGTCTCATACGGCACGGCGAAGGACGCGACGTCGGGCCCGCCGACCTCGACGAACAGCTTCACCTTGTCCAGCCGGTTGTGGATCTGCGCGACCGTGTCGCGGAATTCGCGCCCATAGCACACGACCGTCGCGTCGGAGTTGTCGACGATGTAGGCGACCTCGTCGGGCTTGTAGCGGTAGTTGACGTTCACATGCGTCAGCCGGCCGAGGAAGCAGGCGCCGGTCAGCTCGCCATATTCGATGCCGTTGCGCAGGTAGAAGGCGACCTTGTCGCCCGGCGCCGCACCACGCGTATGCAGGTTGCGCGCGATGTTGTTCATCCGTGCCTTGGCCTCGCGCCAGGCGATGGCGCGTTCGCCATGTACGAAGGCCGGCGTCCCGGGCGCCACCGCGTCGGCGACGGCATCGACGATGTCGCCGAAATTGAACGCCGTGGTGGTGACGGGCATCTGTTCGGTCAGTTCGCGCATCGCCGGCCTCAGGCGTCGGCCGGCGCGGCTTGCGGGCCGCGCACCAGCTTGCCGGGAAGCGCGCCGGTCGCCTCGCCGCCGCGATAGATCGCCGTGCCCGACACGATGGTGGCGTCATAGCCGCGCGCGCCCTGCAGCAGCCGCTTGCCGCCGGCCGGCAGGTCGTAGGCCATGGTCGGCGCGGTCACCGACAGCTTGTCCATATCGATGACGTTGAGATCGGCTTTCATGCCCGGCGCGACGATGCCGCGATCGAGCAGCCCCACGGCGCGCGCGGTCTCGGAGGTCTGGCGCTTGACGAGATAGGCGATGTCGAAGCGGCCGTGGTCGCGGTCGCGGCCCCAATGGGTCAACAGATAGGTCGCGAAGCTCGCATCGGAGATGATGCCGACATGCGCGCCGCCGTCGCCCAGGCCCATCACGCAATCCTTGTGCGCGATCATCTCGCCGCAGGGATCGAGCGTGTAGTCGGCATAGTTCGCGAACGGCGCGAACAGGAAGGCGCGGCCCTCGTCTTCCAGCAGCAGGTCATAGGCGATGTCCGCCGCGCTGCGGTTCGAACGCCGCGCCATCGCGGCGACCGAACTGTCCTTGGGCGGCTCGTAATTCGGCGGATCGCCGAGCGGGAACATCCGCTCGAACGCGAACAGGCCGCGCGCCAACGGATGCGCCTTTTCGCGCGCCGCGCTTTCTTCGAGGATCAAGGCACGGAACGCGCCATCGCGCATCGCCGCGACGCGCTCGGCCAAGGGCTTGTCCTTGATCGGCTGATAGGCCGCATGGGTGATGAACGGATTGATCGTGCCTTGAAGGCCCAGCAGCACGCCGATGGGGCGCGGCGCGACCTGCGCCTTGATCGGCAATCCGTCCGCCGATGCCTGCTCGATCAGGCCCAGGATGCGGCGCCAGCCTTCGGACTGCACATGCGCCTGCGCCAGCGACAGCGTCAGCGGCCGGCGCGAGGCTTCGACGATGCGGCGGATCATGCCGAATTCGGTGGCGAGATCGGGTTGGTTGAAATCGGAGATCAGCTCGATGACGCCGCGCCCGGCATCCTTCAGCCCGAGCGCGATGCCCATCAGCTCCGCTTCCGTCGCATTGTGCGACGGCGTGAAATCGCCGGTCGCGGTCTTGTGCAGCATGGTGCGCGAGGTGGAGAAGCCGAGCGCGCCGGCGCGCATCGCCTCGGCCGACAGAAGCCGCATCGCGGCGATGTCCTCGTCCGTCGCCGCTTCGAGCTTGGCGCCGCGTTCGCCCATGACGTAGAGGCGCAGCGCGCCATGCGCGAGCTGGGCGGCGACGTCGATGTCGTGCGGCACCGCGGCGACCGCATCGAGATAGCCGCCGAAGCTCTCCCAATTCCATTTGAGGCCTTCGTGCAGCGCGGCGCCCGGAATGTCTTCCACGCCTTCCATCAGCTCGATCAGCCGGCCGCGGTCGGCGGTGCGCACCGGCGCGAAGCCGACGCCGCAATTGCCCATCACCACCGTGGTCACCCCGTGCCAGCTCGACGGATTGAGCCGCGTGTCCCACGTCGCCTGGCCGTCGTAATGGGTGTGGATGTCTACGAAACCTGGCGTAACGAGACGCCCCTTGGCATCGATTTCTTCCATACCACGCGCAAGGTCTTTGCCGACCGCCGCGATTGTGCCATTTCGGACGCCGACATCGGCGTCGCGCAGCGCGCCGCCCGTGCCGTCGGCGACGGTGCCGCCGCGCAGGACCAGATCGAATTCGGCTGCCATGTGCACTCCCCGGGAACTTGCTGTGTTTTTTGAACGGTTTGCGCTCTCTGACATAAAGTCAAGTTGCGACGTCACGGAACCCGCGTGCTTCTATTCGCCGAAGGGTTGCTTAAGCCCTCCATGATTACGCTATCCTGCGGACGAAGGGGTGGCGTTGGGCGCCCCTGCGGTCCGTGGCCATGGTCGGATCCAAAACGTTCGCGAGACCGGGGCAAAACGGGTGGTGGGATTGCTGACAGCGGCCTGGACGGGCTTGCGCGACCGTTTCGCGTCGAGCGTTCTCGGCACGACCTCGTCCGACGTACCCGGGCTCGGCGGCGGCCTTCCGTTCGGGGCGCGCGCCGCGATCACGGCCGGCACCTGGGCCTGCGCGGCGGCGGCGGGATGGCTCGTCGGCGCGCCCTGGGGCGTGTTCTTCCTGTTTCCGGCCCTGATGGTCGCGGGCCTTTGGGGCGGCGCGATCCTGGCGCTTGTCGCGTTCGGCGCGAGTCTCGCCTTGGCCGCATGGCTGTTCGCCGATGTCGCATGGCCCTGGTTCGCGGCCGTCGCCGCGATCCAGACCTTGGCCGCGCTGCTGCTGCGCCTTCTGTTCCGCGAAAGCCGGCGCTGGGGCGTGCGCTACCGCCGGCTCTTGTCGGCGATCTCCTCCGCGGTGACCGTGTCCGACGATCGCGGCCGCATCGGCTGGCCGCATCCCGAACTCGGCCGGCTGATCGGGCTCGACTGGCCGGTCTATCGCGGCCGCGGCTGGCTGAGCGTGGTGCACCCGGAAGATCGCGACCGCATCGTGCCCGCCGGGCCCTTCAAGGACGTCGCGCTGCAGCGCGCCGAAATCCGCCTTCAGGATCCCGGCAGCGGCGACTGGCGCTGGTACGCGATGCAGGCCGTGCCGCTGCTCGACGATCGCGGCGAGGTCGAGGAGTGGATCTCCATCCTGACCGACGTGCACGAGCGCAAGCTGTCGCGCGAGCAGAACGACATGATGGTGGGCGAGGCGCGCCATCGGCTGAAGAACCTGATGACCATCATCGACTCGCTGATCAAGAGCTCGCGGCCGCGCGAGGCCGACGCGGCGGTCGACGCCTTTCAGAAGAAGCTCTCCGGCCGGCTGCACGCGCTGAGCGCCGCGTCCGATCTGGCGCTGGCCGGCAACCACACGACGATGAACGTGCGCGAGGTCGTCGCCGCGACGCTGGCGCCGTTCCTGGAAACCGAATCCGCGCGGCTTGCCTTCGATGGCCCGGATCTGGATCTGAGCCAGGCGACGGGCGGCGCGCTGGCGCTCGGCGTCCACGAACTCACCACCAACGCAATCAAGCACGGCGCGCTCTCGGCGCCGAGCGGCCGCGTGCGCTTCACGTGGAGCGTGGCGGCGAACGGCGAGGGCCGGCGGGTGGAGATGGTGTGGCAGGAATCCGGCGGTCCGCCGCCGCAGAAGCCGGTCAAGGACGGCTATGGCGCGCGGGTGATCGCCTTCGTCCCCTCGCGCGAGCGCAACGGCAAGGTGACGAACGAATATCCGCCCGAGGGCTTCATCTGCCGCATCGCCTTCACCCTGCCCGACACGGCCGACGTCGCCGAAGCGGTGGGGTAGTCGTCACGACAACGCGAACCCATGCGCCGGCGCCGGTTCGAGCGGCGCGGCAAGCGTGAGCGCAAGACCGCCGTCGACGCGCGCGGCGGCGACGGCCGCGCCCGACGCGAGATGCCTCGCCGACGACACGGCCGGCAGATCCTCGCCTTCGATCACGATCTGCGCGTCGCGCGGCGTGCCGAGCAGATGCGCGAACACCGCGCCGGCCTTGCGCGTGAAGCGCACCGGCGTGCCGTCGGCCGTGCGCCCGTCGAAGCGGACCCAAGGCCGCGTGCCGTAAATGCCGTCGCCATTGGCGCGCAGCCAGGCGCCGAAGCCCTTGAGCCGCGCGCGTTGCTCGGCCGGAATCCGCGCATCCTCGCCGCGCGGGCCGACATTGAGCAGCAGATTGCCGTTCTTGGCCACCGCGTCGACGAAGCCGTGCACGAGCTGTTCGACGCTCTCGTAGTCGGCGTCGGTGTCGCGGCGGTTGAAGCCGAAGGAATGGCTCATGCCCTTGGTCGCTTCCCACTTCTTCTCGCAGATCGCGTCGAAGGCGGCGTATTCCGGCGTGCGGAAATCGCAATGCGGCGGCAGATCGGGGATGATGCCCTTGGTCGTCTCGCTCGCCATGCGCGCTTTCAAGAACGCGTCCAGGCCGCGCCGCACCTGGGGATCGCGCAGCGCTTCGCGTTCGGGCGTCATCGGCTGCCAGCGGTCGTTCACCGCGCCGTCGGCGACCGCATTGTAATAGTCGGCGAACAGCCGCAGTTCATCGTCGAGCGGCGCGGGCCAGGAGATGTCGTTCCACAGGATCGACGGCGCATAGCGGTCGATCAGCTCGCGCGTCTGCGCGTCCGCATAGGCGGGATAGTCGCCGCCGGGCGTCGAGCCGATGAAATCGGCGAGCGTGCGCAGCGGCTCGCGGTTGAAGGTCCAGTCGATGCCGCCGGAATAGTAGACGCCGAATTTGAGCCCGGCGGCCCGCACCGCGGCTGCCAGCTCGCCCACGATGTCGCGCGGGCTGGTCCAATCGGCCTGGTGCGGATTGGCGACGGCAGACGGCCACAGGCAGAAGCCGTCATGATGCTTGGCGACGAGCACGACATAGCGCGCGCCGGCATCGGCGAAATCCCGCGCCCAGGCGCGTGGATCCCACTGTTCGAGACCTTTGAGGAACGGCGCGCGAAAATCCTCGTAAGGCGCGTTGTGGTAGGTCGCGGCGTGGTGCGCGGCGCTTTCGCTCTCGGCGACCTTCATCGCGTTCCAATACCATTCGCAATACGGCGTCTGCGCCACCGCGATGTCGTAGTCTTTGCGGAAGGCCTCGGCGATCGAGCCGGACTTCGCGGCGAAGGCGGGGATCGAGAACAGCCCCCAATGGATGAAGATGCCGAATTTGGCGTCCTCGTACCAATCCGGAACGGCGTGCGCGTTCAGCGAGGACAATGTCGGTTCGAAGTTCATGGTGCCAACAATATCAGCCGCGCAACGCCTGAAAACCACCCTCGATGGAGGATTGTTTACGGCGCCAGCGTCGAGATCATCTGCACCATGACCAATCCCGCGGCGAGCACCGCGGGAAAGACGCCGAAGAACACGATGACGCTGGCGAGCGCCATGTCGGGCGCGGCGCGATGCACGGCGGCGACGGGCGGGCGGCGGGCGAATGTCGATGAACGCTGCATGGAAAACTCCCTCGTAATGTGCCGCCACCTTGCGCCCGCGGCCTTCAACCGGTCCTGAAGCGGCCGTTCATCGGCGGTTCAGCCGCCCGGCCCACGGCGGCGGCACGCTTGACCGAAGGACACCGGGGCCGCAAAACCGGCTACTCGGGGAAAACGATGCGCCGCACACTCGAACGCTCGCTTGCCGTCGGCTCGGCGCTTGGCCGGACGGTCCTTCGCCACGAAGCGCAGATCGCCTTCACCCTTTTCGGCGCGTTTCTTTGCGCCTGCACCGTTCTTTGGGTCGATGCGCGCTACGACGACGCGATCATCCAGGACGTCGTGCGCATCTCCAAGGTGCAGCACCTGCACGGCTTCGCCAAAGCCAAGCGGCTGATGTCGATCGTTTACGGATTGATGGAGCCCAGGCACCACTTCTTCCACACGCCCGAAGTCGATCCGACCGGACATTGGTTTGCCACACCGAGCAAGGCGCTCCTGACGGGCCGCTCGGGATGCGGCGATTTCGTTGCCGTGTTCACGCGCGTCATGCAGCTGGCCGGCGAGCGGGCAAAACCGATGCAGATGAAATGTCCGCCCGATATCACCTGCCACGTGCTGACCGAAGTGAAGATCGACGGCAAATGGATCGTCATGGATCCGCTTTACAACTTCGCGCCGACCGACCCGCGAGGCGCCCCCCTCGGTGCCGCGGAAACCCACAAGGACTGGGCGCGCATCAGCCTTCAGACCCCGAAATTCTATATCAAGGCCTATAACTATGAGCGCGTCGAAGGAACCAATTGGAGCAAGTACGGCGCCGCTTCGCGGGCGGTGCGCGGCCTGCTGGTACGGCTGGGAATCGACGGGGTCGATGATTTTTCGATCCGCGAATACGTGCTCAATCTCTATCGCGTTTATCTGATCATCGCCCTTTCTGTCGGTCTTCCCCTGTTCGGGC
This sequence comes from uncultured Rhizobium sp., assembly GCA_964566095.1. Lineage (GTDB taxonomy): Bacteria > Pseudomonadota > Alphaproteobacteria > Micropepsales > Micropepsaceae > Rhizomicrobium. The sequence goes on along the minus strand of CAZMHP010000094.1, from coordinate 3,907 downwards.
TGTGGTTCTTGCGGCTTTACCGCCGCCGCAAGATCGGCGCGGCCGCGTAACCATCGGCGCCGGCGTCGTCGGGCTGCGACGGCGCGCGCGCTTGACCGCAAAGCGCCGGGGCCGCAAAACCGGCCATCGGGGGAAACGATGCGCCGCCCATTCGCACGCTCGCTTGCCGTCGGCCTCGCGCTGGGCGCGATGCTGCTGCGCGCGCTGCTGCCGGACGGCTGGATGCCCAGCGCCGCCGCCGGCGCGCCCTTCGTCATCTGCTCCGCCGACGGCGTTCATACGGGCGGCAAAGCGCCGGCCGATCCGGCGCGCGAGCGCGGCCACGCGCCTTGCGCCTTCGCCGCCGCCGCGCCCTTGTCGCCGCCGGCGCTCGCGGCCGTCCGCCTTGCCGCACCCGGCGCCTATCGCGCCATCGCACGCCCGACCGTTTCCATCGTCGTCGCGCGCACCGTCCTGCGCCACAGCCACGCGCCGCGGGCGCCGCCCATCTTCTCCTGAGTGATGCGTAAGAACCGTCCGCGCCGTCGCGCGGGCGCCCTTCCATTCATTCACGAGAGACCCATGACCAGAACCTTCGTCGCGCTACATCTGGCAGGCATCGCGCTGCTTGCCGCCATCCTTCTCATTCCGGAAGCCGCCGACGCCCATGGCGTGGTCGGCGACCGCTTCTTCCCCGCCACCATCGCCAGCGACGATCCCTTCGCCGCCGACGAACTCGCGCTGCCGACCATCACGCTGGGCAATCACGAGGAGGATTACGACTTCGAATACAGCAAATCGATCTTCCCGCATTTTGCGGTGTCGTTCGCGGGCGGCTATGTCAACGCCCATCCGCCAGGCGGCCCCAGTGCCTCGGGCTTCGACAATTTCGAGATCACGCCGATGTGGCAGTTCGCGACAGACGCGGATAGCGAATTCGTCGCCTCCGCCGGCATGAGTTTCGAGATCGGCGGCAGCGGCGCGCACGCCGTCGCCGACACGTTCACGACCTACACGCCGGAGCTTCTGATCGGCAAGGGTTTCGGCGATCTGCCCGATTCGATGGCGCTGCTCAGACCGCTGGCCGTCACCGCCGTGCTCGCCTATGCCATTCCCGGAACCAGCGCCGAGTCCAAGTCGCTGCAATGGAGCGGTGCGGTCGAGTACAGCCTGCTCTATCTGCAGAACAATGTCCGCGCCCAGGGCTTCTCGAATGTCGTGGCGCATCTGACGCCGCTGGTCGAGTTCGCCCTTGCGACGCCGACCGATGCCGGCGGCGGCGGTACCACCGGCACGATCAATCCGGGTATCGTGTGGTCGGGGCAATACAGCCAGCTCGGCGTCGAGGCGGTCATTCCCGTCAACCATGCCTCGGGCGACACAATCGGCGTCCTGATGCAGTTACATTTCTACATCGACGACATCTTCCCGCATTCCCTGGGAACGCCGATCTTCGGAGGCACCCCATGAAGCCGCGACTTATATGGGTCGCCGCCGTCCTCGCCGGAGCCAGTGCTCCGGCGCTGGCGCATGCCTTCCTGGAGCCGGCCGTGCCCGCGGCGGGCGACAATCTGAGGAAAGCGCCTACGCGCATCGAATTGCATTTCAGCGAGGCGCTGGAGCCGGCGTTCAGCGGCATCGCGGTCAGCGACGATACCGGCCGCGACATGGCGGCGGGACCCGCGATCGCCCAGGGCACCGAGATGGATCTGCCGCTGAAGCCGCTGCCGCCCGGCCGCTATCGCGTGAGCTGGCACGCCGTGTCGGTCGACACCCATCGCACCGAGGGCCGGTACAACTTCCTGGTCCTGCCGTGACCTGGCTTTTCGCCCTCGTTCGCGCGGCGCATTTCGCCAGCCTGATGGGCGTGTTCGGGGCGAGCGCGCTGCTCGCCCGTTCGGCCGCGATCGGCGTCACGGGCGGGAGCCTGCGCCGCGCGATGACCGCCGCGGCCGTCGTCGCGCTGGCGAGCGCGATACTCTCGGCCGGCTTCGTCGGCGGCGAGATGGCCGGCGATGCCTGGTCGGGTTTCGATCCCGCGGTGTTCGCGAGCGTCGCGACCCAAACGACCTATGGCGCAGTGTTCCTCGTGCGCTGCGTCCTGCTCCTCGGATTGTGCGCGCTGTGCGCCGCCGATGCCGCGCCGCTCTGGAAAGCGTTGACGGCCGGCGCCGCGCTCGCCCTGATCGCGCTCACCAGCCACGCCGCGGCGGCCGGCAATCCCGCCTTCGCGACGCTGCGCATGGCGGGCGACGCCCTGCACCTGCTGGCCGCCGGCTTCTGGGTCGGCGGTCTCGTCGTTCTGGCGCGCGAGGTCGTGCCCCGCATCGGCGATGCCGGGCGCCTCGTGCAACTGCTCCATCTGTTCTCGCGCTGGGGCGTCGTTTCGGTGGCGGTGCTGCTGATCGCCGGCGCGCTCGACGCCGTCGCGATTCTCGGCAATGCCGACATGGCGTGGTCGGCGACCTATATCGGCCTGCTGGCCGCCAAGATCGTGCTGGCGGCGGTGATGGTGGCGCTGGCGCTGACCAACCGGCTGGGCGTCCTGCCCGCGCTGGCGCGCGGCGAGGCCGAGGCGCGCGACACCATCCCGCTGACCGTGCTCGCGGAACTCGGCGCGGCGCTGCTGATTCTGCTGATCGTCGGTCTCCTCGGCCTCACCGCTCCCATGCAAATGTGAAATTTCCACGGCACACTGGCAATTAGTTTCATTTGAAACTATATTTCCCGCGCTTCGCAACGGGAGACGCCGATGGCCGCGCTTTGGGACAATCCGATGGGCACCGACGGATTCGAATTCGTCGAATACACCGCGCCCGACGTGACCGCGCTCACCGCGCTGTTCGGGCGCATGGGCTTCCGCGCCGTCGCCAGGCACCGTTCCAAGGACGTCACGCTGTTCCGCCAGGGCCAGGTGAACTTCGTCGTCAATGCCGAGCCCGACAGCCACGGCTCGCGCTTCTCGGCCAAGCACGGCCCCAGCGCCTGCGCCATGGCGTTCCGCGTCCGCGACGCCGCGAAGGCCTATGCCAGGCTGATCGAACTCGGCGCCACGCCGTTCCGCAACCAGGTCGGGCCGATGGAGCTCAACATCCCCGCGATCGAGGGCATCGGCGGCAGCGTGATCTATCTCGTCGACCGCTATGGCGACCGCACGATCTACGACGTCGACTTCGTTCCGACCGACGCGGCGCGCGGCTGGGAACACCAAGGCGCCGGCCTCACCGAGATCGACCACGTCACCCACAACGTCTTTCGCGGCAACATGGACAAATGGGCCGGCTTCTATGAGCGGTTCTTCAATTTCCGCGAGGTCCGCTATTTCGACATCGAGGGCAAGCTGACGGGCCTCAAAAGCCGCGCCATGACGAGCCCGGACGGCCAGATCCGCATCCCGATCAACGAAAGCTCCGACGACAAGTCGCAGATCGAGGAATATCTGAACGCCTATCACGGCGAGGGCATCCAGCACATCGCGCTGGGCAGCGCCGACATCTACCGCTCGGTCGAACTCCTGAAGGAGCACGGCACGGCGTTCCAGGACACGCCCGAAACCTATTACGAGCGCCTCGACAACCGCATCAAGGGCCATGGCGAGGACGTGCCGCGGCTGACGCAGGACCGCATCTTGATGGACGGCGAGAAGGACAACCTGCTGCTGCAGATCTTCACCCAGAACGCCATCGGCCCGATCTTCTTCGAGCTGATCCAGCGCAAGGGCAATCAGGGCTTCGGCGAAGGCAATTTCCGCGCCCTGTTCGAGAGCATCGAGGCCGATCAGATCAAGCGGGGCGTTCTCAAGGATACGAGCGCCGCATGAGCAAGACCTGGATCGAATTCCCCCGCGTCGAAGGCGAGACCTCGCGCCAGGCCCATGCCGACCTGCCCGCCGGCACCTATGAGCGCGAGATCGGCCGCGACGGCTTCT